>JAFKJW010000161.1 GCA_017305925.1 Hyphomicrobiales bacterium | reverse complement strand
TCACCCGACTCAAGCCGGGCCATCGCCAGTTCCCGCAAATCAATCGAATACGGCTTCGACATGCTGTCCGACCTCCAACGGTCAGTGCATCGAATCTGATTTGCTTGCCCTTGGGAATCCCGATTCAGTCAAATTGCAAACCGCTCTAGTTCGGTACTGCCATTGGTGAATTCGACCATCCTGCGCGCGGCGAGCACGAAGGCGAGGAAGAGGGCGGCGTTCGCCAGCAGGAGACATGGGACCAGCCCCTGCCAGGCAAGGACGCGCATGCTGGTGGCGAACATCAGCCAGGGCACTGCTTCCAGCATCCGGAAGGGGCCGAATGAGATCTTCGGCGTCGGGGCCGTTAGATATCGCGGCAGAAGCGTTTCGCGCACAGACATGCGGGTCAAGCTACCAGCGATTGATAAAGCGGCGATTTATGGGGCCGCTATCAATTGACCGAGTCGGCCTTCACCGGCGTCCATGGCTGCGTACCTTGCCTTCGGCGAAGGCAAGGTACGGCGGTGCAGGTCCGTCAGGCGGCCTTGCCGTTGGTGTTCATCACCTCGTCGGCCAGCCTGCCGGTCAGCTCGGCCATGTGGTCGAAGCCCGATTCGAAGGTGGCCACGCCGGCGGTCGCGGAGCGCAGCTCGACGATCAGGTTGCCCATCTCGGCCTGCGGCATGGTCGCCTCCACGACGTCCCAGCCGGGCCAGCCCGGTCGCGCGTCGAAGCCGAGGATCTGGCCGCGGCGCTGCGGCACGATGGCCGTCACCTTCGCGGTCGTGTCCGAAGGCGTGTAGATGCTCACCTTCATGATCGGCTCCAGCAGCACCGGCGAGCAGGAGGCCATGCCCTCCTTCATGCCGAGCCGGGCGGCCATCTGAAACGCCATGTCGGAGGAATCGACGGTGTGGTAGGAGCCGTCCGACAGGTTGACCGCGATGTCCACCACGGGAAAGCCGAGCGGCCCGGACTTCAGGTAGTCGCGCACGCCGGCCTCCACCGACGGGATGTACTGCTTGGGCACGACGCCGCCGGTGATCGTGTCGGTGAACTCGAAGCCGGAGCCGCGCGGCAGCGGCTTGATCTCGATGACCACGTCGCCGAACTGGCCGTGGCCGCCCGACTGCTTCTTGTGGCGGCCGCGCTGCTGGGCTCCCTTGCGGATGGTCTCGCGGTAGGGGACGCTCGGCGCCCGCGCCACGATCGGGATCTGGTACTTGTTCTCCAACCGCTCGGCGATGACGCGCAGATGCATCTCGCCATGGCCGGAAATGATCGTTTCGCCGGTGTCCTGGTCGTGACGGACCGCGAGCGAGGGGTCCTCCTCGGCGATGCGCTGGATGGCCGAGGACAGCTTCACGTCGTCCTTGCGCTCCTTGGGCCTGAGCGCGAGCGAGAAGACCGGCTGCGGCGCCACGAAGGCGAAGAGCGCCTTGCCGGGGGTCTTGCCGGAGACCAGCGTCGCGCCCGTCCGCGCCTCGTCCAGCTTGCCGAGCGCCACGGTGTCGCCGGCCGCGGCGCTGGCGATCTTGTGCTGGTCCTTGCCGAGCATCCTGTAGATGCCCGAGACCTTCACGCTCGCTCCGTCGTCGGCCGTCAGTTCGGCGCCGTCCGCGACGCTGCCCGAGAGAATGCGGGAGATCGACAGCTTGCCGCCATGCGCGGTGTGCACGGTCTTCATGACCTGCACCACGGTCTGCGCGCCGTCGGCCACGCCGAGCCGCTTGCGGGTCGCCTCCACGTCCGGTGCGTCGTGGCGGATCGCCTTGAGGAGGCGCAGGACGCCGTTGCCCTTCTCGGCGGTGCCGATCAGCACCGGCACGACCGCGCCGTCGCGAAGGTCGGCGGAAAGGTCGTCGAACACCTCGTCCTTCGGCGGCTCCTTCTCCTCAAGGAGCTGCTCCATCAGGAGGTCGTCATGGTCGGCCAGCGTCTCCAGCATCGAGAAGCGCGCCTCCATCTCGCGCGCCTTCTCGTCGTCGGGAATCTCCGCCACCTCGCTTTCGGCGAACTCGCGCCAGACATAGGCGCGCTCCAGCGCCAGGTCGATCGAGCCGATCACCGTCTCGCCCTTGCGCAGCGGGATCTGCCGCAGCAGGAGCGGCACGGAGCTGGTCGGCTGGAGCATCTTCAGCGTGTCGCGCACGCCGGCGCTCGAACGGTCGATCTTGTTGAGGAAAAGGATGCGGGGCACTCCCATGTCGTCCAGCTTGCGCATGATGAGCTGCAGGGCCGGAACTTTCTTGGGATCCGCTTCGGCGACGACCACCGCGATGTCCGAGGCCGCGAGGATCGCGTCGGCCTCGCTGGCGAACTCGATGGAGCCGGGGCAGTCGATGAAGGTGAGGCTGTCGCCCATGAAGTCGACGGTGGCGGCGACGGCCTCGACGCTCATGGCGTGGGCGCGGGCCTCGGGCGAATGGTCGCCGACGCTGTTTCCCGACGCGACCGCGTTCTGGCGGGGAATGGCGCCCGTTCGCGCCAGGATTGCTTCAAGAAGCGTGGTTTTTCCACTCGCGAAGGGACCGATAATGGCGATGCATTTCGGTCCCTTTCGCCTTCCTCCGGCGCGATTTCCCATGGCTGACCTCCACTCGTTTCCTCGTGAGCGGCGGCCTGAGGGCCAGTGGTGTGCCGGCCCGTGTCCGGCCGTCGCGGGCGCGGCGGTTCCTGCCGCGTTCCCGACGGGATGGAACCATGACCGGCAGAGGAGGGCAAGCGATTTCGGGCGGAATTCGCACGCCTCCCGGCAGCGGCCAGGCGAGGGAAGGGCTCAGTTCAGGCTTGCGGCGAAGCGCTGGATGCGGATGCAGGCTTCCTCCAGCAGCGCCTCCGAGGTCGCGTAGGAGATGCGGAAGTTCGGCCCGAGCCCGAAGGCCGAGCCGTGGACGACGGCGACGCCTTCCGTTTCCAGCAGCTCCGAGACGAAGTCCTCGTCGGTCGCGATCACCTTGCCGCCCTCGGTCTTCCTGCCGATCAGGCCCTCGCAGGAGGGATAGACGTAGAAGGCGCCCTCGGGCGTCGGGCAGGTGATTCCGCGCGCCTGGTTGAGCATCGACACGACGAGGTCGCGGCGACCCTGGAAGATCGCCTTGTTGCGGGCGATGAAGTCCTGCGGGCCGTTCAGCGCCTCGACCGAGGCCCATTGCGCGATGGTGCAGGCGCCGGAGGTCTGCTGGCCCTGGATCATGTCCATCGCCTTGATGAGCGGCAGCGGGCCGGCGGCGTAGCCAATGCGCCAGCCGGTCATGGCATAGGCCTTGGAGACGCCGTTCATGGTCAGCGTGCGCTCGTAGAGCGCGGGCTCGACCTCGGCCAGCGTCCTGAACGTGAAGTCGCCATAGGTCAGGTGCTCGTACATGTCGTCGGTCAGCGTCCAGACATGGGGATGCTTCAGGAGAACGTCGGCGATCTCCCGCAACTCGTTCTCGGTATAGGCGGCGCCGGAGGGGTTGGACGGCGAGTTCATCACCAGCCATTTGGTCTTCGGCGTGATCGCCTTTTCGAGCGCGGCCGCCGTCAGCTTGAAGCCGTTGGCGATCGAGGTCTCGGCATAGACCGGCGTGCCGCCGCAGATGGCGACCATCTCGGGATAGCTCACCCAGTAGGGGCGGGGGATGACGACCTCGTCGCCGGGGTTCAGCGTCGCCATGAAGGCGTTGAACAGGATCTGCTTGCCGCCCGTGCCGACGATGGTCTGCTCCGGCTTGTAGTCGAGGTTGTTCTCGCGCTTGAATTTCTTGGCGATCGCCTCGCGCAGCGGCGCGATTCCCGAGACCGGCGGATATTTTGTCTCGCCGCGGCGGATCGCCTCGATGGCCGCGTTCTTGATGTTGTCCGGCGTATCGAAATCGGGCTCGCCGGCGCCGAGCCCGATCACGTCGCGTCCCTTGGCTTTCAGCTCGCGCGCCTTCTGGGTCACGGCGATGGTGGCGGAAGGCTTTACGCGGGACAGGACGTCGGCAAGGAATGCCATGGCAGGGGCTCCGGACGGTCGGGCTGGAAACGGCGCCTTAATGTCCCATCGGCCGGCAAACCGCAAGCCGCTTCGCCGCCGTTGCGGGAAAGTGCCGGCACGCCCTGCTTAACCAATGGTCAAGAGTTTCGTCGCATGGTTGCGCGACACTTTTCCGCGGCGTGGAAAGGATGCTGATGGCTCGCAGCGTCGCACTCTCGCATCTCGTGCGTCTCGAGGACGGGACGTCCGAAGGCGTTTGGGCGGGATACAGGCTGCGCAGCGCTTTCCAGCCGATCTTCCAGGTGCGCGACGGCAGGCTCGCGCTCGCCGCCTATGAGGGCCTGCTGCGCCCGTTCCGGGGCGACGAGCCGGTGAGCCCGGTGGCGTTCTTCGCCAGCATCCCCGTGGTCGACCGGCTGCATGTCGAGACGCTGACGCGCACCATGCACCTGCTCAACGCGGCGACCTGCCTCGAAAACGATGTGTGGATTTTCGTCAATTTCGACCCTTCCGTATTCATAGACCGCGCGATCGCCGACCTGACGCTGCGCGAGATGCGGCTTGTCCTGCATGAGGCGGGGATCGATGCGCAGCGTGTGGTCTGCGAGGTGACGGAACAGCCCACGGGATCGGAGGCGGTCTTCATCGGCTTTATCGAAGCGCTGCGGGGCAACGGGCTCAGGATCGCCGTTGACGATTACGGTGCCGAAGAGTCAGACATCTTCAGGATCGCCGAGCTGAAGCCGGATATCGTCAAGTTCGATGCGAGCTGGATCGCGCGGCTGATGGATTCCAGCGCCGGCTTCGCGCTGCTGAGGACGCTGGTGCAAAAATTCGAGGAGCGCGACATCAGAACCGTTTTCGAAGGCATAGAGGACAGCTGGCGGGTCGATTTCGCCGTGAAGGCCGGCGTGTCGATGCTGCAAGGCTACGCGCTCGGGCGCCCGCAACTCGCTTCGCCCCGTCTCAGGGGATATCAGGCCGTGCCATTCCCGCAGGCCGACGCGGCAGAGGAGGCCGCGGAGACGCGACGGAACCTTCCGCGCCCGGAGCGGGCGTTCGGCAGGCGGGCGGCGTCACTGTAAGCGCGATGGAGGAGGGGGAGATATATGCCGATGAGATCGGCATCCATTACGCCGTGCGGGGCGAGAGGCGGATCGGTTCCTGTTATGGGCTCGTCTGCGAACTGCACGGCAGCGCTCTGGTGCCCGTCGGCGTGGAGGCGAGCCTGACCGTCGACGGCCTTGCCGTTGTCGGCCGGCCCGGTGAAGATGCGGAGGCAGCGTTTGTGGAAGAGGAGCAGGCGTGGCGGCTGGCGCCAGCCCTGCACCTCTTCAACCGCGTCCATCTCGGCATGACGCCCCGGCTTTTCCTTCTCGATGTCCGCGCCGATGACGCACCGTTCCTCCCTGACGCGCTCCATCGCGCCAACGGGCACGCGACGGCTCTGGACGAAGCGCCCTTGCCGCCGCGGTCGGTGCTGTGCCGGCTCCCGGCCCTGCCTTCCTCGGCGGGGGAGCGGGCGGCGCTGGCGGCGCTCGCCGCGCATGGCCTGCGTTTCAGCATCGACGGCTTCGCCTTCGCCGGCGGCAGCCTGAAGGCGGCGGGCCTCTCACCGGCGGTGGCGGAGCTGTCCGGCCAGCGCCTCGCGGAGATGCGCCGCTATCCGGAGGCCGCCGCCCTGCTGGCGCCGCTCGTCGCGTCCTTCAAAAGGCAGGGCATGACGGTGCTGGCGCGGGACCTGGCGACGGCGGACGACCTGCGCATGGCCGTCGAGGCCGGGGTCGATTGCTTCAGCGGCCCGCTGCTCGGGCCGCCGATGCCCGCAGGCAGCGACATGGACTTTCGGCCGAAGCCTCTCGCCGGCCTTTTGCCGGAGCGGGGACTTCACGTGGTGTCGGTGCGCCCCTGACGCCGTTGCTCATTCCTTCACGAGCGAGACGCCGTTCGTGGCAGCGATGAAATCGGCGAGCATGGGCACGAAATCGTCGCCCTTGCCCGCGTTGACGGCCAGCGCATAGCTGTTGCGCACGGCAGCCCCGAGCGGATTGGCGGCGCCGGATGCATTCGCGAAGGCGGCCAGATACGTCATGTCCTTCAGCGCGTTGCGCAGGGCGAAGCGATGCGCGTTCGGATCGCGCTCCAGGACCCATTTGAAGAAGGTGCGGTAGAACGGGCTGTCCATGCGGCCGTCGCGGATGACCGAATCGAAGACCTGCGGCGTAAGCCCCGCCTTGGCACCGAGCGCCAGGGCCTCGGCATAGAGCGCGCCATAGCCCATGGCGATAAAATTGTTGAGCAGCTTCATCGTGTGGGCGCTGCCGACCGGGCCGGTGTGGATGATGCGCGCGGCGAAGGTGGCGAGCAATGGCCGGACGAGCGAGAATTGCGCCTCGGTGCCGCCGCACATCACGTCGAGCGTGCCGGCCTCGGCGTCGGCGGGCGTGCGCGACAGGGGCGCGTCGAGGAAGGTGATGCCTTTTTGCGCCAGTTCGGCCGAGAGCCGCACGGTGGAGGAGGGATCGGACGTCGAGCAGTCGACGATGGTGATCTCCCTGCCGGGCGAGGCGAGGCCGTCCGACCCGCCCACCAGCGCCTCGACTTCGGGCGAACCGGTGACGCAGAGCACGACGGCGTCGCTGGTCTCGGCAATATCGCGGGCGGACTTCGCCTCGGTCGCGCCGCGGCCCAGCAGATCCTCGACCGGCGCGCGGTTGCGATGGGCCAGCACCTTCAGCGCGTAGCCTTTTTCGAGGATGTTCTTCGCCATGCCGTGGCCCATCAGCCCGACGCCTATGAAACCGATCCTCTCGGCAGCCATCTCTTTCTCCCTCGTGCAAAGCGCCGCACCATAGCAGGCCGGGCGCCGGCGTCACCCTCCCGGAAGCGGGTTGCCGATCATGAATGCCCGCTGCAAAGATAGCGTGCAACTTATGGGCGGCGGATGCGTTGCCGCCTTCGTGGCGGTGCGTCTTGCCGCCCGAGCGTTTTCGACCGGAAGCCGACCCATGAAATATATCCTCGCGGCGTGCCTGATGCTGGTGTCTTTCGACGCCATGGCGATCCAGCGCTACAATTCGAGCGGGATGTCCTGCGCACGCGTCCGCGCGATCCTGAGCGACCAGGGCGCGGCGATCCTGCGCTATCCGGCCAAGCATACGCCGGGGTTGCAGCTTTACGGCCGCTATGTCCGCGACGCGCGCTGGTGCGACCGCGGCGAATATGCCGCCAGCGTCTCCGTGCCGGCCGCCGACACGCGCTCCTGCCCCGTCTTCGAATGCAGGCGCATCGAGGGGCCCGACGACCTGTTCATCTGGCCCCGCCGCTGAGTCCTCAAAAAGCGAAGGCCGCCTGCGCCGGCGGCGGATCGACGACCACGCCCTCCAGCGCCAGCATGCGCTTCTTGGTCTCCGCGCCGCCCGGCGCCGAGAAGCCGCCGATCCTGCCGCCCGCCGCCAGGATGCGGTGGCAGGGAACGACCAGCGGGACGGGGTTGCGGCCGAGTGCTGCACCTGTCTCGCGCGCCAGGCCCTCATGGCCGGCCATCTTCGCCAGTTCACCATATGTGGCCGTCATGCCGAAGCGCAGCCGGCGCGCCGCGGCATAGATCGCGAGGCGGAACCTATCGGCATCGCCGAGATCGACGGCAACGTCGTTGAACTCCACCGTGCCACCCGCGAAATAGTGCGCTATTCGGCCGCAGAGCTCCGCCATGGCGCCTTCCGGTTCGGCCGTCGCCGCGCCCTGCGCCGCCAGCTTGCGCCGCACGGCATCGCGGTCGCGCTGCGGCAGCAGCAGGCGGGAAAGGCCCTTTTCCGTCCAGGCGATCCCGACGGCGCCGAAGGATGTATCGACGAGATGGCAGCGTTGCATCGGACCTTTCTTACAGCAAAACACCCGGAATGTGAACAAAGAAGGAACCGGGCGCGGGTTTCCGTCCCGAACCGGCCCTGCGACATCAACAAATGTTAACGTAAGGTTGATCGGGCCGGCCTGCTCGGTTAAGGAGGCCTACGGTTCGATCAACTTTCGAGAGGGAGCGCCTTGGCGGCAGGACGGCCATTCGCCATACTGGCTGTGATGTGCGCTGGCGCTGCCCTGGCGGCCTGCACGTCGGCAGGCACGACGAAAACCGCCACGCTTTCGACGACCAGCGCCGAAGCCTATCCGATGCTGCCCGAGGAAATGCTGACCGTGCCTGCGGCGATGAGTGCCGACGGCGTGACGGGAGGCGTTTTCGCCGAAGCGTCCGTTCTGAAGCCCGCCGCCCCGCAGACGGCCCTCGCGGCGGCGGGGCAGCAGCCCGCCTCGGCGCAGGCAAGCCAGACCACGGCCGGCACGCAGATTGCCGGAACCCTGCCGGCGCAAGGCGAGACCGCCGTGCCCGCGCAGCAGGCGGTGGCTTCGGCCGCCACGGCAGACGAGCAGCAGGCCGCCATGGCCATGCCCGCGGCCTTTGCCGGCGATTCGCCGTCGCGCTCGCTGATGGTGACGGCAGCCGTCGCGCCGCAGCCGGCCGCGGACGGGTCGATCGCTCCGCCGGAAGGCCGCATGGGCCCGGGCTACGTGGCGCCGCGCAGCGCGGAGCTCGACAGCCTGATCGCGCGCTATGCCAGTTACTACAAGGTGCCGGTGGATCTCGTCCGGCGCACGGTCAAGCGCGAGAGCACCTTCAACCCGGGCGCGCGCAACGGGCCCTATCTCGGGCTGATGCAGATCAGCCACCGCACCGCGCAGGGCATGGGCTATCGCGGGCCGGCGAGCGGCCTGCTCGATGCCGAGACCAACCTGAAATATGCCGTGCGCTATCTGCGCGGCGCCTGGCTGGTGGCGCGCGGCGATCACGCCCGCGCCGACCGGCTCTACCAGACCGGTTATTATTACGACGCCAAGCGCATGGGGCTGCTCGACGAGACCGGCCTCGGCAAGGACCGGCGCCGGCGCAGCCGCCCGATCCCCTCGCAGACGGAACTGAACGCCGCGCCGATCGCCTCGCAGACGGTGCTCACCTCCGGCCCACTCTGACGGCCGAGCGCCGATCGTTCGAAAGAATTGCCGCGTGATTACCAGGGCTTAACGGCTGCCGTGCTAGGAGCGGCGCCATGCTCTTCAAAAAGAAGAAAGACAAGGCGGCCGACGCCGCCACGCCCCCCGCTGCGCCGGCCGGGGAGGCCGCGCCGCCGAAGAAGCGCTCCAAGCTGAAGCTTGCGCTGCTCGCCTGCGCGCCGCTGGTTCTGGGCGGGGCGGGCTATGGAGGCTGGGCCTTCTATGCCGGCGGCGAGGCTGCGCATGCGAGGGAAACGACGCATGGCGAGCATGCCGCCGAAGGCGAACACGATGCCGCAGGCCAGGACGGCGCGGAAGCGGCTCTGATCTCCGACGACGACGTCGCCGCCGAAAACTCCTTCACCTATTCCCTCGCGCTCTCGGAACTGTTGAAGGAAGAGTGCGGCGAGGCCGACGTGACGGCGCTGAAGGCGGCGGCCGGCAAGGAAGCGGCGGCGGACGGCAGGCTGGTCAACCTCTCGTGGATGGCGGCGGCGCGGCGCATCGGCACGATCACCGAAAAATCCTGCTCCCGCATGCTCTCCGAGATCGGCAAGGCCAACCTGCGCGCGCTGGAGGCCAGCGCGCCGAAAAAGGAAGCCGCCCACCACTGAGGGGCGGGCGGCGATCTGGCACGAGGCGGCAGGCTGGTTCAACCGATCAACTGGTCGTATTCGGCATGGCTGCCGATCCAGAACCAGATCAGATCATCGCGGTCGCGGACGGCAAGGGCCCGGCAATGCAGGCCGACTCGGACAGACCAGAAGCGCCCAACCGGTTTGAATTGAAGCGAGGGGTGTGCAGGGTTTTCCTTGAGCCGCGAAAAATTGCGATCCGCCAGGGATCGGATGTGTTCCGGCAGTCGATCGTAAGCCTCCCAGAAATCCGGCGAGGCGTGGTGGATCACAGCGGCCTGGTTCGCCCGGAGCGATGGTCGGCTAGCGCCTTTTCGGCCAGTGCATCGAGCCTGCCCGCCTTGGCGTCTGCCTCGATTTGTATGCCCCAGTTGGCGGCATCATATTCGGCGAACCACAGACGGAACCGCGCCAGCTCTTCCGGCGCGAGAGCCTCGATGTCGCGTTCGATCTTTTGCAGCCTGGTCATGGCTTGATATTACGCCAACACGGAACAAGCGCAAACCGGCAAGACGGCCAGCACGAAGCCGGTCAAAAATACTCTTGCAACCGCCGCACTTCCAAACTCCCCGCCTTCAGCGCCGCGATGGCTTCCGCGGCTGCGGCCGCGCCCGCCAGCGTCGTGTAGTAGGGGACCTTCTGCATCAGCGTGGCGCGGCGTAGCGATTTTGAGTCCGAGACCGCCTTCTGGCCGTCCGTGGTGTTGAAGACCAGCTGCACCTGGCGGTTGCGGATGGCGTCCTCGATGTGGGGGCGGCCTTCCAGCACCTTGTTGATCTTTTCGGCCGGGATGGCGTGCTCGTTGAGGAAGCGCGCCGTGCCGGAGGTCGCCAGCACCTTGAAGCCGATGTCGGCCAGCCGCTTCACGGAAGGCAGGACGCCTTCCTTGTCTTCGTCGCGCACGGACACGAAGACCGTGCCGGAGCGGGGCAGGTCGATGCCGGCGCCGAGCTGGCTCTTGGCGAAAGCCAGCGCGAAATCCGTGTCGAGGCCCATCACCTCACCGGTGGACTTCATTTCCGGCCCGAGAAGCGTGTCCACGCCGGGGAAGCGGGCGAAGGGGAAGACCGCCTCCTTCACCGCGATATGGGGGAGCGCGGTGGCGTCGACCTTCTTGCCGTAATGGGCGAAGGCGGCGTCGAGGCTCTCGCCGGCCATGATGCGCGCAGCGATCTTGGCGATCGGACGCCCGATCGCCTTGGCGACGAAGGGCACGGTGCGGCTGGCGCGCGGATTGACCTCCAGCACGTAGATCTCGCCGTCCTGAATAGCGAACTGCACGTTCATCAGGCCGCCGACCTTCAGCGCGATGGCCATGGCCTTGGCCTGCCGCTCCAGCTCGGCCACGGTGTCGGCGGAAAGCGTGTAGGCGGGCAGGGAGCAGGCCGAATCGCCCGAATGGATGCCGGCCTCCTCGATGTGCTGCATGACGCCGGCGACGTAGTTGTTCTCGCCGTCCGACAGGCAGTCGACGTCCACCTCGATGGCGCCGGCCAGGTATGAGTCGAAGAGCAGCGGGTTCTTGCCCAGAAGCGTGTTG
>JAFKJW010000160.1 GCA_017305925.1 Hyphomicrobiales bacterium | reverse complement strand
CAAGGCGCACCTGCGCGCAAAGGCCATCAGAACCATCGACGCACTCTGGCAGGCCATCGGCGATATCTGCAATCTCTTCTCTCCAGAAGAATGCAGAAATTACTTCACTGCCGCAGGATATGGACTCACATGAAGGTCCGCCGCTCTAGGGACGGTCGCCTGCCGCCGCGACTGCTGGCTGTGATGGGCCGCAGTCCCGGCCGCCAAACTACCTCATCCTTCTCAAACAATCCTCGGGCGAAGCAGAAGCGGAGCGAACTGCGAAGACCCGAGGATCCATGCCTGAATACTACGGCCGCGCAGGGCGGCGGGCGAAGAGTGCCAATTCCTGCGCTGCCGTGGATATTGTCACCGCTCCGGCATGGATCCTCGGGTCGCGCTCCCGCTCACGCGGTCGCTTGCCCGAGGATTGACGAACAGGCGGCGTTCTTCCTGTCAATCTGTCTCGAAGCGGATCGTCTGGGCGCCCGACCACAGGGTCGCCCGGCCGATCTCGGGCAGCATCTCCAGCCCCGAGGTCAGCGTGATGAAGTGGTTGCCGGCGAGCTGCCCCATCTTGCTTGCGAAGTGCACGCCGCCATATGCGAGCAGGATCTCCGTCTCGGAGATGCCGCCCGGATAGAGCAGGATCTGACCAGGCGCCGGAAAGGAGGTATGGTTCTCGTAGCCGACGCCGAACTGCGTGTCGCCGAGCGGTATCCACACGGCCTCGCCGCTCCAGCGGACATGCACGATCTTGCTTTCGAACGGCAGCCGCGCCTGGAAGGCGGCACAGGTGGCGGGCGCGGCTTCGCTCTCGAAGCGCGCCTCGAAGGCCTTGCCGGCGATCGTGATCTTCAGTCCCATAGTGCTGCTCCCCCCGTGGGCCCTTTTCGGCGCCGTCGATAAGAAATCCGGATTTATTGATGCGAGAATCGTATCTATTCTCCCATTTCTGAGACTAACCCCTTATGTTACATAAAGAAAGCCCTGGAATTCTGCGGCGCGCCGTGTTCCTATGCCGGCAGGATCAAGGGCGTCTGGGCGCACCGGACCGTTTCAAACAGGAGAACGAGACATGGCGAAGAAGGAAATCATCTGCGCGTTCGGCACCGACATCGATTCGGTGGCCGGCTGGATCGGCTCCTACGGCGGCGGCGACTCGCCCTCGGATATCCAGCGCGGCGTTTTCGCCTCCGAGGTCGGCAACATCCGCCTGCTTCGCCTGTTCAAGAAATACGGCCTCAAGACCACCTTCTTCATTCCCGGCCATTCCATCGAGACCTTCCCGGACCAGGTGAAGCTGATCGTCGACGAGGGCCACGAGATCGGCGCGCATGGCTATCTGCACGAGAACCCGATCGCCATGACGCCGACCCAGGAAGAGGCGGTCCTGGTGAAGTCGATCGAGCTGATCGAGAAGCTTTCCGGCAAGCAGCCCCGCGGCTATGTCGCGCCCTGGTGGGAGATGTCCAACGCGACCGCCGCGCTGCTCCAGAAATACGGCTTCAAATACGATCACAGCCAGGGCTACCGCGACTTCCAGCCCTTCTACGCCCGCGTCGGCGACAGCTGGAACGTCATCGACTATTCCAAGAAGGCCGAGGAGTGGATGCATCCGCTCAAGCACGGCAAGGAGATCGATCTCGTCGAGATCGGCGCCAACTGGTATGTCGACGATCTGCCGCCCATGATGTTCATGAAGAAGTCGCCGAACAGCCACGGCTTCGTCAATCCGCGCGACATCGAGGATCTGTGGCGCGACGCGTTCGACTGGGTGTATCGCGAGATGGACTACGCGGTCTTCGCCTTCACCATCCACCCCGACGTCTCCGGCCGACCGCAGGTGCTCCTGATGCTGGAGCGGCTGATCGAGCACATCAACGGCCATGACGGCATCAAGTGGATGACCTTCGAGGAGATCGCCGAGGACTTCCGCAAGCGCTATCCGTTCGGCAGCGGCAAGCGGCCGGAAGTCATCTGACGCATCGATCGCCGGCCGGCGGCGCCCTGGCGGCCCCGGGGCAGCGTCGCCGGCCGAGCTCTGGAGAGAGCCATGTGTTCGGCTTGCGGCTTTCCCGCGGCCCCCGGCCACTGGACGGAGACGGGCAATGCCTCGCCGACCGACCGTCTGCGCGCGCGCTTCCGCCGCGTGCAGGTGCTGAAGTCGGTGCTCAAGGAGTTCGGGCTGGCCGCCCATGACGACGGCCTCGTGCCCGACATCCAGATCGCGACCGCCTTCGGCAGCATCACCATGGCGCGCGACCTAGACGAGGTCTGGTGCACGGCGGAGCGCCTGCTCGGCCATGCGGTGGATCCGCTCGATCCGCGCTTCCTCGGGCAGGACGATGGCTGAGAAACGCGCCGACGGCCGCATGCGGCTGACGCTGCTCGGCGGCTTCCTCGGCTCCGGCAAGACGACCTGGCTGCGCCATCAGCTCCACGCCGGCGCCTTTCCGGGCGCGCATGTCATCGTCAACGAGGCGGCCGAGACCCCGGTGGACGACGCGCTTCTTTCGCGCGCGGCAAGCATCGAGGTGCTGGCCGGCGGCTGCGCCTGCTGCGAGCAGCGCGCCGGGCTGGTGACGCTTCTCAGGCGCCTGTGCGACCTGCGCAGCCGTACCGCCTCCGGCGAGACGCGGCTCGATCAGGTCGTGCTTGAAACGAGCGGTCTTGCCGATCCGTCAAGAATCCTCGACGCGATCCGCACCGACCCGATGCTCGTCCATCACATCGTCGTCGGCGAGACGATCGTCTGCGTCGACGCCCTGCACGGATTGGCGCAGCTCGTGGCCGAGCCGCTCGGCCGCCGCCAGGCCGAAGCCGCGGACCGCCTGATCGTCACCAAGCTGGACGAGGCCGACGCCGCGGGGCTCGGCCGGCTGGCCGCCACCTTGCAGGCGCTCAATCCCGGCGCTGCGGTCGAAGGCGCGGCGAAGGGCTCGCCCATGGCACCGCCGTCAGCCGCCGGCGCGTCGCCCGAGCCGTTGCCGGCGCTGGACGGCCGAACTGCCGCGCCGATCTTCCCGACCCGGCTGGAGCTTTCCGACGAGATCGACTGGACAGCCTTCGGCGTCTGGCTGTCCGCGCTGCTCCATGCGCGCGGCGACGACGTGATGCGCGTCAAGGGCGTGGTCCGCACGCCGGCGGGCCGGCTGCTTTTGCAAAGCGTGCGCAGGAGCGTCCAGGCGCCGGAAGTCCTGCCCCCGCAGGCCGAGCGCGAGGACGACACGATCGTGGTCATCGGCCGCGGCTATCGCGGCGAGGACCTGCGGCGCTCGCTGGAGCGCTTCGCCGGCGTCAGGGCGCGCGCCGACATATCCATCCTGAGGGCGGCCTCATGAACGACGTTTACCACAAGCAGCGTTTCGGCCAGCGGACGGGCATCGGAGCGAGACCGGCGCTGCTGGTGGTCGACTTCGTCAACGGCTTTTACGATCCGGAAATCCTCGGCGGCGGCAACATTCCCGAGGCCGTGACGGCCACCGTGCCGCTGCTCGCCTTTGCGCGGGAGAAAGGCCTGCCGGTGGTCTTCACGCGCATCGTCTACGCGGCGGATGGCTCCGACGCGGGCCTCTGGTGCGAGAAGGTGCCGCGCCTGCGCGACCTGACGGAGGAGGCGCCGGCCAGCCATGTCGTGCCGGCTCTGGCGCCCCGGCCGGGCGAGCTCGTCATCCGCAAGACGCAGGCCTCGGCCTTTTTCGACACGCCGCTCGCGGCCTGCCTGGTGGCGCGCGGGGTGGACACGCTCATCGTCACCGGCTGCACGACGAGCGGCTGCGTGCGCGCGACGGTGATCGACGCCATGAGCTCGAACTACCGCACGGTGGTGGTCACCGACTGCGTCGGCGACCGCGCGCTCGACCCGCACCGCGCCAACCTCTTCGACATGGGCCAGAAATACTCCGACCTGATGCGCGCCGCCGAGATCATGGCGGCGCTGGAGGCGCGGGGCTGAACGCCGCCGGTTCCGGCGCCGTCAGTTGTCCCCCATCTTCAGCGCCTCGATGAAGGCCGCCTGCGGGATGTCCACCTTGCCGAACTGGCGCATCCGCTTCTTGCCTTCCTTCTGCTTCTCCAGAAGCTTGCGCTTGCGCGTCACGTCGCCGCCATAGCACTTGGCGGTCACGTCTTTCCGAAGGGCCGAGATCGTCTCGCGGGCGATGATGCGGCCGCCGATCGCCGCCTGGATCGGGATCTTGAACATGTGCTGCGGGATCAGCTCCTTGAGCTTCTCGCACATGGCCCGCCCGCGCTTTTCCGCCGCCGAGCGGTGCACCAGCATGGAGAGCGCGTCGACCGGCTCGTCGTTGACGAGGATCGACATCTTCACGAGATCGCCCTCGCGATAGTCGGTCAGATGGTAGTCAAAGCTGGCGTAGCCCTTGGAGATCGATTTCAGCCGGTCGTAGAAGTCGAAGACCACCTCGTTGAGCGGCAGGTCGTAGACCAGCATGGCGCGCTTGCCCACATAGGAGAGGTCGACCTGGATGCCCCGCCGGTCCTGGCAGAGCTTCAGGATCGCTCCGAGATAGTCGTCGGGGGTGAGGATGGTGGCGCGGATCCACGGCTCCTCGATGGAGGTGATCTTCATCACGTCCGGCATGTCGGCCGGGTTGTGCAGTTCCTTCACCGTGCCGTCGATCAGGTTCATGCGGTAGACGACCGACGGCGCGGTGGCGATCAGGTCGAGGTCGAACTCGCGCTCCAGCCGCTCCTGGATGATTTCCAGATGCAGCAGCCCGAGGAAGCCGCAGCGGAAGCCGAAGCCGAGCGCGGCGGAAGTCTCCATCTCGAAGGAGAAGCTGGCGTCGTTGAGGCGCAGCTTGCCGACCGCTGCGCGCAGATCCTCGAAATCGGCGGCATCGACCGGGAAGAGCCCGCAGAAGACGACCGGCTGCGCCGGCTTGAAGCCGGGCAGGGCCTCCGCGCAGGGGCGGCGGTCCTCGGTGATCGTGTCGCCGACGCGCGTGTCGGCCACCTCCTTGATCGAGGCGGTGATGAAGCCGAATTCGCCAGGGCCGATCTCGTCGGCCGGGATCATCTTCGGCGTGAAATAGCCGGTGCGCTCGACCGGATATTTCGCGCCGGTGCCCATCATGCGGATGGTCTGGCCTTTCCTGAGCACGCCGTCGATGACGCGCACCAGCACGATGACGCCGAGATAGGCGTCGTACCAGCTGTCGACCAGCATGGCCTTCAGCGGCTTTTGCGCGTCGCCTTCGCGCGGCGGCGGAAGCTGGTGGACGATCGCCTCCAGCACGGCCTCGATGTTCAGGCCGGTCTTGGCCGAAATCTCCACGGCGTTCGAGGCGTCGAGGCCGATCACCTCCTCCACCTGCTCCTTGACGCGCTCCGGCTCGGCCGCCGGCAGGTCGACCTTGTTGAGCACCACGACGATCTCGTGGTTGTTGTCGATCGCCTGGTAGACATTGGCGAGCGTCTGCGCCTCGACGCCTTGGCTGGCGTCGACCACCAAGAGCGAGCCCTCGCAGGCAGCGAGCGAGCGCGAGACCTCGTAGGCGAAGTCGACATGGCCGGGCGTGTCGATGAGGTTCAGAACATAGTCCTCGCCGTTCTGCGCCCGGTAGTTGAGCCGCACGGTCTGCGCCTTGATGGTGATGCCGCGCTCGCGCTCGATGTCCATATTGTCGAGCACCTGCTCCTTGCCGGCCATCTCGCGCGCGTCGAGCCCGCCGGTCATCTGGATCAGCCGGTCGGCGAGCGTCGACTTGCCGTGGTCGATATGGGCCACGATCGAGAAGTTGCGGATGTTTTTCAGCGGAAAGGTCATCGCGCGCGTTTAGCAGGGCCGGCGCGAAAGGCAAGCGTGGGGCGGGCGCCGCCCCCGCTCCATGGAGCCGCCCGAGCGCTCTCAGGCTTCCGCCACGGGCACCCAGAGCACGTCGTCGATCCGCCGCGCGCCGGTCGCCAGCATGACGAGGCGGTCGAAGCCGAGCGCCACGCCGCTCGCCTCGGGCATCAGGGCGAGCGCCGCGAGAAAATCCTCGTCCAGGGGATAGCGCTCGCTATAGACGCGCTCCTTCTCGTCCATCTCGGCCTCGAAGCGCCGGCGCTGTTCGGCGGCATCGGTCAGTTCGCCGAAGCCGTTGGCGAGCTCGACCCCGCAGCAATAGAGCTCGAAGCGCTCGGCCACGCGCGGATCATGTGCGGCGGGGCGGGCAAGTGCTGCCTCGGCGGTCGGATATTCGCAGAGCACCGTGGCGCGGCCGATGCCGAGAAGAGGCTCGATCTTCTCGACCATGACGCGCGAGAAGAGGTCGGCCCATGTATCGTCGGGCGCCGTGCGCATCCCGGCGGATGCGACCGCGGCATCCAGCGCGCCGCGCTCCGTCGAGCCGTCCGCCCGGATCGTGGCCATGAGGTCGATGCCGGCGAATTTCGAAAACGCCTGTGCGACCGTGATCCGCTCGGGCGCGGCGAAGGGGTCGGCCTCGCGGCCGCGGAAGGAGAACGTTTTGGCTCCGGCACGGTCGGCGGCGAGCGCCAGCAGCGCTGCGCAGTCCTCCATCAGCCGCGTGTAGGGCTCGCCCGCGCGATACCATTCCAGCATGGTGAATTCGGGATGGTGCAACGGCCCGCGCTCGCGGTTGCGGAAGACCTTGCCGAAGCTGAGGATGCGTTTCTCGCCGGCAGCCAGAAGTTTCTTGGCCGCGAATTCCGGCGAGGTGTGAAGGTAAAGGGGGAAGCGCGCGCCGGCGGTGGTGACGGCCTCGGTGGCGAAGGCGGCCAGGTGCGCCTCATTGCCGGGAGAGACCTGGAGCGCGGCCGTCTCCACCTCGATGAAGTCGCGCGCGGCAAACCAGGCGCGGATGTCGGCGGCGATCGCGTTGCGCGCGAGAAGGCGCGGACGCCGGTCGGCATGGATGTGGGGAGACCACCAGGGAGAGGAGAGGGGCATCGGCGTTCTTCGCGTTTTCGCGAGCGCTCTGCCTCCAGATGGCCGGAAAGTAAACCGGGAAGAGCGAAACCCCGCGCGCGTGGCATCCCCGCCACTGGCGTCCCGCCGAAAGATGCTGTAGGGCGACGCCCAAGACCGACCGGACCGCCGAAGGTCCGCAATTATTGGGATTCGCTCGTGGTAAAAGTCATCGCCAGCTCGCTGCGCAAGGGCAACGTCGTCGAACGCGAGGACGGCAAGCTCTATGTCATCCTGTTCGCCGAAAACATCCATCCCGGCAAGGGCACGCCGGTGACGCAGCTCGACATGCGCCGCATCTCCGACGGCGTGAAGGTGTCGGAGCGCTACCGCACCACCGAGCAGGTCGAGCGCGCCTATGTCGAGGACCGGCCCTACCAGTTTCTCTACCACGACGCCGAAGGCCATCATTTCATGAACCCCGAGACCTACGACCAGCTGGCCGTCTCGGAGGACGTGATCGGCGACGCCGCGCCCTATCTCCAGGAGGGCATGGAGGTGACGCTGTCGACGCATGAAGGCGTGGCGATCGCCATCGAGCTGCCGCAGCGCGTCACGCTGGAGGTCGCGGAGACCGAGCCGGTGACGAAGGGCCAGACCGCCTCCTCGTCCTACAAGCCCGCGATGCTTTCCAACGGCGTGCGCACCCAGGTGCCGCCGCACATCAGCGCCGGCACGCGCATCGTGGTGATGACCGCCGACGGCTCCTATGTGGAGCGCGCCAAGGACTGAGCCCGCAGGGCGCTCCTACACCCGGCCCGGATGAGGAAGGGGCGCTACCAGAGCGCTCCGCCGGTGATCTGTATGTTCTCCATGGTGATGCCCTTCGCCTGCTCGCCGCACAGGAAGGCGACGAGCGCCGCGATCTCGCCGGGCTGGATGATGCGTCCCTGCGGGTTCTGCGCCGCGATCTCCGCCATCGCCTCCTCTGCCGTACGGCCCTTGCCCTCGCGGGCGACGACCTGCTCCACGTTGCGGCGCATCAGCTCCGTCTCGACCCAGGTGGGGCTCACCATCACGCAGGTCACGCCATGCGGCGCACCTTCGAGCGCCACGCAGCGGGTGAGGCCGAGCAGTCCGGCTTTCGAGGCGCAATAGGCCGGATTGTCCTTCCAGCCCACGGTCGCGGCCGTCGAGCCGATATTGACGATGCGGCCCCATTTGCGGCCGATCATGCCGGGCAGCACCTCGCGCATCATGCGGAAGGCGCCGTTGAGGTTGGTGTCGAGGATTTTCAGCCACAATTCGTCCGAATGCCCGGCGACCGGCTGCTCGGCCGTCGTGCCGGCGGCGTTGACGAGGATGTCGGCCGGTCCGCATGTGCTTTCGGCCTTGGCGAGGAAGTCCTTGATGGCGGCCGTGTCGCGCACGTCGAGATGGCCGGCGAAGATTTTGGTGCCGTGCTTCTCCAGCGCGGTGCGGACATCGGCGACTTCCTGAGGGTCGGGATAGGCCGCGGCGTCGCCCTGCCGCCCGGCCGCCGTACCCACATAGGAGCCGACCGCGACATTCGCTCCGGCTTTTGCCAGCTCGTGCGCGATGGCGAGGCCCTGGCCGGTCAGGCCGCCGGTAACGACGGCGGTGCGGGAGGAAAGGTCAGGCATGGATCGCTCCCCGGCTTTGGCCGCCAGGGCCGCTCCCTGTGGCGCCCCCCTCTGTCCTGCCGGACATCTCCCCCACACGGGGGGAGATCGGCAGCTTCGACCTTGTCGCCCGTCCGGAGACATCGGCGATTGGCGCCGACCAGGCGGCCGGCGTGATCTCCCCCCGTGTGGGGGAGACTGTGGGGGAGATGTCCGGCAGGACAGAGGGGGGCAAAGTAGGACGCGACCTCATCCCGACACGCTTTCCTCTTTCTCAGCCGCCAGCGGCCGTCCCAGCCACTCCCGGTAAAACCCCTCCAGATCCGGCTCGAAATCATGCACGATCGGATAGCCGGGCGCGGCGGCCTCCACCTCGTGGAGATGCGCGCATTGCGGGCAGATGAACTCGCGGATCTCCATCCATTCGGGATCGGGCAGGTCGCTGTTGGGATAGATTTCCCGCAGCGACTCCTCGTCGTCGCGCACGATGATCGCCGCGGCGAGCTTCCAGTTCCGGCGGTAGTCGCCGAAGGAATGGCCGCACTCGCACTTCGTCACGCGGCCCTCCGCGCTTTCGCAGATGAAGAGATGGTCGGAGATCGGCAGCAGGATTTTTTCCTGCCAGCCGACGCGATCCTGCAGCGCCTCGACATATTTGAAGAAGCGGTCGTCGTCCTTGTAGGCGCTCATGATGCGCCGGGTCTGCGGCCAGGGCAGGGTGCCGTTCATCAGATCGGCGATCACTTCCTTGGAGTAAGAGGTCATCGTCGCGCTCCTATTCGGCCTTGAAGGTGAAATCGTCGGCGAGGCTCCAGAAATCCCGGAACTCGGCCGCGAAGCGCGGCGACAGCTTCATGGCCGCCGCGTACATCTTGCGCACTTCCGGCGCGAGGTCGGAGGCCGCCACGCGCTCGCGCTCCCTGGCGATCCACTCCGAGACGGGCCTTGCCTTGGCCAGCCGCGCGGCGCGCATGGCCTTGCGGTGCCGTTCGGTCGCCTCTGTGTCGGCAATGGGGAAGCCGTCCTCGTCCTCCTTGAGGACGATGCCGAAGATGCTGGTCGCGGCCTCCTTGGTGAGGAAGCCGTTCTCGACGTCCCAGGCGGTCTTGACCGGGTCCCGCTCCAGCACGTCGCCGAAGCCGCCGCCGCCATTGTAGGAATGCGAGAAGATGTCGCCTTCCTTGTGCGGCGCCGTGATGTAGGGCCCCTCGACCAGCTCGTAGCCGCCCTCGAAGCGCATCTCGAAGTCGGAATGGTAGGGGTTGGTACCCGGCGTGTGGGCGAGCGGCTTTCCCTCGGCGGCGAGCGCCTGCACGTTGGTGTCGCGCACGGCGCGGTGCTTCTGGCAGGTCGGCGCCGGATAGCCGCCGGCGAGCCCGCCATTGTCGAAGACGCGCGAGGAGTGCTCCGAGGTGACGAGGCGCAGATGGTCGGTCTTGTTGACCAGCCAGGTGGACTGGAAGGCGCAACCGCCGCGATATTTCCCGGCACCGCCGGAGTTGGGGACGATGGAGCGGCCGATATAGACCATCGGCATGTTCTGCTCCCAGATTTCGATGTTGCCCATGTCCGATTCGGGGTTCCACCCGACATAGGCGGTGTCCAGCCCGTCCTTGATGGCGAGCGCGCCGGAGCCGGCGGCCGCGCATTCGAAATGCGCCATGCCGAAGGGCGTGCCGTACTGGCTGGTGCCGCCCATCTCGATCATCGGCGAGTTGACCTGGCCGACGAAGGCCTCTTCGACGAAGCCGCGGGCAATGAAGGCGCGCGACAGCAGCCGCTGGAAGACGCCGTAGGCCGGCAGGAGCAGCGCCCAGCTCGTCGCCGTGGCGACCAGTTCGTTGTCCGGGTTGGTCCAGGTGCCGTGCGGCAGCTTCAGCTCGGTCGCCATCCAGGCGCCGTCATTGACGAAGCCCTCGAAATTCATGTGCTGCGTCAGCGTCACGAACATGCCGCCGTCCATGCCGGCCGGCGTGCAGTTCATCGAATGATAGCCCCAGGGCTGGGTGCCCTCGAAATCCATGGTGATCTTGCCGTCGAGCGAGACCTCCATCTCGATCGGGATGTTGTAGAGCCAGTTCGGGTCGCCGAGCGGCTGGTATCCCGGCTTGCCGGCGGTGACGTGGCCGTAAAAAGTGTGGCCGCGGTATTTGCCGGGCACGGTGAGCTGGCGCGTGCGGGCGAGCTGGGCGCGGCGGCCCTCCTCGATGAACTCCTTCGACACGCGCATCCAGGTGTCGAGCCCGATCTCGTCGATCAGCGCCTTGACGCTCTCGCGCATGTCTATGCACGACGCCACCTTGGCCTTCTCGTCGAGCACCCAGTAGATCGGCATGCGCAGATTGCGCTCGCAGCGGATCACGTAGTCGCGGCGCAGCTCGTCGTTCTCGCCGACCTTCTCGGCGCAGACGAACAGGCCCTCGGTGAAGCGCTCCTGCGC
This sequence comes from Hyphomicrobiales bacterium, assembly GCA_017305925.1. Classification (GTDB taxonomy): domain Bacteria; phylum Pseudomonadota; class Alphaproteobacteria; order Rhizobiales; family Rhizobiaceae; genus Arvimicrobium. The sequence goes on along the minus strand of JAFKJW010000160.1, from coordinate 230 downwards.
CAGCGCCACGTCGCCGCCCGGGGTAATGCCACCGGCTTCCAATTCATGACAAACGGCGCCCGCCCAGCCGACCAGTTTTCCGCTGTGGAAGATCGGCATGACGTCCATCACGTCCGGCACCTGCACGGTGCCGATGAAGGCGTCGTTGTTGGCGAAGATGTCGCCGTCGCGGATGCCCGGATTGTCCTCGTAGCCCTCGCGGATCATCCACTTGATGAAGCGGCTCATCG
>JAFKJW010000159.1:11246-17713 GCA_017305925.1 Hyphomicrobiales bacterium | reverse complement strand
ATTGCGGGCTTATCCTGCGCAGGGACAGCCCCAATGGCAAGCGATATGCCCGGAAGGGAAGGGGAGGGGAGTTGGAGGACGCCTTCGGCTTTTCCCTGGCCCCACTGCTGGCACGTGCCGAGGAGTTCCGTGCCGCGGCCGAGCGCGTCCGTGCCGACGGCCGTGCCCTAAGGCTCATGCGGGAGCGCATCACGCTGCAGCGCCGCGACATCGCCAAGCTGATCGAGGCGGCGATCGAGGAAGGGATACCAGGCGCCTGGCAGGCCCTCTGGACGCGCTTCAGGGGCGTCGTGGACCAGCTTCCCCGAAAAGCGAGCATCACCGAACTGGAACTGTTTGCAGCGGAACTCGATGCGATCAGGGATGAAGTCGATATCGCCTTGAAAAGCTTCATGAATACCGAGAATCCGAGCGCCAATGAGTCTCAAAGTGGGCCGCAGCAATCTAATTCAAACCCCGACTCTCATTTTGAACTTGAACCCGCTTTCGAAAAAGCCAGGGGAACTGCCGAGCCAAAACCACGACCGCAGGAGCCGCCAAGAACGTATCCGCTTGGACTTGTCCTGAAGGCTTGTCCCGATATTGCGGATTATGCCGCCGCCGGGATCGCTAGCTGGCGCGACCTGATGGCGACCGCCGCGCAGGTGAGGGGCTATCTCGGTGTTTCGCCGTCGGCCTACGAGGACGCCTGCCATGTGATGGGGCCGGAAACAGCGGCGATCGTCGTCGCCTGCATCCTGCAGCGGGCCCAGCACATCAACTCGGCTGGCGGGTATCTCAGGGCGCTGACCGAGAAGGCGAGGGGAGGGCAGTTCTCGGTGGGGCCGATGCTCATGGCTGCGCTCAAGGCGAACAGTTCCCCGCCAGACAGGGCGGTCGGGTAGATGTTCGGGGTGATGCCGCAGCGTGAGTGCCTGACGCTGATCCGGGTTCTCCATGCCCCGGAAACTGCACCGGCAATACACGGGATCAAATCGTGCTTCCGTTGTCTGGATTCGCGGCTGATAGGGATATTTCGTCGACGGCCAATCCGCCTTCTTCGACCAGAAGCGCGATTGCGCCGCCGCCCAGCGCTTCAGGCGCCGTATCAATTGCTGTGAGCATCCTGCGGCCGTCCACCGAGGCTTCGATGCAGGAGCCGTCCACTTTGAGTTCAACCCGATAGGTGCAATCAAGACGCCAGAGGAAGTCGACCTGGCAAAGTGTCTGCTCTGCGCCGTGCACGCGTACCAATCTGATACGGCGACCGCCCATGCCGGCCTTTTCCTGATCGGCATCGAAGATCACGGCATAGTAGCGTCTGCGTCCCTGCACCCTCGCGGCCAGGCCCCATCGGCGAGCCACGAGCGGAACCATTTCGGCGCGCACCGAATAATCGTGCCATTCACGCGTGCCCTGGATGGCCATCCCGGTGCCGCGGTGATGTGATATCCGAAAGGCCTCGAAATGACCGCCGAAGGTGTCGGCATCGGCCACCCAGGCACGCCGCCACATCTCGCCCGTGCCCGCTGGGCGACGCAGAACCATGACCGGGGCGCCGCTCCAGCGGAGGAAGTCGAGATAGAGCGAACCCGCCGACGGCTCGTCGCCGCAAGAGCACAGTGCAAGGCCGATGCTCAGGATGGGCTGACCGTCGGTCTGCGGAACGGTCCATCGCAGCGTCCCATCTTGGCCGGGCGGGAGCAGGGCGGCTTGCCCGGCAACCGTCTCGATACGGTCGCCGTCCGTGAAGACCTGGCAACAGGGAGAGACCATGACGGACGCGCCGTTCGCAGCGTCGGCCACGACCCGCATCTCGACCGTCTGGCCGGGGTACAGTGTGGGCGAGCAGAGCAAATCGTAGCTGCGCATGTCGAACTCGTCCGGCATCGCGAAGGTCCGCGTCATCACGCGCGCGCCTTTCGAACCAACGGCCTCGAAACGAACCGCAAGGCTGCGTTGGCCGTCGCTGCCGTGACCGGCAACGTTTTCCAGACAGATCCGCGCGTCGCCTTCGTCCTCCGCCAGGTCGGCGGCAAATCCCTGGAGGCTGCCCGGCAAGGAGAAATTGAAGCGCGCATTCTTGGGCATGTCCGGCACCGGCAGGCCTGCCAGGGCGTGGCCGGCCTGAACCAGCTGGTGGGTTTCGATCACGGCGTCGGTGATCGTACGCCCGCCCTCGGCCGTTGATACATAGAGACGGTCGCGAACCGGTCGGCGCCAGTCGGGCGCGGTTTCGAAAGCGGCCAGGCCCCGCGCTATGCCGACGAGGCACCCCACATTGCCGGCGTTGCAATCCGTGTCCCAGCCGGAGGTGCAGACAATCTCGAGCGATGTCGAAAGATCGAGCCGGCCGTGGAGCAGCGACATCACGACGAGCGCATGGTTCGGCACCACGTGGCAGATTCCCGGAAACTTGTCATAGCCGTAGGAAGCGGCGATCCTTTCCCGCGTGCGTCGCCAGTCGCTGTCGCCGGCATGCCAGTCGCGAATCGTCCCGATCAGGGCGTGCAGCTCCGAATCCTTCGAGACGAAGGCAAGGCCGCCGTCCAGAAGCTTGTCGATGTCCTGGACGTCGAAGGCCAGCGCTTCCATCGCCGCGATCAACACCGCTGCCTCCACCGCGATTCCGTCGTGGCTGACGCGGGCGGCCTCGCGTGCAAAATAGGCCGCGCGCTCGGGATTGCCCGGATTCATCATCGCCCAGCCGTCGATGAATATCTGTGCGCCGATCTGCTCCGCCAGGGTCTTGCCGTTGGTTTCGATCGCCCCGCTCAGCGGAGCCGGAATCCCGTCGCGCAAACGCGCGTAGACGGTCTGCTCGGTCGACGTGCCTATTCCACCCCACCACAGTATGCTGTGGCCTTCCACGATGTAGTTGAGCCAGCTCTCGCCAATCTGCCGGGAATTCAGCGCCGGGGAAAAGCCGTTGTCGGCGAGCGAACGTGCGAAGGCGAACGTGCCGGCGAGGTCGTCGTCGGTGACGACGAGACGGCGGTGACGAAGCTTGGCGGTCGGATGGTCGTTCACATAGTAGTGAATCTCGCCGAGCTCCGCCGTGATCTGCTCGTAGGTCCAGCCTTCGAAGGGCCGGCCAAGATAAACGCCCGTCATCTTGCCGAGAACGCCGGCATAGACCCGCTCGGCATAGTCGTCCTTGATCATCGGCCTTCCCGCCTCACGAACAAACCGCCGGAATAATCGCGGCGTGCGAAAAACAGATTTCCCGCTTGCGTATATAAAAAAGTGTCCTAAGGATCAATTTGCACTTATCGCCTCATTTGTGGAACACTTCTTGATGGGAGTATCGAAAATGGTATCCTTGACCCGGAGACGGTTCGGCCAATTCGGCCTTGCCGCCGCTGCGACGCTTGCCGCACCGGCCTATATCCGTCGCTCCATCGCTGCGGGCGATGTGCGCATGCTGACATGGAAAGGCATGGGCAGCGATTTCCCCGATGCGGTCGAGAAATTCCGCGCCGAGACGGGCATCGGCGTGGTGCATGACTATTTTACTTCCGAGCTCGAAATGCTGACGAAGCTCCGCACCAATCCGGGCGCCTATGACGTGGCGCTGGTGAACTTCGTCTTTGTCGACCAGGCTGCCAAGCAAAAACTCATCGAGCCGCTGGACGTTTCAAAGCTGACGCAGTTCCAATATCTGCAGCCGAAGCTTCGAGACAGCAAATATACCAAGAATGGCGATACCTACTGGGGTGTGGCCTGGACGTGGGGCTCGACCGGCATCATCTCGAACACCACCAAGATCAAGCCGACTCCCGATTCGATCCAGGCGCTGTGGGATCCGGCGCATGCGGGCCGCGTCACATTCCGCGACGATCCGGTCGAGGCCGTATCCTGGGCCGCCATCGCGACCGGCCAGGACATGAATTTCCCGGCCGACCTGAAACTCGTCAAGGAGAAGCTCCTTGCCCTGAAGCCGCAGATCCAGACCTTCTGGAAATCGTCAGGCGAATGCGAGCAGATGTTTGCGGCTGAAACCGTCGATATCAGCCCCATGTGGAGCGGTTCGGCGGGGCGCATGCGCAAGCGCGACATCCCGGTCGATTACTTCGCGCCGAAGGAAGGCGGCATCGGCTGGTTCGATACGCTTGCCGTCGCGGCCGGTACGTCCAACCAGGAGGGCGCGCTGAAATTCATCGACTATCTGCAGTCGCCGGAGTTCTTCATCGGTTGGGACGAACGCGGCGGCGCGCCGGCTCCGGCAAATCTCGAGACCCAGAAGCAGTTGCCGGATGATTCCTTCAACAAGACCGTCCTCGGTGATCCCAAGCATTTCGAAAGCCTGATTTTCATGGAAGATCTCGGTGACGAGAAACGCCAGGAATATCTCGATCTCTGGGAAGACGTGAAGGCTACATTCGGCTGACATGACCGGTGCGATCGTCGAAAATCGGCAGTCCGCCGACCGCGCAAGCGCGTGGCGGGGATACGCTCTGGTGTCTCCCGCCTATCTGTGGTTGCTGCTGGCCGTCTTTCTGCCGCTTTCGGCGATGGTCTATTTCAGCTTCCTGAGCTCGAACGTGTTCGATTCCGGCTCGGCCCAATTCACGCTGGGCAATTACCTCAGCTTCATTCGCCGACCAGTCTACCCGATATTGCTCTGGCGTTCCGTGCTGCTCGGAATCATCGTGACGGCGCTGTGCTGTTTCATCGGGCTGTTCGCGGGCCTTGCGCTCGCCAGGGCCCTGCCAGGGCGCGCCCGCGCCCTGGTCTTCATGCTTATCCTCCTGCCGTTCTGGACCAGCGGGCTGGTCCGCGTCTTTTCGTGGGTGGTGGTGCTGCGCACCGGCGGCGTTCTCGATTCCTTTGTGAACTGGCTCGTGCCCGGTGCCGGCCCGACGGGCATTCTCTACACCTATACGGCGATCGTGATCGGCCTCGTCCACGCCTATCTGCCCTACATGATCATCACCTGCTACCTGTCGGCGCTGGCGATTGACGACAGCATACTCGACGCCGCGCGAAGCCTCGGAGCCACGTGGCCGCGCGTGTTCCGGCGCGTCGTCCTGCCGCTGATGCTGCCCGGGCTCGGCGTGGGCGCGGTTCTGACCTTCGTGCCCGTCGTGGGATCGTTCATGGAGCCCCGACTGTTGGGCGGCCGGTCGGGTACCGTTTTCGGCACGATCATCGAGGATCAGTTCACCGCCGTCTTCAACTGGCCCCTGGGTGCCGCGCTTTCCTTCATCATGCTCGCGGTTGTCCTCGTCATCATGGCGATCAGCGCACCGCTTCTGCGCGACCGGAGGGAGATGCTCAAGTGAGTTCATCCATCAGGCTGCTCGGCCAGGCCCTGGTGACGCTCGTCATCGGTTTTCTTTATCTGCCGATCCTCGTGATGATCGCGATGGCGTTCAACAAGTCGCCCTACTATCAGTTGCCGATCGAGTGGAGCCTGCGATGGTTCAACGACCTGTTGGCCGACCAGCGGCTCCAGGAGGCGGCGGTCAATTCGGTTCTCATCGCAACCGCGACGGCCGTCATCGCCGGCGCGCTCGGGACACTCGCCGCGCTGGGATTGGCCAGGTACCGGTTCTTCGGGCGCGGGTTCCTGAAAGCGTTGCTGCTGCCGCCGATCGCCATTCCGTGGGTGATAATCGGCTGCGCCATGCTGATCCTGGCCTTCTGGACCGGGATCGGACGCGGACTGCATGCGATCCTGATCAGCCATGTCGCGCTTTCGCTGCCCTATGCGATCATGGTGGTGGGCAGCCGCATAGCGGGACAGGGAACCGCCTGCGAGGAGGCGGCCGCAACCCTGGGGGCCAATCCGCGGCAGGTGGCTTTGCGCATCACCTTGCCGCTCATCGCGCCAGGCATCGTCGCGGCCTCGCTTTTCTCGTTTGCGACCTCCTTCGACATGTTCGTCATCTCCTATTTCCTTGCCGCACCCGGCCAGACCACGCTGCCGGTAGAAATCTATGCGTCCATCAAGGAGGGCTTCACACCTGTGATCAACGTCGTTTCGACCATCCTGATCCTCGTCTCGTTCGTTCTGGCAGTCCTGATTTCCCGCCTGCATGATTTCGGGACGAAGCAATGAGCGGTGTCGAGGCCCATTCCGTCACCAAGCGTTTCGGCGAGTTCGTTGCGCTCGACAACGTCTCCGTCTCGTTCGAAGAGGGCAAGCTGTTCGGCCTGCTCGGTCCGAGCGGAAGCGGAAAGACCACCTTGCTGCGCCTCATCGCCGGCTTTCTGCGGCCGGAAGGCGGGCAAATCACCATACAGGGCAAGCCGATCGACGACGTTCCGGTGCATCGCCGGGACATCGGCATGGTCTTCCAGAACTACGCCCTGTTTCCGCATATGTCCGTCTACGACAATATCGCCTTCGGCCTGACGACCAGATCGGCGCCGAGCGCCGAGATCGGCAAGAAGGTCGGCGAGATGCTTGATCTGGTCGACCTCGTGGGGCTGGAGAAGCGCCGTCCGTCACAGCTTTCGGGCGGCCAGCAGCAACGCGTCGC
>JAFKJW010000159.1:0-11191 GCA_017305925.1 Hyphomicrobiales bacterium | reverse complement strand
GTGCTTCTGCTCGACGAGCCGCTGGCGGCGCTGGATCGCCGCCTGCGCCAACGCATGCAGGTCGAACTGCGGCAGATCCAGCAGACCGTCGGCATCACCACCATCTTCGTCACGCACGACCAGGAAGAGGCGCTGACGCTTAGCGATCGCGTCGCGATCTTCGAAAAGGGCACGGTGTTGCAGGTCGGCAGCCCGGACGATGTGTACGAGCGCCCCTGCAGCCGCTTCGCGGCGGGATTTCTCGGTGACGCGAACTTCATCGAGGCACGCATGACGGCTGGCGGCACAGGCGAGGCGGAGGGTCTGGGTCGCCTCACCGTTGCGGATGGAGCACCTGTGTCGGGCAGCAAAGTCACTCTCGCCGTGCGCCCGGAGAAGATCCGGATCGTTGCATCGGCGGGTCCTGCCTCGCCTGAGAGCAACAGGCTTTCCGCACGGGTCGAAAGCAAGATCTTCAGCGGCAGCAGCATCGTCTACAGGACGCGCCTTCACGACGGCCGGCTTTTCCTGGTCTTCATCCAGAATGCCGGCCAGCCGCTCCCAGAGCCTGGCGAGGCCGTGGCGCTCGAATGGGAGCGTCAGTCCACCATTCCGCTTTTGCGGTAGGCGATCGGTCCGAAAAGCCAGTTCGGTGATCGGTTTCAAGGAAAGGAAGTGCGGATGTCCGGTACGGTGATCGATCGCAGCGCCGGTGTGCCCATCGACCGGGCCTGGAACAGTTGGTCGCAGGACCGCCCGGCCGAATTCGTCTTTCTGCCGCTCGGGGTGTCCGTCACGCCTTTCGCGTCTTCGTCGAAGGCCGGGCCGGCGACATTGTTTGCCATGTCGCCGTCGCTGCGCCTCGGACCCAGGACGGTCGACGGCGATCACGTGGATGTGGAGCTGGAACTGGGCGGTACCGCGATCGCGCTGTCCTATCGCAAGCCCGACCCCTTCTCTCTTTGCGGGTACTGGAAGACTGTCCGCTCCGGCGAGTGGGGCGCGCGTTTCTGGATGGGCTTCGCGCTCCATTGCGAAAGCGGCGAGGAGTGGAGCTGGGACGAAGAGACGGAAACGGCCATGCTGAAGATCGGCCCGCGGCTGGTCGCCGTTCGATGCCTGCCCGCACCGGTGCTCATCACCGGCCATCCGGACACCGAGGCGATGGTGAGGGAGCTCGACGAGCGGGGCTATTCCTATGCCGGATCGAGGAGGAACTCAGGCCGGACGCTGGCGCTGCGCTTCAGCCTTGAAGCCGCGGCCGACGGATGCATGCTCGCGGCAGTGGGCGACGACAAAACGGACCTGATCAAGAAGCTGGACGCCATGGCCGCTGAAGCCGGATCGGGCAATGCGGATCCGCTTCCACCGATGCACACGGGAAGCTTCGAAGGCGCGTTCGACGCCGTTCGCGACACCGTCGCCTGGAACACGATCTGGGACGGCATCAATCACCGCCGGCACACCTGTCTCAGCAGGAGCTGGAGCAGTCAGAAGTTCAACGGCTTCGGCATCTGGGCGATCGACCTCCTCTATCACGCGGCGCTCGGCGCGAGCGTGGATCCCGAACTGGCGCGGGAGAACCTTTCCGCCGTGCTCGCCTCCGCCACGCCGCAGGGCAACGTCGCCTGCCGCACGACCGGCAATGATGCGTGGCTCGATAGAGGCCATCCGCCGCTCGGCGGCTTCATCATCTGGTCGATCTATCTGCGCCTCCAGGATCGCAGCCTGCTCACCGCCGCATTCGACACGCTCATGCGGAATTTCGACTGGTGGCGGCGCAACCGCATGCCGAACGATGCCGGGCTGCTTTCCTACGGCAGTTCGACCGCCGGCGACGGCATCTACAAGGGCACGAAATTCGCGGCCAAGAACGAATCCAGCATGGACAATTCGCCCGTGCACGACGAATTCGAATTCGACAAGGATCGGCGCACCCTGAACGGCTTCGATGTCGGCCTGAACAGCCTGTTCGTTCTCGAGGCCGAGATGCTGTCGAACATGGCCCGTGCACTCGGCCGTGTGGAGCAGGCGGAAAAGCTGGCGGCCTTCGCCGAGGAGCATCGGCAGCGGGTGCGCCGCGAACTGTGGGATGAGAAGCGCAAGATTTTCGCCAGTCGTTTCTGTTCCGGAGCGTTCATCACCAGCCTTGCGCCGACGAGCTTCTATCCTCTGCTCGCCGGCATTGCCGACGAGGAGCAGAGCCGGCACCTGCTGACCGCACTGAACGATGAAACGCTGTTCGGCGGGGCGATCGGTCTGCCGTCCGTCCATCGCAGCCACCCCACCTATCGGGAGAATGTCTACTGGCGCGGTCCGGTCTGGCCTCCGCTCAACTATCTCGTCTGGCAGGGCCTTCGCCGCAGCGGATATCTCGATCAAGCCAGAGGGCTGGCGGAGCGCTCGTACCGGCTGTTCATGGAAGCCTGGCGCGGCAGCCGCTCGGTCCCGGAAAACTATGATCCTGAGACGGGCTGGCGGGATGGACAGGCCGACACCGACTGGTTCTACAGCTGGGGCGCGCTGATGCCGGCGGGAACGATCACCACAAGGGTCGTCGACGGGATACTCTGCCTGCATCGTGGCGAGCAGATATTGATGCGGACCAATGTTGCGGGCCGCATCACCCATATCACTCTCGACGATGCTCATTTCTCGGCAGTCCTGCCTGCTGGTTCCGAGGGTGAGTGGATCGAATTTCCGGCTCAGCGCGACGTCTTGACTGCGTCGCTGGACGGCCGGCCGCTCGAGAGGAGCGACAGCGGACATTGCCGTCTCGGACTCGCGGCCGCGCCCTCCGGCAAGACCCGCCGTCTCGTCGCGGTCTTCGCCTGAAGGCGCAGATCGGCGAGCCGTCCGCCATGAAGAGAAACGCCTCGAGGCGCCGCCCCGTTCGAGGACAGCGGTCCGACAGGCGCGGCAAGGATACGCAAGCGGCCTAAGGACCTATCCCGGCCGTAAGGCAAGCCGGCGCAGGCGGCGCGAAAGATATGGCGCATCGACGATCGCGACGGCCAGCAGGATCGTGCCGGAGACCACGTCGTTGACGAAGGGCGGCACGCCGAGCGCATTCAAGCCGGAGCGCAGGACGGATATCGTCAGGATGCCGACCATCAGTCCGAACGGACTGCCGACCCCGCCGGAAAGCGAGACGCCGCCGAGAATGGCGGCCGCGATCGCCGGCACCAGAACATCGGTCAGTCCCGTGGGAGAAGCCGAGGCGAGGCCATAGCTGAGCAGCGCGCCGCCGAGCGCGGAGAGCGCGCCGGAGACCGCGAAGGAAGCGACCAGCAGCCGGTCGACCCTCACGCCGCTGATCATCGCAGCCTTGCGATCGCTGCCGGTCGCGATCAGGTCGCGTCCGATGCGGGTCGTGCCGAAGATGAGGATCGCGACCAGGAAGAAGGCGATCACCACGATGCTTCGTGGGGAAAGAACCACGCCGATCGGCTCGTTCAGGGCGAGCGCGAGGTCGATATTGTCGAAAGTGATCGTCTTGTTGAGCGTGAGCACATAGGCAAGGCCGTTTGCGGTAAGAAGGCCGCCGAGCGTCACCGCCACGGAATCCAGGCGGAACCCGGTGATGATCAGGCCCTGGGCGACGCCGAAGAGAAGGCCGGTCGAGAGCGCGACGGCGATTCCTACCCACGGATCGGTGTTTCCGGTCAGCACGGCGACACAGCCGCCCAGCCCGAACAACCCGCCCACGGAAATATCGAACTCACCGATCAGCATCGTCAGCGCAAGCCCGAGCGCGACGAGCCCGAACGTCGAAAAATATTGCAGCGAACTGAAAACCGTCGCCGTCGTGAGGATGTTCCCTTCGGCCCGGTCGACCAGAACCAGGCTGATCAGCACGGCCAGGAAGACGAGAATGGGGCGCGAGCGAAGGTACCGTGCCATCAGTTGCGGCGCCTGCTGGAATAAAGAACGATGACGGCGAGCACGATCAGGCCGGTCGCGAGAATGCGCCACTCCTCCCTCAGTCCATGCAGAAGGAGGAGGACCTGGATGACCCCGATCGCGATCACGCCGACAAAGGTGCGCAGCATCGAGCCGCTGCCGCCCTGGATTGCCGTACCGCCGACCAGCACGGCTGCTATGGCATCGTAATCATAGTGGAGCGCGAACTCCATGTTCGCCTGCGTGAAGCGTGATGCCAGGGTAATTCCGGTGATGGCCGAGAACAGGCCGGCCCAGACATAGGCTCCGACGGTTGTTCGTACGGTGGGAAGCCCGATGGCCTCGGCGGCCCGGAAGCCGCTGCCGATATAGAACAGGTTGCGGCCGAATATGGTCAGCGAGAGCAGCAACTGTGCGACGATCGTTGCCGCCAGGAAAACGATGAACTCGACCGGCAGGCCAAAAAGCTTGCCTTTCAGGAGAAGCGTGTCCGCCGGATTCAGCACATGAGCCGTTTCGTTGCGGGTCAGCCATTGGGCACAGCCATAGATCAGGACGTTTGCCGCAATGCTGACGATGATCGGGTTGGCGCGAAGACCTCCGATCAGCACGCCCTGGGCACCGGAAACCAGCGCTCCCGCCGCAAGTGCCGCGACGATCGCGGGGAAATATCCGGCCATGTTGAGGACGTGGACGAATACGACGGCGGAGACGGCCGCCGTCGCCCCCAACGCGAACGACATGATGTTGCCGCTGAGCGTGATGAACGTCATCGCGATGGCGATGCATCCCACGAAGGAGGTCGTGGTCAGCAGGGTGGTGAGGCTCGGAACCGTGAGAAAGCCGGGCGTCAGCACGGCAAAGACGGCGATCGCCGCCAGCAGCGCGACCCGCATGACCGCAAGTCGCGAGAAAGGAAGGCCGTGCGGCGCTTTGCGCTTCTTCGCCTCTTGCAGGACGATCACCTCCTCGCGCATCAAGCCGCCTTCGGTCTGCCCGGTTGCGTTATATCGCTCAATATGCGCGAGATATCGATCTGCGGCCGCTCGTAAGAAGCCACGAGCTCGCCGCGGAAAAGCGTGATGACGGTGTCGGAGATGCCGACCACCTCTTCGAGGTCCGACGAGGTGATGAGCAGCGCATAGCCCAGCCGGCAAAATTCCCGCAGCAGGCGATAGATCTCGGCCCTTGCGCCCACATCCACTCCCCGGCAGGGTTCGTTGATGAGCAGCACCCCCGGCTCGCTTCCTCCCATGGCCCGGGCGAACAAAAGCTTCTGCTGGTTGCCGCCGCTCAGGTCGAAAGCATTCGCGCCCAGTCGCGCCGCATCCACCTTGACCTGCGAGGACAGATGCCCTGCGAAATGCCGGAGACGCTTCCAGGAAACCAGCCCGAAGGACGAATGAGAGGGAAGGCGCGCGGCCACGAGGTTTTCCATCACGGAGCGTCGGAAGATGCCTTCGCCCGCCCTGTCTTCCGAAATGAACGTGATGTTGCGCTTGACGCGCGCGCCGACGGAGCCGATCGGCAGCTCCCTGCCATCCAGGACGAGCCGCCCCGTGCAATCGGGGACCAGGCCGGCGATCGCCCGTATGATCGCGCCGGCGCCCGCGCCGACCTGGCCGGCGATGCAGGTGATCCGGCCTCTGGGCGCGGAGAAGGAGAGGTCGCGCACGGCGCCGGGGATCGCGAGATGCTCGACTTGCAATGACAGGCCGCTCGCCTTCTGCCTGGGTGCCTCCGGATACATTTCCCGGAACGACCGGCCGAGCATCATCTCGATCAGCCGCTGACGGCTGATGTCGGTGATCGGCGCCGCTCCGACATCGACGCCGTTGCGCAGCACCGAAACGGAATCGCAGATATCGAACACCTCGCCTAGGCGATGCGTGACATAGAGGACACCCTTGCCCTCGGCTTTCAACCGCCTGAGGGCTGCCATCATCCGTTCGATTTCCACATCCGACAGTGTCGCCGTGGGTTCGTCGAGGATGAGGATCCGAGCGTTGCGAACCAGAAGGCGGGCGATCTCGACGATCTGCCGCTGGCCGATGGTAAGCTTCGCGACCGGAGTGTCGAGATCATAGTCGACATCGAGCTGACGCAGGGCCGCGGCGGCGCGATGCCGAAACTCCTGCCTGCGGTGAAACAGCGGGACCGACCGGTCACCGAGCCATATATTGTCGAGGATCGAAAGATGCGGCGCCAGGCTGAGTTCCTGCGCAACGAGCGCGATCCCCAATTGCTGGGCCGTCTGCGGGTTGTCCACCGTGACCGTCTTGCCGTCGATCAGAATCTGTCCGCCGCCCGGCCTGACAACACCGGTGAGCGCCTTCATCAGCGTGCTTTTGCCGGCACCGTTTTCGCCGCAGACGGCGCGAATTTCCCCCCGCTCCAAGGTGAGGGACATATCCCGCAGAGCCTGGACCGGGCCAAAGCTCACAGCAAGATGTCGGACCTGCAGCATGGAGGCGGAATCTTACCCGGGCCGGGGAAGGAGGCGCGCCCGGCGCGCCGCATTCCCATTGCGACATTTCTCTTTATGGCGCGTCCGGCGACAAGCCGCAGCCACGCGATGCAGGTCGATCAATAGGTGCAGGCCTGCATCCATTTGTCGACATTTTCCTTGGTGATGGGCTCGGCGACCAGGTTGTCGAGAGGCGGAACCTCTTTTCCCGCCAGATGGTCGGCAACGATCTGGGCTGCATGCTCGCCGGCCGCGATGGGCACCTGGGTGGCCGTGCTGTACTGTTTGCCGGCCTTGATCGCATTCAGGCCGTCGCTGTCGCAATTGCTGCTGACGACGATCAGCTTGCCTTTCTCCACCCCGAGCGGGATGCCGGCAGCCTCCGCCGCCCGCTGGACCGCAACCGCCTGATTGTCGGCCATCGCGTAAATGGCATCGAGGCCGCCCTCGGGGGCAAAGCGCGCAAAGAGCTGGCCCGCGATCTGTTCGCTTTTGGCCGTATCCCAATAGGCATCCTCCACGGCCACGATCTTGACGCCGGGCTGGGCGGCGACCGCTTCCTTGAAGCCCTCGACCCGCGCCGGAGCGTTACCCTCTGCAAGCGAGCCGGTGATCAACGCCACCTTGGCCTCTTCCTGCCCGCGTTCCTTCAGCGCCTTCAGGAGGGCTTCGCCGGTGATCTTGCCGAGCGCGTCGCTGCTTTCGCCGACGAAGGAGACGTAAAGCCCTTTGGCGCGGTCGGAGACGTCGTTCGTAATCAGCACGACCGGAATTCCCGCCTGCTTCGCCCGCACCAACGCAGGGATTATCGCCTTCTCCGAGGCGGACATGATGGCGAGCATGTCGAACTTGCGCGCGATGGCGTCGTCGATCTGCTGCACCTGAACCGCCGGATCATAGGAATTGTCGAATTCGGTGACCTGCAATCCGAGTTCCGCGGCCTTCGCCAGGAAGGACTTGGAGACGGCCGCGACGAACCTGTTCGTGGGTCCGGTGGCGAAAAGAGCGACCTTCTCGCCGGCCGCCTGCGCGACGGGGGAGGCCATGAGCAGCCCCACCGCCGCCAGAAAACACGAAAAGAGCTTTCTCATCCCATCTCCTCCCTCGCTCCGTCACAGCCGGTACAGTCGCCGGCTACACGGCGTCCTTCTCCACACGGGAAGGCAATCATTAACCCTCACCGCTGTCAACGGGACATGTTCCAAAAAAGACGCATGTCTCGTCCTAATGATCGTTTTTTTTACGAATAGTCAGTTTCGGCGGAGGTGTACGGCCAGTCCCGGGCCCGATGGGCGATGTACCAGTCGATGATCTCCGCTCCGGTGGCCAGCACGACATCCTGGCGAGACGCTATGTGCTTCAGGGCGTCGTCCAGATATTTGGCGCGGTACGGGTGGCCCGAGAGAAAGGGATGCAGGCATATTGCCATGACGCGGCCGGTCTGCGCCCCATCCTCATAGAGGAGGTCGAACTGGTCCTTGAGAAGGCGCCCGAAGGCTTCCGCGCTCTGGTACATGTTGAGGAACGCCGGATAGTCGTTCGTCTCGAGGGAGTAGGGGATCGCGTGCATCCGCCCGGACTTGACCCTGATCGGGTAAGGCTGGTCGTCGTTCGTCCAGTCCGCCACGTAGTCGATGCCGCTTTCGGCGAGCACATCCAGGGTAATCAGCGATTCAGACAGGGCGGGGCTCAGCCAACCCCGCGGCCTGACGCCGGCCGCCTTTTCGATCGTCGCCAGCGTCTTCTCGATCGCCTGGCGTTCCGAAGCCTCGTCCAGGAAGGTAAGCAGGCCGGAATTGTTCAGGCCGTGCCCCATGATCTCCCATTTCAGCGCGCCGATCGCATCGATGATGCGGGGATAACGGTCGCAGACGTCCGAATTGAGCGCGACCGTTCCCTTGAAACCATGCTTCTGGATGATGTCGATCATCCGCCACACGCCGACGCGCGCGCCATAGTCGCGCCAGGCGTAGTTCAGGACGTCCGGCTGCAAGGCGGCCAAACCCGGGTTGAGCGAGGCCGACGGCTTGTTGAAATGGAAATGCTCGAAATTGGGGATCAGCCAGACCGCGATGCGGGCACCGTCGGGCCAGGTCAATTTCGGGCGATCGACGATCGGTGAATAGTCGAACCTGTCATGTTCGTCCGGAACCATAACTTCAGACATCTTTTCCTCCACAAGGCTGCATTCCGAACCGGTGGCTGTCCGCGGCGACCGGGTCCCGAAATCCTCGGATAGAATAATCCGCCACACGGAAGGCCAGTCAACCAAATTTGGAAAATTCGCGCCATCTGACACAAACGGGTCGATTGTATCGAAACTGGTGCACACCAGGCGAGCCAAGAAGGGCATCTCGGCGGGGCACCGAGCCGCTGCGGCGATAGGAGGGCTCCCGCGGCCGATCAGTATCGGTCGAAGAATTCCTGGATGATCCGCCGGTCGTCGGAGACGGCGAGGGCAAGCATCAGCAGGACGCGAGCCTTCTGAGGGTTGAGGTCGCCGGCCGCGATCCAGCCTTGCCTTTCAAGATAGGAGCGGTGACCGACGCGTCCCGATCCCACCCGGCTGGCCTGCACGATGCAGAGGCCGCCCGCAGCGGCCGTCTCCATCGCCGCGCGCTCCAGGACCGCAGGCATTCCAGGCGCAAATCCCGCCGATACGATGCCGCGTGCACCGGCGGCGACGAAAGCCTCGACCGCGGCGGCATCGCTGCCCGCATAGGCATAGGCTATGTCGACGCGCGGCAGCTCTTCCGCGCACGCGGGTGCGACGAAAGGCGTTTGCGTCGTATGTGGACGCGTCGGACGCCGCGCGATCGAAATGCGGTCGGCGTCGATCACGCCGAGCGGGCCGGCATCGGGACTTCTGAAGGCATGAACGCGGTAGGTCGACGTCTTCGTGGCATCGCGCGCCTGGTGGATTTCGTCGTTCATCACCACCAACACGCCGCAACCTTCGCATTGCGGGTCGATAACGGCCCGCAATGCCGAAAGCAGATTGATCTGCGCGTCCGAGCCGGTGGCGTTGAACGGCCTCTGGGCTCCCACCAGGACGACGGGCAGGGCGCAGGTCAGCGCCAGGTTGAGGAAATAGGCCGTCTCCTCAAGCGTCGCGGTTCCATGCAGGATGACGACGCCGGCGATGTCGGGCCGTTCCCTGGAAAGGCCGTCTATGGTACGGGCGAGTTCGACCCACTCCGCCGGACCGATGGCGCTGCTGCCGACGGCGCGAAAGGCGATCGGCTCGATTTCGACGAAGGAAACGAGGTCGCCCATGCGCGCAACGACCTCGGTGACATCCATTTTTCGGCCCGTTTCCGGATATTCGATGAGGTCGAGGCTGTGGGCGGCGAGTGTCGAAATCGTGCCGCCGCAGCCGATCATCGCGATCCTGGATTTCATAGCCGGACCTCTCTGCCGCGAGACGCCATCCTCACCTTCTTCATCCTTGCCGCCGGACCACGGGACGGAGGGCGGCGCAAGCCTCCCATGCTTGCAGGCCTTCGACCGTCTGGCCGTCTCAACGAGCGTCCCGGGGCGGGCAGACCTGTGCGAAATGATCGGCGACCCTGCCGGGCGTTGCGATCCAGATATCGTTCCGGTGCTCGGTGATATGCGAAAACGCGCGGCGCAGGGCCCGCAGCCGGAACGGCATGCCGATCACGAAGGGATGCAGCACGATCGTATAGACCAGAGGATGTTTCCGCGATTGCAGGAGCATCTCGTCGAACTGGTCGATCATCATCCGCTCGAAGGAGATCGCGCTTTCCTGGCGGAAGACCATCGAGGGGGAATCGTTGAGCTCGATCGAATAGGGAACCGAAAGCAACGGGCCGGAACGCGTACGCATCCAGAACGGCTGGTCGTCCGCCGGCCAGTCGAGCACATACTTGAATCCCGCCTCCTTGAGCAGGTCGAGCGTGACCGGCGTCTGCGCCAGATAGGGTCCCAGCCAGCCACGGGGCGTGGCGCCGGAATAGGCCTCGATGGCGTCGCGCGCCTCCTCGATAAGCGCCTTCTCCTCGGCATCGGAAAGCACGTCCTGGCGCTCCGCGTTCGTGCGGCCATGGCCGACGAACTCGTCGCCTCGCGCGATGATGCGGTCGGCGATCTGGGGACAGGCATCGAAAAGCAGGGAGTTGAAATTGTGCGATGCCGGGAAGCCATACTCATCGAGGAGATCGAAAAGATACCATTGCCCCACGCGATTGCCATAGTCGCGCCACGCAAAGTTGCGTGTCGTCTGCGGCGCGGCAAGCGAAGCGCTGTCGCTGCCAAGTCCCGAAAGGAAGCTGAAGATCTCGATATTGTTGCATATGCAGACCGCCAGGCGCTTTCCCTCCGGCCATGTGAAATCGGGTCGCTCGGGAAGCGGGCTGTAGGGGTATCGATCGTGTCTGGCGAGCGAGATCAGGCTCATCGCATATGTCCTTTCATCAAGTCTTGCTGCCGTTTCCGGAAACGCCGGCCAGTTGCGGGGCAACCGACTGCACGGCCCTGATGATGTTCTGATAGCCGGTGCAGCGGCAGAGATTGGATGAAAGCAGCTCGATCAGCTCCGTCTCGGCCATGTCCGGGTCGCTTTCGAACGCACCCACGACGAGCATCAGGAACCCCGGGGTGCAGAAGCCGCATTGAAGGGCATGATTGTCGATGAAGGCCTGCTGCAAAGGATGCAGCACGTCTCCGTCCGAGAGGGACTCGACGGTCCTTATCTCGCTGCCGACCGCCTGATGGGCAAGCATCAGGCAGGAGCGCACGGGCTTCCCGTCCACCAGCACCGTGCATGCGCCGCACACTCCGTGTTCGCAGCCGACATGCGTGCCGGTCAGGCCGCAATTC
>JAFKJW010000158.1 GCA_017305925.1 Hyphomicrobiales bacterium | reverse complement strand
GGCGGCCTTGCGCCTGTTCGAGCTCGCCATGGGCCGCGCCGGGCCGTCGCTGACGGCCTTCGAGCTGATGGAGCGGCGCCCCGTGGAGTTCCTGATGCGTCATGCCGCCGGCGTCCGCATCCCCGTCTCGCCCGACTGGCCGTGGCACGTCATGCTGGAGATCTCGTCGGGGCGCTCGGCAGAGGACGCGCGGGATCTGGCCGAGCGGATCCTCGCCGAAGCGATGGAGAAGGAGATCGTGGGCGATGCGGTGGTGACGCAATCGCTCGCGCAGGCCAGGGATTTCTGGGCCCTTCGCGAGACGTTGCCGGAGACGCAGAAGGCGGAGGGCGCCTCGATCAAGCACGACATCTCCGTGCCGATCGCCGCGATCCCGGAATTCATCGCGCGCGCCGCCGGTGCGGTGGAAGGCGTATGCCCCGGCGCGCGCCCGGTGTGTTTCGGCCATATGGGGGACGGCAACCTGCACTACAATGTAAGCAGGCCGGTGGGTATGGCCGACGAAGCCTTCCTGGCGCTCTACCTGCCGATGAATAGGGCGGTGCACGACGTGGTGCGCAGCCTCGACGGTTCGATATCGGCCGAGCACGGCATCGGCCAGCTCAAGCGGAGCGAGTTGCTGGCCACGGCGCCGCCCGTTGCGATCGAGCTCATGCGCCGCGTGAAGAAGGCCTTCGATCCCGCCGGCATCATGAACCCGGGCAAGATCATCTGAAAATATTCATAGAACTTGCTGCTTCGTAACCTCGGGTGAAGTTCCGATAACCATCCGCCGAACACCGAAAAATTTAACCGAACTTCTAAGCCCCGCGGTAAGGAGCGCGGCCCTAGTCTCACACGTACAACGAGGCCGGACAACCGGCCCGGCGAGGCCGAAGAACGGCTCTCGGGAGAGACAGGGAAACGACGATGAATTCCGGACTGAAGCCAGTCTGGGCGGGGCAGACCATGCGCCTCGACCCGTTCCGCCTGCCGCAGGCGGCAAGCTACGCCACGCGCGACGATATCGGCGAGGTCGTGTTCTCCATCGACCGGCGCGGCGTGACCGTCCAGCGCGTCCTGACGATGAGCGGCCTGCCGGCGACCATCGTCATGCCGGCAAGGGCCTTCCGCGGCGTCGCGGCCCGCGCCATCGAGGACGATCGCGGTCGCGTGACGGTGACGCTCGAACTGCTCCACAACGACCCGATGCTGTCGGTGCCGCTGCTCGTCGCGGAGGATCTGGACGACGTCGCCGCGGACTGGCGCTGCTGGTCGGACGCCTACGGGCTGCCGATGCTGCTGATCGAGGCCGACGGGGTCGCCCGCACGCTGGAGGAATCGCTCGGAAGGGCGGTCAAGACCCGCACGGCGCAGGCCCGCAGGCAGGGCCGCGCGTCGACGAATCGCCGCCCGCGCTTCCTGGCGCGCCGCCGCGACGGCAATCTCGGCCTGCGCCTCGTGGTCAACGGCCAGGAGATCATCGCGCGGGATTAGGGCATGTCGCCCGAAAGGGGGAACCGGTTTCGGGATAACGCCATGCTTGAACTCAAAAAACTGAAGCGTGAGCGAATCTGAAAGATCGCGACACGCTTCAGACCAGCGGCTTGAGGGCAGTCCAAAGGCCGCCGCCGAGCAGGCCGGCGAAGATCAGCCAGCCCACGGTTCCGTTCGATCTGAACAGCTTGAGGCATTGCACCGGGTCGTCGATGTCGAGCGCGATGATCTGGCGCGCCGTGTGGATGCCGGCGGCCACCAGTCCCGCCATCGCCGGCACCGGCACCTCGGCGGACGAGAAGGCGAGCGCGAAGAGCATGAGCGCGCCGCCGTAGAAGGCGGCCAGCCACGATTTCGTCTGGCCGCCGAACAGCCGCGCCGTGGACTTCACGCCGACCAGCGCGTCGTCTTCCTTGTCCTGATGGGCATAGATCGTGTCGTAGCCGATCACCCAGAGGATCGATCCGGCATAGAGCAGGATGGCCGGCGGGTCGATGTCGGCGAACTCTTCCGCCCATCCCATCAGCGCGCCCCATGAAAAGGCAAGGCCGAGCACGAGTTGCGGCCAGTTGGTGAATCGCTTCATGAAAGGGTAGACCGCGACGACCGCGAGTGAGCAGATGCCGAGCGGGATGGCGAAATCGTTGAACTGGAGGAGCACCACCAGCCCCGCCAGCGCCTGGACGACCAGGAACAGCCATGCCCGTCCGCGCGAGACCTGGCCCGAAGGAAGCGGACGCGATCGCGTGCGCTCCACCGCGCTGTCGATCCTCTGGTCCACGATGTCGTTATAAGTGCAGCCCGCGCCGCGCATGGCGATCGCCCCGACGAGGAACAGCAGCAGGGTCCATGGCGAGGGCAACAGCGTGACAAGCGGGTCGCCGGGCCGTGGATAGGCGAGCGCGGCGAGCGCCGCCGACCACCAGCAGGGCCACAGCAGCAATTGCCAGCCGAATCGGTCCCAGCGCGCGAGCTGCGCATAGGGCCACGCCGCGCGCGGCAGGAGCCGGTAGACCCAATGGCCGCTCGGCGCGTCGGCGACGCGCCCCTGGCCGGCGCGGGACTGGATGGTTTCCATGGCGATGGAGTGACAACCAATCGCGCGCCGCGTCAAGCGGGCATGTTGCCCCAGCTTCGGTCTTGACCGAAGGGCGGATCACCAATAGCCGGGTCAGGCATCTCGACGGATACCATATCGATCATGAACGTCCTCCTCATCGGCTCCGGCGGCCGCGAACATGCGCTGGCCTGGAAGCTGGCGGCCTCGCCCCTGCTGGAAAAACTCTATGCGGCCCCCGGCAATCCCGGCATCGCCGGTGAGGCGGAATGCGTGGCGCTGGATGTGGACGATCATCCGGCCGTCGCGGCCTTCTGTCGCGAAAAGGCGATCGGCCTCGTCGTCGTCGGGCCGGAGGCGCCGCTGGTCGCGGGGCTGGGCGATGCCCTGCGCGCCGCCGGCATCGCCGTCTTCGGGCCGTCGCGGGCGGCCGCGCAACTGGAAGGGTCGAAGGGCTTCACCAAGGACCTGTGCGCCCGCTTCGGCATTCCGACCGGCGCCTATGGCCGCTTCACCGACGCCGTCGAAGCGGCTGCCTATGTGCGCGAGAAGGGCGCGCCGATCGTCGTCAAGGCGGACGGGCTTGCCGCCGGCAAGGGGGTCACCGTGGCGATGACCGTCGAGGAGGCGCTGGCCGCCGTCGCGACCTGCTTCGACGGCGCCTACGGAAAGGCGGGCGCCGAGGTCGTCGTCGAGGAATATCTCGACGGTGAGGAAGTGAGCTTCTTCTGCCTCTGCGACGGCGTGACGGCCTTGCCCTTCGGCTCCGCGCAGGACCACAAGCGCGTCGGCGACGGCGACACCGGCCCGAACACCGGCGGCATGGGCGCCTATGCGCCCGTTCCCGCGATGACCGCCGCGATGGAAGAGCGCGTGATGCGCGAGATCGTCGAGCCGACCGTGCGCGGCATGGCCGAGCTTGGCCATCCCTTTTCCGGCGTGCTGTTCGCCGGCCTGATGATCACCGCCAGCGGCCCGAAGCTGATCGAATACAACGTCCGCTTCGGCGATCCGGAATGCCAGGTTCTGATGATGCTGCTGGAGGACGACCTGCTGCCGCTGCTGCTGGCGGTTGCGGAGGGCTGCCTGTCCGGTTTGTCCGCGCACTGGCGCGACCAGGCGGCGCTGACCGTCGTCGTGGCGGCAAAAGGCTATCCGGGAACGCCCGAGAAGGGCTCGGTCATCCGCGGACTCGACCGCGCGGAAGAAGCCGGCGCGAAAGTGTTCCACGCCGGCACGGCTAAGCGGGACGGCGTGCTGGTCGCCAATGGCGGCCGCGTGCTCGCCGTCACTGCGACCGGGCACAGCGTTGCGGAGGCGCAGGCGGCCGCCTATGCGGCGGTGGACCGTATCGACTGGCCGGGCGGCTTCTGCCGCCGCGATATCGGCTGGCGGGCGATTTCGCGCGGTTGAGCGGCGCCGATTTGATGTGTGCGGCGAAAGGCGCTAGCCATTCCATGCCGGCCATGTAGGCCGTGCGGAATCGTTCGCCGCGGCAGCGGTCGGGAGAATTGCATGTATCGCGCGCCGGTGGAGGACATCGCCTTTACGCTGAAGCATGTCGCCGGCCTCGACGACGCGATTCGTGCCGGCAAGCTTGGCGACCTCAGCGAGGATCTCGTCGACGCGATCCTGGCCGAAGCCGGGCGCTTCGCCACGGAAGAGGTCTTTCCGCTGCGCAAGGCGGGCGACGAGACCGGCGCGGTGCTGAAGGACGCTGCCGTCACCATGCCGCCCGGCTGGAAGGATCTTTACCGCCGCTGGATCGAGGGCGGCTGGAACGCGCTCTCCGGTCCGCCGGATTTCGGCGGTCAGGGCCTTCCCGTCATGCTGGCGGTCGCCGCCCTGGAGATGTGGAATTCGGGGTCGATGGCCTTCGGCATCGGGCCGACGCTCACCATGGGCGCGGTCGAGGCGCTGCACAGGCACGCCTCGGACGACCTCAAATCGGTCTATCTGGAAAAGCTCGTCTCCGGCGAGTGGATGGGAACGATGAACCTGACGGAGCCGCAGGCGGGCTCAGACCTCGCGGCGCTGAAGGCGCGCGCCGAGCGGGCAGGCGACGGCACCTACCGCATCTTCGGCCAGAAGATCTTCATCACCTATGGCGAGCACGATTTCACCGACAACATCGTCCATCTGGTGCTCGCCCGCCTGCCGGACGCACCGGCCGGCACACGCGGCATCTCGCTGTTCCTCGTCCCGAAATTTTTGGTCGACGCGGACGGCTCGCTCGGCCGCCGCAACGACGTGTTCTGCTCGGGGCTGGAGCACAAGCTCGGCATTCATGCCTCGCCGACCTGCACCATGATCTATGGCGACGGCTTTGCGAAGGATGCCGAACCGGGCGCGGTCGGCTGGCTGGTCGGCGAGGAGAACAAGGGGCTCGCCTGCATGTTCACCATGATGAACAATGCCCGCCTTGCGGTCGGCATGCAGGGCGTCGCGGTGGCCGAGGCCGCCTACCAGAAGGCGCTCGCCTACGCCCATGAGCGCCACCAGGGCAGGGCGGCGGACTATGCCGGTGAAGGCATGGCGCCGATCGTCCATCACCCGGACGTGCGCCGCAATCTCCTGACGATGAAGGCGCTGACCGAGGCCGCCCGCTCGATCGCCTATTGCTGCGCCCATGCGCTCGACATGGCGCATGCCGGCGAGGAGGCGCGCCACTGGCAGGAACGCGCCAACCTGCTGACGCCGGTCGCAAAAGCTTTCTCCACCGATGTCGGCGTCGAGGTCGCCTCGCTCGGCGTCCAGGTGCATGGCGGCATGGGCTTCATCGAGGAGACCGGCGCGGCGATGCTGCTGCGCGACGCGCGCATCGCGCCGATCTACGAGGGCACCAACGGCATCCAGGCGATCGATCTCGTGACCCGCAAGCTGCCGCAATCGGGCGGCGCCCATATTGCCGGCTATATCAGCGAGTTGCGGCAGGTCGCTGAATCGGTGCGGCAGTCGAACCTCGCCAGCCTCGGCGCGACCGCGGATCGCCTCGACCGGGCGCTGGACGACCTGGACGAGGCGACCGGCTTCCTGCTCGCCGCGCAGGGAGACGGCCGGGCGGAAGAGGCTCTGGCCGGCGCCACGCCCTATCTGAGGCTTTTCGCGCTCGCCGCCGGCGGCTGTTATCTCGCCAGGGCGGCGCTTGCCGAGGGCGGGGGCGGCCGGACCGCGCTCTGCCGTTTCTTCGCGGAAAACCTTGCCGGGGAGACGTCCGCGCTGAAGGACCGCGTCGTGCATGGCGCGGCGAGCCTTGCGGCCGCATCCGCCGCGCTCGGCGCCTGAGGAAACGATCGGGGGAACCACGTGAGCGAGCATGTTCTGGTCGAGCGTCGCGGCGCCGTGCAGGTCATCCGGATGAACCGGCCGGACAAGAAGAACGCCATCACCCGCGCCATGTATGCGGCGATGTCCGGCGCGTTGCGCGGCGGCGATGCTGACGAGGCGGTTCGCTGCCATGTCTTTCTCGGCGTTCCGGGCGCCTTCTCGGCCGGCAACGATCTCGCCGAGTTTCTGGCGGTCGCCACCGGCGGAGAGGGCGGCGGCGAGGTTTGGGATTTCCTGATCGCGCTGGCCGAATCGCGAAAGCCCATGGTCTCCGGCGTCGACGGCATCGCGGTCGGCATCGGCACCACGCTCAACCTGCATTGCGACCTGACCTTCGCCACGCCGCGCACCGTCTTCCGTACGCCTTTCGTCGATCTCGGCCTCGTGCCCGAAGCGGGCTCCAGCCTGCTCGTGCCGGCGATTGCCGGCCGCCAGCAGGCTTTTGCGATGCTCGGCCTCGGCGAGGGCTTTTCGGCGGAGCGCGCGAAGGAACTCGGCCTGATCTACGAGATCGTCGGGGAAGCCGCCCTGGAGGAGCGTGTCCTCGACGCCGCCGCGCAGATTGCCGCGAAGCCGCCCGGCGCGCTGCGGATTGCCCGCGACTTGATGCGCGGCTCCCGCGAGGAACTGGTCGCGCGCATCGGCGAGGAGGCGGCGCATTTCCGCCGGCAACTCGCTTCCGACGAGGCGCGCGCGGCGCTGACCGCCTTCATGGCGCGCAAGAAGACATGAAGGAAGCGGTCGCCGCGGCCCTCTACGGATAGAGCCGCGTCTTTTCCCAGCCGTCTCCGGCGCGGGTGAACCTGACCCTGTCATGCAGCCGGAACGGCCTGTCGTGCCAGAACTCGATGCTCTGCGGCACGATGCGGAAGCCGGACCAGTACGCCGGGCGCGGAATTTCGCCGATGGCGTAGCGGGCCGTGTATTCCGCCACCGCCTTCTCCAGCGCGAAGCGGCTCTCGAGCGGGCGTGACTGCTTCGAGGCCCAGGCGCCGATGCGGCTGCCGCGCGGCCGCGAGGCGTAGTAGGCGTCCGCCTCGGCGGTGCTGACGGCCTCCACCGGCCCGCGAATGCGCACCTGCCGGCGCAGCGACTTCCAGTAGAAGCACATGGCCGCCTTCATGCTGGAAAGGATTTCCGTGCCTTTCGCGCTCTCGCAATTGGTGTAGAAGACGAATCCCGCCTGATCGAATCCCTTCAGGAGCACCATGCGGACATTGGGAAGCCCGTCCTTGTCGACGGTGGCCAGCGCCACCGCATTCGGATCGTTGATCTCGCTCGCCGTGGCATCCTCCAGCCATGCGGCGAAAAGCTCGAAGGGCTCCGGGCTCTCGGTGAAGTCACCACTTGTTAAGGTTCTTTCGTTCATATTTTACGCTCGCAAGCTTCTTTGGCCGGGGAGATTGCCCATTGTTGCGTGACGTGCAAGCGCCCGGCGGGCGTGCGCCAAACGAATCCTCGACGTGTTTGGCCCGGTTGTTCCTCGCCGCGGCCGTCGCCTTGCCGCTTGCCGCCTGTGCATCGGGCGGCGTGGACATGGCCAAGGTCGACGCCAGCGTGCAGACGTCCAGCACCGGCGCGCCGGCGCCCGATCCGACGCGCGTCTCCGATTCCGCCACCATCCGCAATGCCGTTTCGGCCGCCGACATCGAGGCCATGAACGGCGCGCCGCTGGCCTGGGCCAATCCCGACACCGGCTCGCGCGGCCAGATCAGCGCGCTTGCGGAGAAGAAGGGCACGGGCGTGCTCTGCCGGACCTTCACCGCCTCGCGGGAGAGCTATGACGGCGTCGGCCTCTACAAGGGCGAGACCTGCCTGGACAGCCGCGGAAGCTGGCGCATGCAGGAGTTCAAGCCGCTTTGAGCCGGTAATTTCCCTGGCGGCGGGGGCCTGCGGTGATCTGGAATTTGCTTCCGGAAGCACGCATATAGGGGACAACTCAATCCGCCCTTTCGACAGGAACCTGAATGCGCGATCCCTACGAAGTGCTGGGTGTTGCGAAGTCGGCGAACGCCCGCGAGATCAAGTCCGCCTACCGCAAGCTCGCCAAGAAGTACCACCCGGATCAGAACCCGGACGATCCCTCGGCCAAGGATCGCTTCGCCGCGGTCAACCAGGCCTATGAGATCGTCGGGGACGAAAAGCAGCGTGCCGCCTTCGATCGCGGCGAGATCGGCCCGGATGGCAAGCCGCGCTTCCAGGGCTTCGAGGGCGGCGGCGATCCCTTTGGCGGTTTCCGCCGGCAGCAGGGGCCGGGCGGTGCGCATTTCGAGTTCCGCACCGCCGGCGGCCGCCCGACCGGCGACCCGTTCGACGGCACCACCGATATCTTCAGCCAGATTTTCGGGGACGCCTTCGCCGAGGCGCAAGCCGCGCGCGCGGGAGCGCGCGGGCGCCCGCTGCGCGGCGAGGACCTGAACGCGGTGCTGGAGGTGTCGGTGGAGGATGCCGCGACGGCGGCCAAGGTGGCCGCCATCATGCCGGACGGCCGCAAGATCGCGGTAAAGCTCCCCGCCTATGTCGAGGACGGCCAGACCATCCGGCTGAAGGGGCAAGGCGGGCAGGTGATGGGCGGCGAACCGGGCGACGCGCTGATCAGGATACGTTTCGCGAAGAATTCCCGCTACCGGATCGAGGGCCGCGACCTGCATGTCGACGTGCCCGTGCCGCTGAAGGACGCCGTGCTGGGCGCCAAGGTCGCCGTGGAGACGCCGAGCGGCAAGCTCGCCGTCAATGTCCCGGCATGGTCGAGCTCGGACAAGGTTCTGCGGCTGAAGGGCCGCGGCCTGCCCGAGAAGGCCGGCGGCCACGCCGATCTTTACGCCCATGTCCGCGTCATGCTGCCGGAGCGCGATCCCGATCTCGAGGCGCTGATGAAGAAGCGGAGCTGAGCGCGCCTGCTTGAAACGCGGCCCATGCCTGTGCGATAGGGCGACCCGAACAGAACACAGGTGGGAGTAGCGACATGGCGGGTGGCAACGGTCTGATGGCCGGCAAGCGTGGCCTCGTCCTCGGCGTTGCCAACAATCGCTCGATTGCCTGGGGCATCGCCAGGGCCTGCGCCGACCAGGGCGCGGAGCTGGCCTTCACCTATCAGGGCGACGCGCTGAAGAAGCGCGTCGAGCCGCTCGCAGCCGAGCTGGGCGCGCTCGTCGCCGGCCACTGCGACGTGACCGATCCGGCCAGCATGGATGCCGTCTTCGCCGAACTGGCGGCCAAATGGGGCAGGCTGGATTTCCTCGTCCATGCCATCGGCTTCTCCGACAAGGAGGAACTGACCGGCCGCTATGTGGACACCACCCACGACAATTTCCTGAAAACCATGGATATTTCGGTCTATTCCTTCACCGCGGTCGCGCAGCGCGCCGAGAAGCTGATGACCGAGGGCGGCGCGCTTTTGACCATGACCTATTACGGCGCCGAGAAGGTGATGCCGAACTACAATGTGATGGGCGTCGCCAAGGCCGCGCTCGAGGCGAGCGTGCGCTATCTGGCGGTCGATCTCGGGCCGAAGAACATCCGCGTCAACGCCATCTCCGCTGGTCCGATCAAGACGCTGGCCGCGTCGGGCATCGGCGACTTCCGCTACATCCTGAAATGGAACGAATACAACGCGCCGCTGCGCCGCACGACCTCCATCGAGGAAGTCGGCGATTCGGCCGTCTACTACCTGTCGCACCTGTCGCGCGGCGTGACCGGGGAAGTTCATCACGTCGATTCCGGCTATCACGTCGTCGGCATGAAGGCCGTCGACGCGCCGGACATTTCCGTCGTCAAGGACTGACGCAAGTCCGCACCGGCCTGCCGCGCGGCGGCGAGGAGAGGCGAAAAACATGTCCCCGCTCGTCTATTTCGTCCGCCACGGCGAGACCGACTGGAACGCCGAGGGCCGGTTGCAAGGGCAGGCCGACACCGACCTCAACGCCAGGGGGCAGGCGCAGGCAACGCGCAACGGCCGGCTGCTTGGCCGTCTGGTGAAGGATCCCGGACGGTTCGATTTCGTCTCCAGCCCGCTGAAGCGCACGCGCGAGACGATGGAGCGCATCCGCGCGCAGATGCGGCTCGATCCGCTTGCCTACCGCACCGACACGCGGCTGATGGAGCTGAATTTCGGCGACTGGCAGGGCTTCACCTATGCCGAGCTGGACGCCGCTTCGCCGGGCGCCAAGGTGGAGCGCGCCCGCGACAAGTGGAACTTCGTGCCGCCGGGCGCCGGAGCGGAGAGCTACGCCGCTCTCTTGGCGCGCGTCAGGCCGTTCGTCGAGCAGATAAGCCAGCCGACCATATGCGTCACCCACGGGGGAGTCATCCGGGTGCTGTTCCGCATGGTGGACGGAATGCCGGAGCGCGCCGCCTCGCGGCTCCCGGTGCCCCAGGACCGCGTCCTGAAGTTCGAGGCGGGGGCGCTGGCCTGGCTGTAGGTCCGGGCCGCTTCTATTCGCCGTCCGGCAGTTGCATGTCTGTGATGAGGTTCTGGCCCTCGACCTTGTCGTAGGCGAGCACGATGTCCATGCCTTCCTTCAGCGAGCTTGCGTCGAATTCGCCCGGCAGCTTGTAGGACTTGCCGTCGTCGAGCGTGATGGTCGAGTTTTCCTTGTCGATGGACTTGATCAGGCCCTCGGTCTCGGCGGCGAAGGCCACGCCGGAGAAGACAAAAACGGCGGCAAGAGCGCCTAGAAAAATGCGCATATTCGTCCTCGCTTGGATTCCGGAACGTCCGGCGGGCTCTGTTCTTCTGGCTGCGGACGGGCCACTAACGATGCGAATGTGTCAAAACTTCTGCCGCACGCCAAGTTTGACCCGCCGCAAAAACGTCAATAAAGGCGGTGGCGCGGCCGGCTCCTGCCTGCCGGGACCGCGATCAGGACGCTTTCTGGCATGTCGCACAACACTTTCGGCCATCTGTTCCGCGTCACCACATGGGGCGAAAGCCACGGGCCGGCGCTGGGCTGCGTCGTCGATGGCTGCCCGCCCGGCATCCGGTTCGCGCGCGCCGAGATCCAGGCCGAGCTCGACCGCCGCCGGCCCGGCCAGTCGCGATTCGTCACGCAGCGCCGCGAGCCAGATACGGTGGAGATCCTGTCGGGCGCGCTGGAGGAGAGTGACGGAACGCTCATGACGACCGGCACCCCGGTGTCGATGATGATCCGCAACGTCGACCAGCGCTCCAAGGACTACGGCGACATCGCCCGGCAATACCGTCCCGGCCATGCCGACTATGCCTACGACGTCAAATACGGAATGCGCGACCATCGCGGCGGCGGTCGCTCCTCGGCGCGCGAGACGGCCGCCCGCGTCGCCGCCGGCGCGCTGGCGCGCAGGGTCGTGCCGGGCCTTCTGGTGCGCGGCGCGCTGGTCGCGATGGGGGAAAAGGAAATCGACCGAGCGAACTGGGACTGGAATTTTATCGGCGATGCGGAAAACCCCTTCTTCACGCCCGATCGAGCGTCCGTGCCCGTCTTCTCCGACTATCTGGACGGCATTCGCAAGGCGGGTTCGTCGGTCGGCGCGGTGATCGAGATCGTCGCCGAAGGGGTGCCTGCCGGCCTCGGCGCACCGATCTACGGCAAGCTCGATCAGGACATCGCCGCCGGGCTGATGTCC
>JAFKJW010000157.1 GCA_017305925.1 Hyphomicrobiales bacterium | reverse complement strand
CACTTAAGGGAAGTGTGATGGGAGTCGGTCGTTGCTCGTCGGTCGTCGGTCGAAAGCACCGCATGGCTGACCGTTCACGACCGACGACCGACGACTAACGACCGACTCTTAGGACATCCCATGACCAAACTTGTTTCCAAATGGAACTACCCCACCACAGTCCGCTTCGGCGCCGGCCGCATCGAGGAATTGCCGGAAGTCCTGGCGTCGGTCGGGATCAAGCGGCCATTGTTCGTCACGGATCCGGGGCTGGCGAAATTGCCGGTCGTGGCCTCGACGCTGAAGATCCTCGACGGCGCCAAGATCAAATACGGGGTCTTCTCCGACGTGAAGCCGAACCCGGTGGAATCGAACCTCACCGCCGGGATCGAGGCCTTCAGGAAGGGCAAGCATGACGGCGTGATCGCCTTCGGCGGCGGCTCGGCGCTCGACCTCGGCAAGCTGATCGCCTTCCAGGCCGGGCAGACCCGCCCAGTCTGGGATTTCGAGGACATCGGCGACTGGTGGACGCGCGCGGACGCGTCGCAGATCGTGCCGATCGTCGCGGTGCCGACCACGGCGGGCACCGGTTCGGAGGTCGGCCGCGCCGGCGTCATCACGCATGAGGCCAGCCACACGAAGAAGGTGATCTTCCATCCGAAGATGCTGCCGGCCGTGGTCATCGCCGATCCGGAGCTTACCGTGGGCATGCCGCCCTTCATCACGGCGGGAACGGGCATGGACGCGCTGGCGCACTGTCTCGAAGCCTACTGCGCGCCCGGCTACCACCCGATGGCCGACGGCATCGCGGTGGAAGGTGTCCGGCTGGTGTTCGAAAACCTGCCGAAGGCTTTCGAGAACGGCAAGGACATCGTCGCGCGCGCCCACATGATGAGCGCGGCGGCCATGGGGGCGACGGCCTTCCAGAAGGGACTCGGCGCGATCCATTCGCTGTCGCACCCGATCGGCGCGCTCTACGACACCCATCACGGCATGACCAACGCCGTCTTCATGCCCTATGTGTTGGCCTTCAACCGCGATGCGATCGAAGGAAAGATCGAGCGGCTCGCGGCCTATTGCGGCATCAGGGGCGGCTTCGACGGCTTTGCCAAGGCGGTCATGAAGCTGCGCAAGCAGCTCAAGGTTCCCCATGCACTGCCCGGCCTGATCAAGGGACTAGACATGGACAAGAAGCGCAAGACCCTCATCGCCGACATGGCGATCGTCGATCCCACGGCGGGCGGCAATCCGGTCAAGCTGACCAAAAAGGGCGCGCTGGCGCTTCTGGAACATGCGCTGGCGGGGGAAGTCTAGGCCGGAGGCACGGTCGTTTCCACACAGCCTGCTTCGACAGCGGTCGCAAGGAGAGCCGAAAGGAGGAGGAAAATCGCTTAGCCGGGAAATCATCGGCGGCCCCCGATTGCGGGTGCGCGCCGAAAAGGGTTAACTTCGAGATCTTCAGGGATACGAGGCGGTCCGTATTCATCGGGCTGTCATGGAACAGGGATACCGCGTCGTCGCCGGCGTCCCATGGCGTCAGTTCAACGGAGGGAATACAATGTCCAGCTTCACGGGAAAGGTCCTTTCCCTTTCGGCCGTCGCCTTCTTGGCGACAACCGCCATCTCTTACGCCGAACCGTCTGCGGAGCTTATCGCCGCGGCGAAGGCGGAAGGCATGTTCTCGCCGATCGCGCTGCCGCATGACTGGTGCGGATGGGAAGGCATACTGAACGGCTTCAAGGCCAAGTATCCGGAGATCACGCTCAACGAGCTCAACCCCGACGCCGGTTCCGCCGACGAGATCGAGGCGATCAAGGCCAACAAGGACAACAAGGGCCCGCAGGCGCCCGACATGGTCGATGTCGGCCTTTCCTTCGGCCCGGCGGCGACCAAGGACGGGCTGTTCCTGCCCTACAAGGTCGAGACCTTCGACGACATCGACGTGAAGGACCCGGACGGCCATTGGTACGGCGGGTATTACGGCGTGCTCTCCTTCGAGGTGAACACCGATATCGTCAAGAACGTGCCGCAGGACTGGCCGGACCTGCTGAAGCCCGAATACGCCAATTCGGTGGCGCTGGCGGGCGATCCGCGCGCCGCCAACCAGGCGATCCTGTCGGTCTACGCGGCCGGGCTTGCGGCATCCAACGGGGACTCCAAGGCCGCGCCGCAGGCCGGGCTCGAGTTCTTCAAGAAGCTCAACGACGCCGGCAATTTCGTACCGGTCATCGGCAAGGCCGCGTCGCTGGCGCAGGGCACCACGCCGATCGTGATCCGCTGGGACTACAATGCGCTTTCCGACCGCGACACGCTCGCCGGCAACCCGCCGGTCGAGGTGGTGGTGCCGAAGTCGGGCGTGCTCGCCGGCGTCTACGCGCAGGCGATCAGCGCCTATGCGCCGCATCCCAACGCCGCCAAGCTCTGGATGGAATATATCTATTCCGACGAGGGCCAGCTCGGCTTCCTGAAAGGCTATTGCCACCCGGCGCGCTTCAACAAGCTGGTCGCGGAAGGCAAGGTCCCGCAGGAGATCCTCGACAAGCTGCCGGCGGCCGATCTCTACAAGCAGGCGATCTTCCCGTCGCTTGAGGAGCAGGACGCCAACAAGACCGCCGTCACCGGCGGCTGGGACAGCGTCGTGGGCGCCAACGTCCAGTAGACCCGCACGGCAAACAGGGGCGCGGCGCCGCAACCGGCGCCGCACCCGCCTGAATGAAACGGCGACGGATGACCTTATCGGCAGGCGAGGGGACAGGCTCGAAGCTGGCGGCGCCCGCACGGGGCGTCCGGCAGCGGATGTCGTTCGCCTGGCTCGGCGTCGTGCCGTTCCTCCTGTTCGCCCTCTTGTTCCTGGTGCTGCCGACGATGAAGATCGTGGTCGGCAGCTTCCAGACCAATGACGGCGGCTTCACGCTCGCCAACATCGCCAACCTGTTCCAGCCGTCGATCCTCGCGGCCTACTGGATCTCGATCCGGATCAGCGTCGCCTCGGCCCTGCTCGGCTGCCTGTTCGGCTTCCTGGTCGCCTGGGCGGTGGTGTTGGGCGGCCTGCCCGGCTGGCTGCGCTCGCCGGTTCTCACCTTCTCGGGCGTCGCCTCGAACTTCGCCGGCGTTCCGCTGGCTTTCGCCTTCCTCGCCACTTTCGGGCGGCTCGGGCTGGTCACGCTGATCCTGCGCGACTGGTTCGGCATCAACATCTACGGGCTCGGCTTCAACCTTCTCAGCTTCGGCGGCCTGACGCTCACCTACCTGTTCTTCCAGATCCCGCTCACCGTTCTCATAATCACGCCGGCGCTCGACGGGATGCGGCGCGAATGGCGGGAGGCGGCTTCCATGCTGGGCGCCACCGGTTTCCAGTATTGGCGCCTGGTCGCCCTGCCGATCCTGTGGCCGAGCCTGCTCGGCACCTTCGCGCTTCTCTTCGCCAATTCCTTCGGCGCCGTGGCCACCGCCTACGCGCTGACCGGCTCCTCGCTGTCGATCGTGCCGATCCTGCTGTTCGCGCAGATACGCGGCGACGTGTTGCAGGACCCGCATCTCGGCTATGCGCTGGCCTTCGGCATGATCGTCGTCACCGGCATCGCCAACTTCGTCTACATCTGGCTGAGGACCCGCAGCGAAAGGTGGGTCAAATGAAGGCGAACCGGATCTGGTCCTGGATCTTCCTGGCGCTCGGCATCCTCTATTTCGCCCTGCCGCTGATCGGCACGCTCGAATTCTCGCTGAAGCTCAGGCGCGGCGCCTACAGTCTCGACGCCTATTGGGTCGTGCTCGGCGATCCGCGCTTCCAGCAGACCTTCCTCTATTCCGTGATGATGGCGCTTGCCACCATCGTGGTCGGGGTGCTCCTGGTGGTGCCGACCGCCTACTGGGTGCGGCTGAAGCTGCCCGGCTGGCGCCCGTTCATGGAGTTCATCACGCTCCTGCCGCTGGTCATTCCGCCGATCGTCATCGTCTTCGGCTATATAAGGCTCTACAACACCTCGTCCTGGCTGCCGCTCACCGGCTCGGCCATGGGGACCAACATCCTCCTGATGTTCGGCTATGTGGTGCTGGCGCTGCCCTACATGTACCGCGCCGTCGACACTGGCCTGCGCGCCATCGACGTGGCGACGCTGACGGAGGCGGCCCAGAGCCTCGGGGCCGGCTGGGTGACGATCCTGTCGCGCGTCATCCTGCCGAATGTCGCGGTGGCGGTGCTTTCCGGCGCCTTCCTCACCTTCGCCATCGTCATCGGCGAGTTCGTCATGGCGGCGCTGCTCAGCCGGCCGGCCTTCGGCCCGTACATGCAGTTGCTCGGCGCCAACCGCGCCTACGAGCCGGCGGCGCTCGCCGTCATCGCCTTCGCGATCACCTGGGGCTGCATGGCGCTGATCCAGGTGGTGTCGCGCTTCGCCCCCAAGACGCCCGAGCAGCCGCACTGACGGGAGAAGACCGAAGATGGCCGATCCTTTCCTTTCCATTCGACATGTCGAGAAATCCTTCGGCACGACCAGGGTCGTGCAGGATTTCAACTTGGATGTCGAAGCAGGCGAGTTCGTCTCCTTTCTCGGCCCGTCCGGCTGCGGCAAGACGACGGTGCTCAGGATGGTTGCCGGTTTCGAGGAGCCGAGCTCGGGCAATATCGTCGTCGCGGGCAAGGACATCACCCGGCTGAGGCCCAACCAGCGCAATATCGGCATGGTCTTCCAGGCCTATGCGCTGTTTCCCAACCTCACCGTGGCGCAGAACATCGGCTTCGGCCTCAAGGTCGCCGGGGCGAGCCGCGCCGACATCGACCGCCGCGTGACCGAGATGCTCGCGCTGATCAGCCTGCCGCAGATGGCGGATCGCTATCCCTAC
Organism: Hyphomicrobiales bacterium; assembly: GCA_017305925.1. GTDB lineage: Bacteria > Pseudomonadota > Alphaproteobacteria > Rhizobiales > Rhizobiaceae > Arvimicrobium. The sequence goes on along the minus strand of JAFKJW010000157.1, from coordinate 6,769 downwards.
CAGCTTTCCGGCGGGCAGCAGCAGCGCGTGGCGCTGGCGCGCGCGCTCGCTCCCAAGCCGAAGCTGCTGCTGCTCGACGAACCGCTCTCGGCGCTCGACGCCAAGGTGCGGGTGTCGCTGCGCGAGGAGATCCGCACGATCCAGAAGGAACTGGGCATCACCACCGTCTTCGTCACCCATGATCAGGAGGAGGCGCTGTCGATCTCCGACCGCATCGCGGTGATGTATGGCGGCAAGGCCGAGCAGGTGGGCACGCCCTTCGAGATCTACAATCGCCCGGCGACGAAGTTCGTCGCCAATTTCGTCGGCACGCTGAACGTGCTGGAAGGCACCGTCGCGGACGCTGCGGCAGGCACGGTGGTCGTCGACCGGCAGCAGCTTTCGCTCAAGGGAAAGCTCGACGGCTCCAGGCCCGGCGAGGCGCTGTCGCTGGCGCTCAGGCCGGAGGCGGTCGCGCTCGGACGTCGCGCGGACAGCGACGCCAGCCTTTCGGGCCGGATCGCCGACGTGCATTTCCTCGGCTCGGTGATCCGCATCCGGATCGGTATCGGCGACAGGATCGTGTCGCTCGACATGTTCAACAATTCCTCGGCGCCGCCGCCGGCCGTCGGGGAGCCTGCGGAGATCAGCTTCTCCTCGAAGGACGTGCTCGTCCTGCATTGAACCCGCTGGCCGGGAGCGCGCGCCGGATATAAAAAGTCCGAAGCAAGACAGACGGGAGATTGCGATGGCGCATTATTCGGGTGGATGCCAGTGCGGCAAGGTCCGTTACGAGGTGGATGTGGACCTCGGCCAAACGGTGAGCTGTAACTGTTCGCGGTGCGGCAGGCTGGGCAGCATCCTGGCGTTCACGCCGGCCGGCAAGTTCACGCTGCTCTCCGGCGAGGACGCGCTGACGGACTACCAGTTCAACAAGCATGTCATCCATCACCTCTTCTGCGCGACATGCGGCATCCAGTCCTTCGCGCGCGGCAAGGGTCCGGACGGCACCGGGATGATCGCCATAAATGCGCGCTGCCTGGACGGTGTCGAGCCCGAGAAGCTGACCCCGAAATCCTTCGACGGGCGGAGCGCATAAGAGCGGCCGGGCCGGCGCCGCTGCTCCGGTCAGCCTCCCGGCCGGGCCGCGGCGTAGATGGTGGCCGTTTCGGTGCCGTCGAAGGAGACGGCCAGCACGTCCCCGATCAGGATCTGGCGTGAATCGATGGCGTGGAAGAGCATCGCATTGCCTTCCAGTTCCTTGCGCAGCTCCCCGATCTCGGCCTTCTTCTCCTCGATCTTGGACGCGATCGCCGGCGGCGGGCCGCCCTCGGTCGCGGAGGCGTCCGTCAGGTAGACGATCTCGACCTTGGCGAGCTTGGTGGCCTTGCGGATTGCTGCGGTGGCCTCGGTGGTATGGTCGATGGCGGCGATGACGCGGTCGGCATCGGTGGCCGCCTTGGCCGCTTCCTCCTCGACCTTGGAGCCGACGATGGCGTCGATCGCCTCCTTGCTGTTGATGCCCTGGGCAAGGAGCGGCGTGGCGGACAGGACGAAAGCCGAGAGCGCGGCTGCGGCGACCAGATGCGTCTTCATGGCGGAATCAACCTCGTTTTCAGCGGTCGGAATGGTTCCCCGGGGCGCAATGCACGACGTCCCCAGGGGTTCCCGCGCGCTTTGTCGCGGCTGGCGAGGGCGAAGCGCGGGAGCACCGCCACGGACAAGGCGATTGAACCGGCGGTCCCGACCCGATAGGTCTTCAGGCCATGGAGAAGGCCACGCACGCCGCCGAGCTGTTCCCGCATATCCGCATCGTCATCGGCATGGTGATCGGGCTCGGCCTGACGCGGCTGCTGACCGGGGTTGCCCGCATTCTCCAGCATCGGCAGCAGATCCCGCTGGATCCGATCCATCTCGCATGGGTCGCCTCTGTCATGCTCACCCTCGTGCATTTCTGGTGGTGGCAGTTCGGCCTCTACGAGGTGCCGGCATGGACGTTCGAGAAATATCTCTTCATCGTCGGCTATGCGGTGCTGCTGTTCCTGCTGTCGGCCTTCCTGTTCCCGGATTCCATGGCGGAATATGCGAGCTACGGTGATTTCTTCTTCGCGCGGCGCGGCTGGTTCTTCGGGCTCCTGGCGGCGACCTTCGTCTTCGACGTCGTCGACACGCTCCTGAAGGGCGAGGCGCATTTCGCGCGCTTCGGGACGGAATACGCCATCCGCACGCCGCTCCTCGTCGCCGCCTGCCTTGTCGCCATATGGACGCCGCGGCGCGCCTATCACGCGGCCTTCGTCACGATCCTGCTTCTCTATCAGGTCTCCTGGATCGCGCGGCTTTTCGACACGATGCAGTGATGGCCCGCAAGGATGGACGGCGGTGCGCGGGGGCCTTATTTTGGAGGCTTCCGCGAAAGGCCGTCCCCCCATGAAGCTCTCCCTCAACACCGATTTCACCAAGCTGCCGCGCGCCGGCTCTTTCCTGCGTGCCGGCGAGGTTCCCGGGGGCGTCGCGCCCTTCGACGAGGTGGCGCTCGACCACGACGAGCGGCGTCTGCGCCGGCGCGTGCTCTCGCTCAAGAATGGCGGCCAGATCCTGGTCGACCTGCTGGAGCCGGCAGAATTGGGAAGCGGCGACCTGCTCGTGCTGGAGGACGGACGGCATGTGGGCATCGAGCTCACGCCGACGGAGGTCTTTGCGGTGCGGGCGCGCGATGCGGTCCATCTCGCGGAACTCGCCTGGCACGTCGGCAGCCGGCACCTGCCGGCGGCGATCGAGGCGGACCGCATCGTCATTTCGCGCGATCCGGCCGTCAGGCATATGCTGGAGGGATTGGGAGCGGAGGTGATGGAAGCCGAGGAGCCTTTCACTCCGTTGCGGAGCACGTATGCCGGCCATGAGGGACATGGCCACGCGCATCACGATCACGACCATCACGGGCATGATCATCATCACGGCGGCCATGACCACCACAGCCATGCGCACGGCCATGGCGAGCCGGACAAATACGGCCGGTTGCCCGGCGACCCGCATTACGGCCATAACCATGCCTGATCGCGAAGCCTGCGCGATCGTGCTATAGGGCGCTTCAGAGGAGAGGTGCCTTGCTGGAAGAGAGGGAAGTTCCGGTGGCGCAGTCGCGCGCGCAGAGGTCTCAGGGCGGGACGCGGCCATGAAGCCCCGTTCGCGCCGCAGCGGCGGGCGCCCCACCATCGCGGACGTGGCCAGGCGCGCGGGTGTCGGCGCGATCACCGTTTCCCGCGCGCTACGCGAGCCGAACCGCGTTTCCGTCGAGCTGAGGCGGCAGATCACCGCCGCCATCGACGAACTGGGCTATGTGCCCGACCGCAATGCGCGGGCGCTTGCCTCGGCGCGTGCCGACATCATCGGCGTGCTCGTCCCCTCGCTCACCAACAACGTGTTCGCCGAGGTGATGCGCGGCATCTATGACGGCCTCGGGAGCTCCAGCCTGCAGGTTCTGCTGGGGGACACGCACTATTCGGGCATGGAGGAGGAGCGGCTCCTGCGCGTCTTCCTCGGCCAGCGGCCCTCGGCGCTGATCGTGTCTGGCATAGACCAGACGCCCGGCGCGCGGGTGCTGCTCGAGAATGCCGGCTGCCCGGTCGTGCAGATCATGGAGATCGGGCCGGATCCCGTGGACATGATGGTCGGCTTCTCGCATTTCGACGGCGGGCGGGAGCTGACCCGCCATATGCTCGAAGCCGGATACAGGAAGGTCGGCTTTCTCGGCGCGCGCATGGACCCGCGCTCGCAGCGGCGCCTTGCCGGCTACAGGGCGGTGATGGAGGAGGCCGGCCTGTTCGACGCGAGGCTCGTCACCACCACGTCGCTGCCGTCGAGCGTCACGCTCGGCCGCGAGATGTTTCGCGATGCGCTCGGCTGCGTGCCGGACCTCGATGCGGTGTTCTGCAACAACGACGATCTTGCGCTTGGCGTCCTGTTCGAATGCCATCGTGCCGCGCTTTCCGTCCCCGGCGCCATCGGCATAGCCGGTTTCAACGACCTGGAGATGATGAAGGTCGCCTGGCCGTCCATCACCAGCGTCCGCACCTACCGCTACGAGATCGGCAGGCGGGCCATCGATATGGCGCGCGCGGCGATCGCCGGCGATCGCCCGGACGACGGGGTCGTCGATCTCGGGTTCATGCTGCAGGTGCGCGAGAGCACCTCGCGGACCGGGAGGGACAAGCCGGTGATCTCGAAAGGCCGCGTCAGGGCCGTGTGAGTGCTTTACAATGCGTTTTGGTAGCGCTACCCATCGTGCTGCCGTGCCGGCCAGGGAGGAGAACCGGGCGTTGCGCGCGGCGCTGGGAAGAGGGGCTGCCACCTGTCGGCCGCGACCGTCCGATGCGGGCGGGAAGCGGACGGGCCGTGGTGTCTCCTTCGGTACCGATCGAACGAACCGGGAGGAAACCATGTTCAGATCAGTTCTAGGCGGCGCCCTGGCGGCGACCGCGTTCTTGTTGATGCATTCGACCGCCATGGCCGAACCTGAGGTCGTGGCCGGGCCGGCCGCCGATCCGGGGTGCTTCGCGCCTTGGTCGGCCGAGACCAAGTTCTTCAAGTTTCCCAAGAAGGAAGGCCCTTACCGGATCGCGCTTGCCAACGGCTATATCGCCAACACCTGGCGCATCCAGATGATCCAGACCGCCAAGGCCTATGCCGCGCAGCCCGACGTGGCGGCGAAGCTGAAGGAATTCAAGGTGGTGTCGACGGGCGAGGACGTGCCGGCGCAGATCTCGGCAATCAACAACTTCATCGATTCCGGCTATGACGCCGTCGTCGTCAACGCGCAGAACCCCACCGCCTTCGCGCCCGTGATCAAGCGCGCCAAGCAGGCGGGCGTCGTGCTGGTCGCCTTCGACAACATCCTCGACACGGAGGACGCGATCAACATCAATGTCGACCAGAAGGGGCTCGGCGAATTGTGGGGCAAATGGCTCGACAGCCATCTGCCGAACGGCGGCAAGGTGCTCGAGGTGCGCGGCGTCGCCGGCACGTCGGTCGACACCGACCGCCACAACGGCATCCATGAGGTGTTCGACGCCTCGGGCAAGAAGTGGGAAGTCGTCGAGGTCTATTGCAAGTGGGACGATCCGACCGCGCAGAAGGCGACGGCCGACGCGCTTGCCGTCCACAAGCAGTTCGACGGCATCACCGCGCAGGGCGGCGACACCGGCGTCGTGCAGGCGATGATCGACGCGAAGCACCCCTTCGTGCCCTTCGGCGGCGAGACGGAGAACGGCTTCCGCAAGTTCTGCGCGAAATATGCCTCCGAGGGCCTGAAGTGCTCGTCGGCCGGTTCCGGCCCGGCCCAGGTCGCGGTCGCCATCAAGACGGCGATCACGGCGCTGGAGGGCGAGGTCGTGCCGCAGTCGGTGAAGCTGCCGCTCGCCATCGCGGAGGATCCGAACTTCAAGGAGGGCGAGGACTACTATCCGGCCGAGTCCGACAATTTCTTCGTCGGCAACTCCTTCCCGACCTGCGGCATCAATTTCACGGCGCAGGAAATCATGGGACAGACGAAGGAAAACCAGTAGAAGCTTCCTTCGCCGGCCGCCGCGCGAGTGCGCCGGCCGGCATGGTTTCGCAGGCGGGCCATGCCCGCTCCTTCCTTCGACGGGGCCGACCCATGCCGCAAAACCAAGACCCCCTGTTCCGCATGGAGGGCATATCCAAGCGCTATGGCGGTGTGCGCGCGCTGGAGAACGCCGACCTGACCGTCCATGCCGGCCGCATCCATGCCATTCTGGGCGAGAACGGCGCCGGCAAGTCGACGCTGATCAAGATCATGTCCGGCGTGGTGTCTCCCGACGAAGGGCGGATGATCCTCGACGGGCGCGAGGTCCGCTTCGCCTCGCCCGCCGCGGCGAACGCGGCCGGGATCGTCTGCATCTTCCAGGAACTGTCGCTGGTGCCGGATCTCAGCGTCGCCGACAACATCGTCATTTCCGACCCGCCCCGCCGCTTCGGCATGATCGACCGCGGGGCGCAGCGCAGGATCGCCGAGGAGGCGCTGGCGCGCGCCGGCGCCTCCGACATCCATCCTTCGGCGCTGGTCAAGGACCTGCCGTTGTCGCGGCGCCAGATGGTCGAGATCGCCAAGGCGCTGGCGCGCAAGCCGCGCATCCTGATCCTCGACGAGGCGACCTCGGCGCTGACGGCGGCGGACGTGGCCAAGGTCATCGAGGTGCTGAAAAGGCTTCGCCAGGAGGGGCTCGCGCTCCTCTACATCTCGCATCGCATGCACGAGATCGCCGAACTGGCCGACGACTGCACGGTGTTCCGGAACGGCCGCTACGTGGCCACCTACAAGGCCGGCACCAAGACAGACAACGAGGTCGTCGAGCTGATGATCGGGCGCGAGTACCGGCACGTCTTCCCGCCCAAGGCGGCGGGCGCGTCGTCGGCCGCGCCGATCCTGGAATGCCGCAATCTCGGCTGGGCAGACCGCCTGAAGGACATCAGCTTCTCCGTGCGGCCCGGCGAAGTGGTCGGGCTCGGCGGGCTGGACGGGCAGGGCCAGCGCGAGCTTCTGCTTGCGCTGTTCGGCGTGATGCGCGGCGTGACCGGAGAGGTGAGGGTCGACGGCAAGGCCGTCGGCATCGCGGGGCCGGCGGAGGCGAAGGCCGACGGGATCGGCATGGCGCTCATTCCCGAGGACCGCAAGACGGAGGGGCTGATGCTGCCGATGAGCGTCCGCGACAACCTTTCCTTCGCCGCCCTCGACAAGGTGTCGCGCTACGGCGTGATCGACCGCGCCCGCGAG
>JAFKJW010000156.1 GCA_017305925.1 Hyphomicrobiales bacterium | reverse complement strand
GCGGCGACAGCTATCGCCTCCGCGAAAAGCGCCGGTCCGGCCTTCTGCAGAAGACCGGACCGGCGCTCGAAACCAGCGAAACCACAAACCAATGAAGGGGGTCAGTTCCTCACTTCGCCAAAGGGGTCAAATCCTCGCTTCGCTTGACAACCGCGCGGCGATAGCCCGTTCCTCGAGCTCGTACAGGGCGTCGTCGAATGGGGAATGGCAAGCCGGGTTGACACCTTCACCGTCGCGATCGACTGGCGCTTGATGATCATCGCTATGCAGCTCCGCTTTTTCGTGCGGCCGCTCGGCTTTCCAACGCGTATCGGCCGAGATGAGGTCGTGGCGCTGCGTATGTCGTTCAACCGCGAAACTTTGGCCACGATCCAGGAGGCGCGTGGCTGTACTGGTTCGGTTCTGCCATCAGCAAATTGGCCGTCTGCTGCGTGAAGACATCACGATGAACTGGAGGCAATGCTGGTGATACGAACTGCCGATACGAAGATTGTCGCTCACGAGCTGCATGCGCGTTACGATCAACTCCGCGCCGTGACCTTGATCGGCCGCACGCTTCAAAAGGCGCTCTTTGCCGGGCGATCCGACGAAGTCGTGTTCTGGGCCCTGGTTCACGCCCACTATCGAGGTGGCGATCTCTGCGCGTCAACCGAGGAGCAACTCAACTTCTTCTCGCCTTTCATCATCCGCGATCCGTCCGACATAAATTGATCGCAAGGGGCACTAGACGTCTGTCGGATTGACGATGATGGACGCTGTCGAAGGGGTCGGCGGGTTGGCGGCAATGCCGGTGGAGGTTGGGAAGTCCCCCGGCCCGGATGGGCTCTGCTGGCAAACCGCCGACTGGTCTCCGGTAAAACATGAGGCGTCATAACCTGCGCCACGGATGAGGTAGGAGAGCACCAAATTATGTGGGGCGTCAGGCGGCCATCGCGGTTTCCAGCTGAGGGGTGGATTTGTTGGCGGCGAGGCCGGGGTACCACTGCTCGAACTTTCCGCGCAGCGTTCCATCGAGCACCCGCGTGCGGGTCTGGAGCATGAGATGCGCCCCTTGCTTCGACCACCGCATTTGCTGGCGCTTTGAGAAGCGCTTGCCGACCACGACGTTGACGGTCGATTCGACGAACGCTGTCGAGACCCGTTCGCCGTAGCGGCGCCTCTCGGCATAGTTCGGGATCATGTCCGCGTTGTTGGCGATGTAGGTGTGGAACTCATCCGCCGCCTTCCGGAAGGCCTTCATGCCAGAGTATTCGGTTTCGACCGCATCGAGATCATCGATGAGCCACTCGATGCAGGGCAGCGCCCTGCGGTGGTTGCCGTTCCACAGATAGCCCTTGATGCGCTTCAGCTCGCGCGCGGCGTCTTCGGCTTCTTTTGGATTGTGATGCGCCAGCCCCTTGGCGTATTGGCCGAGAACGGTCAGCCGCATGGTGATATGAAACCAGTCGAGCACGTGCTCGGCGCAGGGCGACATGGCAACCGCCATGTTGCGCACGCTATCGCCGCCATCGGTGAGGAAGGTGATGTCCTGGTTCATCTGAAAGCCTTGTTCGCGCAGGACCTCATGCAAGCGGCGGCGGGGCTTATCGTCATGGCTCTGGACCAGGCCGAAATAGCGGTTGTCCCGATCTTCCGGGATCGACTTGCCGACCAGAACTTCGAAATGGCTCTGCGTGCCGTCACGGGCGCGGACATAGCCGCCGTCGATGCCGACGACGATCGGGCCTTCGGGAATGGGTAATTTCGCCCACATCGGTGGAAAGCCTTCGATGAAGGAGGGGCGCTCCTCGCCGAGTTCCGCTTCGGCGCGTGCGGCCATGCGGTGCAGGTGATTGCGGACCGTTTCGGCGTTCAGCGTGGCGCCGACCGGAAGCACGTCCTTCAGAAGATCGACGGTCACGCCGAAGGAGACCAGGGAGGCCCATTTGGTTTCGAGATAAAGCAGCTCGGGTGCGACGTGCTCGGAAAAGAGCTCCGTCAGCGGACTGAAGGTTTTGCTCTTGCCTGCATAGCAGGCACAGCGGTACAGCCGCGGACTGGAAATCGGCACGTCGCCGAATGGCGTGCGGAAGCGGATCACCGTGCTGCCCTTGCTCGGCAGGGACCGGCCACATTTGCAGCAACACCGGCGTTCGGCGGCAAAGGTTGCGGCTTGCGCCGCCACGATCTGTTCCTGCATGCGGCCAAGCAGATCCTTGGCCTCGGCGAGCGACAACCCGATCGCTTCAAGCTGATCATGCGGTTTATCGAGGCTCAGTACGTCCTCCTCGCAAATGGCGCCATCGGCGGCTGCGATCCGCAGCTTGATCTCAATCTTCATCGCCTGCCTTCCATCCGGTTTTGCAGAATGCGTGGAGAGCGGAACATGTGCCGTGAACCGGCTCCCGAGTGACGACAATCATGTGAACCATTGATGCATCAGCCGCCGATGTTCATCCTGGCGAAAGCTCTTGTTGACATCCCGCCGCGAGAAACGGCAGGCAAGAAACGGCTCGCGAGCGCGCGACCGGTCGATCGCGCGCTCGACTGCATGGCGCGTATCTTCGTCATCGAGTATGGCGCGGTCGCCATTGAGAACGACCTGCTCGACAAACTCCGCCATGGTCGCCAAATCACCCATTGTGTCGAGGCCAAAGGCGTCGTCACGCTGCTCGAGATATTTGTCGACCCCGCCACAATCCTCCGGCGGGCAGGCGCCCGCGCCGCCGATGCAGACCGGATACCGCCCGCGTTCCTTGGCCGCCTGCCGGTCTTCGACACGTATCTCGTGCTCCCACCAGTCGCCCATATCATAGACGTAGGCGAACCGGGCGTTCTTGCGGAACCCGAAGCTGTCGAGCGTCTTGTCAGGCGGTTCGGGGCAAATATCCGACGAACCGTATCGAACCGCGCGTATCCTGAACTCAAACAGATGCAGGCTCTCCCAGCCCATGGCCGCCTGGATCACGCCGTGCAACTCCCGCAACGAATAGCTCTCCGGAACCAGGACGCGCCGCCAGACCATTGGGCTCAGGCCGAGAAGCCGGATCTTGAGCCGGAGAATGGATCCTGCGGGCGGCAACGAGGGGGATATGGTTGGCATATTCGGCTTCGACATGTTCGGCGAACCAAACCTACCCGGATCGGAAATCTCAAGCTACCGAGGCCCCACACAATTTGGTGCTCTCCGATTACCCCAGCCATCCGTACTCGCAGATGCTGCTGGCCTCCGTTCCCGACGTGGACCCCATCGCCGAAAGGAAGCGGAAGGCGCCGCTGATCATCGGAGAGATCCCCAGCCCGATCAATCCGCCGTCGGGGTGCAGGTTCCGCACCCGTTGCCCGCTGGTCGTCGACGAGTGCAGCAAGGTGAACCCGCCGTCCGAGGAACTGGTTCTCGGGCACAGCGCCGCATGTCGGTTCGCCCACGACCTGCATTCCCGCAAGCGCACAGCACTCCAGACATCCGCGGCGGTTGCGGCTTGATTTTAAGGATCGACGCTCGCTGTAGCGTCGATCCTTCGGCGCGGCGCTTCAGCGCTGATACCCGGATCGCCATGTTGCAGCGATCCGAGCGGGTTTTGCGAAGGCCGCGAGATCGACGTCGTCGCCAGAGCGGCCGCGCGTCATAGGGCTCCGACAAAGACTGTTCCGGCGACACCGGCCACAGACGCCGCCAGCAAGACGGCTAGCATTGGCAATCCGAACCTGAAGATCGCGAACAGCGCCGCCAGCGTAAGAGCCAAGGACGCAAGATTAGGCCAGACGACGCTTTTCGAGTGCGAGGGTGAACGATGATGTGATGATAAACCGGTTGAGCCCGGGGGTCGGAATAGCCCGCCAGGGGTTGTGAGCATGATGCTCGATGTTCTGATTGGAATCCGACCCGCGAACTTCATCAGGGCCCGCAGCCATGAGGGCTGCTTCGTAGAGGCCGGACACATGGCTTGCACCCGACCGTTCTGTTCAGATCGTCATCAACCTCCCTTGCAATGCGGAGAACATCTACACATGACCCCTGGTAGCCCTGCGTGCCGGTATCTGCGCCTTGCTATTCGGCAAGAGTTTTGCCGGGACGTTTGGCTTAAAGTCGGTTGGTCTGCGGCGATCGGACTTGTGCTCGCTCTTGGCCTCGCCAAGAGCGGGTTTTTAGCCTGTCACTACCTCGCGCGCAGGCGTCGCCTTAACTGACGTCGATGACGACCATCAGTCCGCCGCCGCCCTTCTCCTCGACATTGTTGTTCGTCGTGTGATGCGGGATGTGGCAGTGGATGAGCCACTTGCCTGGCCGCTGCGCCTTCCAGATGACGTCATAGCGCTGCCCCGGCCCGACATTGATCGTGTCGGCAAGGAAACGGGCCGAGGCGGGAATCGTCTCGCCGTCGCGGGCAACGACCTCAAATGGACCGCCGTGGATATGCATCGGATGGATGAAACCGTTGTTGGTGCCGATGAAGCGCACCTTGAGCGTCTCGCCGACCTTCATTCGGATCGTCTCGGTCGATGGATAGGCCTTGCCGTTGATGGTGAAGAAGTTCGGCATGCCGCCGTCCATCGGCATTGAGGGATAAGTCAGGCCTTCCCGCACCAGCCATTCCTGCAACTCGATGACGTAGTCATGATCGGCCGCGACTTCGTCGGCGGGGTTGGCGGGATCGATAATCAGGGCGCCATAGAGGCCGAGCGCTTGGGTGCGATCGGGCTTGGCGTGCGGATGATAGAAGTAGGTTCCGTGCTGCGTAGCGGTGAACTCGTAGGAATAGGATTGCCCGGGCTCGATCGGCGCTTGTGTGATCTCAGCAGGCCCATCCATCTGGTTCGGCAGGATCATGCCGTGCCAATGAATGGTCGTTTCCTCAGGCAGATTGTTGGTCACGTTGATCCGCACCTTGTCACCCTGTCGGATGTGAATGCGCGGGCCCGGAATCTGGCCGTTATAGGCATAGGCGTCGACGGCGACATTCGGCAGGATTTGCCAGCGGATCACCGAAGGCTTGAGTTCGAACACCTTCACGCCGTTCTCCATGCGAAACGGTAGGTCCTGGTCGCCCTTTGCTGCCAAATCGTAGGAGGCGGTAACCAATCGCGGGTCGGCGGCAGCCATGTCACGCATGGCGTCGGCCGGCGTGTCGCGGTCCATGATCATGCCCTGCGGCATGATCACCCCGCCGACATCGCGAGCGGACAGCCTCAGATTCAGCCAATTTGCCGGGGCAGCCATGCCAATCCCAAGCGCGATCAACGACACCACGCCGAGCGCCGTGATCTGAGGCGTCGTCGCGTCCGACTGCATGTGGTGGCCGCCACTGCCCTTGGGGGGAGCCATGTTGTGACCGTGCTCGTGATGGCCATGGCCACTCGCGTCGGCCTGCTGCATCTCCACCTGTGCGTGTTGCGTCTTGGCTAGCGGCTCTCGCCTCTCTGTCTCGACTGTTGGCGGGCGCTGCGTCATCAAGCCATGCTTGAGGCCGCGCGCGACCAGCCAGACATTGGCGGGAAAGGCAAGCGTGAAGCCGGCGATGACGCCGATCGACATCACGCCCCAGAACAACAGTTCGGTGGGCTCCATGGCGCGCATGTCGCGGCCCATCATCAGGAAGCTCATGACCGGCGCCATGCCGGCCATCATGAAGTTCATCGAGATGAATTCGGGCAGGAAGCTCTTCTTCACATTCTCCCAATAGGTGCCGCCCATCATCGATTTCATGAACAGCGACTGGAAGATGAACAGGCCAAAGGCGAAACCGGCCAGATATTCGACGATGAGGTCGAGCCACATCGGCAGGCCGAGCGTAGCGGTGATGACGGCGGCGAGGATGATGCCGGTGGCGTCGCCGGCGACGCAATGGATGGTCGAACCGACGCCCTGCTTCCAGAGCGGGCTGGTAAAGGCCTCGTGCTCGCCTGGCCGAGGCTCCTTGTCGGCGAGCACGTAAAGCAGCAAGCCAAGCGGTCCCATATAGAGCGTAACCAGGATGAAGCCCCATTTCATCACCACCGGTTCGGGATTGTTGCGATATTGGTCAAACCCGACATAGAGGGTCGAGGCAGCCGCGATCGCAAACCAGACAACGAGAAAGTAGTCGATCGGTTGGATGAGCATGTGTCCGTCCTCGATCTTCCGCCTCATGCGTTCGGGCGGCACAGCATCTATGAACTGGTGTGATGAACGCGGCCGGCACGCTTATGATCCGTGCCGGCCGAAGAACCATGCTATTTTAAGCAGCCACTTTTTCGTTCTCGTAGCCCGCAGACTTGATGACGGCAGAAACGGCCGTTTCATCCGCTCTGGTTTCCACGGCCACCGTCGATGAGCCCAGATCGACGGTCACGCGAGCCGAAGGGTCGACACTCTTCACCGCCTTTTCGATCGTGCTCGCGCAATGGCCGCAGCTCATGTCAGGAACTTTCAGTTTCAGCATTGCAATTCTCCTTTTCGTTTCAGGTGAACCCGATATGGGGCTTCCCATGATGGGAAGGTCAAGGGCCGTCTTTGGGGATCGATCCCGCCGCATCGTTTCAAGTCAATTTTGGCTCTTGACCTTCCCATCACTGGAACCCTTATCTATCGCAGCAACCACCAAAAATGGAGTTGCGGAAACATGAACGCCATCACTCGAGATCAACCGGCGGGATCCGTGTCAATTTCCGATCTCACGATTCAGCTCGGCATCGAAGGCATGACATGCGCTTCATGCGTGCGCCGCGTCGAAAAGGCGATCGCGTCCGTGCCCGGCGTTGTCTCGTCATCGGTCAATCTGGCGACCGAACGTGCCGAAGTGGCCTTTGCGAGCAAGCCGGACCTAGCTCCCGTTGTGGCGGCTGTGTCGGCAGTCGGATACCAGACGCGTACGGACTCGATCGAATTGGCAATCGAGGGCATGACCTGCGCTTCCTGCGTCGCGCGTATCGAGAGAGCGCTGAAGACTGTGCCTGGCGTTACGGACGCCAGCGTCAACCTGGCAACGGAGCGCGCCAGCGTCCAGATCATTGCGGGTGCAGTCGAGGCCGCAACGCTTGAAAGAGCAGTGGCAGGAGCCGGCTATGAGGCCCGTCAGATACTGCCGGATGTGCCAGAGGATCGCGAGCGCGATAGGCGCGCCGCCGAGATCCGCACGCTCAGCCGCTCGCTCGCGCTGGCGGCGCTGCTGACGCTGCCCGTCCTCGTTCTCGAAATGGGCTCCCATCTCGTGCCTGCGTTCCACCATTGGGTGATGATGAGGCTCGGCGAGTGGAACTGGCGCCTGCAATTCGTTCTCACCACGATCGTCCTGTTCGGCCCCGGCCTTCGCTTCTTCCAGAAGGGAATCCCGGCGCTGCTCAAGGGCGCGCCGGATATGAACGCGCTGGTCGCTCTCGGTTCCGGTGCCGCCTGGGCTTACTCGCTCGTCGCGACCTTCATTCCCGATGTCTTGCCGGCGGGCACGGCCAACGTCTACTACGAAGCTGCGGCGGTGATCGTGACGCTGATCCTGCTTGGCCGCACCCTCGAGGCGCGCGCCAAAGGCCGCACCAGCGAGGCGATCAAGAAGCTGGTCGGTCTTCAGCCAAAGACAGCGCGCATCGTCAAGGAAGGCGTCACGGTCGAGGTGCCGCTTGGCGAGGTGCGGGTGGGCGATATGGTCCTGGTACGCCCTGGCGAGAAGATCGCGGTCGACGGTGAGATCGTCGAAGGATCGTCCTTTATCGACGAGTCCATGATGACCGGCGAACCGCTGCCTGTCGCCAAGGGCATCGGCGCGGAAGTCGTGGGCGGCACCATCAACAAGACCGGCAGCTTTTCCTTCCGTGCCACCAAAGTCGGGTCGGCGACGCTGCTCGCCCAGATCATTCGCATGGTCGAGGCCGCCCAGGGCGCGAAGCTGCCGATCCAGGCGCTCGTGGACAAGGTGACGGCGTGGTTCGTGCCGGCCGTCATCGCGGCTGCCTTGCTTACCTTCGCGGTCTGGCTTTTCTTCGGACCGGATCCTGCGCTCTCCTTCGCGCTGGTTAATGCCGTTGCTGTGCTGATCATTGCCTGCCCGTGCGCCATGGGGCTTGCCACGCCGACCTCGATCATGGTCGGCACCGGCCGCGCTGCCGAGCTGGGCGTGCTGTTCCGCAAGGGCGACGCGCTGCAGACGCTGCGTGACGCCAAGGTCATCGCGCTCGACAAGACCGGCACGCTCACCGAGGGCCGTCCTGAATTGACCGACTTCGTCGTGTCGGATGGATTTATGGAAGCCGACGTATTGCGGCTCGTCGGCTCGGTCGAGGCTCGCTCCGAACATCCCGTGGCCGAGGCGATCGTTCGAGCCGCCGAACGTCGGGGCCTGGTGCTCGCCGGCGCCAAGGACTTCGAAGCCGTCCCTGGCTTCGGCGTCACCGCAATCGTCGAAGGCCGCAAGCTCGAAATCGGCGCTGATCGATTGATGACGAGACTTGGCCTGGATATCTCGGTCTTTGCTTCGGTGTCTACGCGACTGGCTGACGAGGGCAAGACCCCTCTTTACGCCGCCATCGAAGGCAAGCTTGCCGCGATCATCGCGGTCGCCGACCCGATCAAAGCGTCGACGCCAAAAGCAATTGAGGCGCTGCATGCCCTTGGTCTTCGGGTCGCCATGGTGACCGGCGACAACCGCCGCACGGCCGAGGCGATCGGTCGGCGCATCGGCATCGACGAAATTGTCGCCGAGGTGCTGCCCGACGGCAAGGTCGAGGCGATCAAGCGGCTTGGCCGGCATGGCGCCTGCGTCGCCTTCGTCGGCGACGGCATCAACGACGCGCCGGCACTCGCCGCCGCGGATGTCGGTGTCGCGATCGGCACGGGCACGGATATCGCCATCGAAAGCGCTGATGTCGTCCTGATGTCAGGCGATCTTCGCGGCGTGGCCAATGCGATTGCTCTCTCCAAGGCAACGATCCGCAACATCGGCCAGAATCTGTTCTGGGCCTTTGCCTACAACGTCGCGCTCATACCGGTTGCTGCAGGCGTGCTCTACCCATTCTATGGGACGCTCCTTTCGCCCATGCTCGCCGCCGGCGCCATGGCCCTTTCCAGTGTCTTTGTGCTGACCAACGCCTTGCGCCTGAGGCGTTTTCGCACACCGATGGAAGATGGGGCATATACCGAGCAAGTGTCCCGCAAAGCCCTGGCGGCATGAAGAACCGATGCAGAGATATTGTGCCCAAGATTCGAGCTCCAAGGTCGCAGGGACTCTCAAACCGGCAAGGATTCGCTCATGAACATTGGTGAAGCCGCAGCGGCATCCGGCGTGTCAGCCAAGATGATCCGCTACTATGAATCGATTGACCTGATCTCGAACGTTGCCCGAACCGTCGCCGGCTATCGGGTCTATTCGGAAAGCGACGTTCACGCCCTTCGCTTCATTCGACGTGCCCGGGATCTTGGCTTTTCGGTGAGCCAGATGGCCAATCTGCTCGCACTCTGGGGCGACCGATCGAGGGCGAGCGCTGATGTCAAGCGCATCGCCTTGGAGCATGTCGCCGAACTGGAGCGGAAGATGTGCGAACTGCACGATATGTCGAAGACGCTTCGTCACTTGGCCGAGCACTGCCAGGGGGATGATCGGCCGCATTGCCCAATCATCGAGAATCTTTCGACCGGTCACGACGCCGGACCGGCCAAGCAACCCAGGCGTCGCCGACCCGGCGGCGGCGATGCCGCTCGGCCTCGCCATACCCCTTGAAACATTCCGCGTCCGAGACGCGCCATTCTTTGATTAGGAGACTACCTATGCATCGACGCGAATTTCTGGTGGCAGGACTGGCGACTCTGGCGAGTTCCAGGGCGCTGGCGCAGATGAAGATGGACGACATGTCGAACATGGATTCCATGTCCGGCATGGATATGGGCGGGCATGCCGGCCATGATATGGGAGCCATGTCGCAGCCTGCTGTCGCGCTGCCCGAGGGGGAGGCGCTGCGCGAACTGCCGCTGCTTGCCAACGACGCCAAGACGCCCGGTCTGTTCAAGGCGAAACTGACCGCGGAATCGGCCACGGCGCGCTTTGCTGAGGGCCTGGATACGCCGATCCTCGCTTACAACGGCACAAGTCCCGGACCGCTCATTGAAGCTTTCGAGGGCGACCGCGTCGAGATTACCTTCGCCAATCGGATTGAGGGAGAACCAAGCACCATCCACTGGCACGGCATGCCGGTGCCGGCCGACCAGGACGGCAATCCCATGGACCCGGTGGCCGCGGGCTCGGATCGCGTCTACGCCTTCGAGTTGCCGGAAGGCAGCGCCGGCTCCTACTGGTATCACCCGCATCCGCACGGCAAGACTGCCGAGCAGGTCTATCGCGGCCTTGCCGGCGCCTTCGTGGTCAAGGCGAAGGCCGATCCGATCCCTGCCGAGTATGGCGACACCGTGCTCGTGTTCACCGACCTCAGACTCTCCGCCGACGGGTCTATGCCCGAAAACACCATGACCGACCTGATGAACGGGCGCGTCGGTGACCATGTGCTGGTCAACGGACAGAAGAACCCTAAGCTTTCGGTGGGGGTGGGCGCGAAACGGCGCTTCCGGCTCTACAACGCCACCAATGCGCGCTTCCTCAAGCTTGCCTTCGACGGCGCACCAATGACCGTCATCGGCAGCGATGGTGGCCTGCTGGATACGCCGGTGGCAGCGAAAGAGATCCTACTCAGCCCGGCGGAGCGTCTTGAACTTATCGTATCGTTCGAGAAGCCCGGCCCAATCACGCTGTACACGCTCGACTACGACCGCGGTTGGATGGGTCCGGGCCGTCCGGCCGATGCCGGGCTAACGTTGCTGACGGTCGATGTTTCGGAAAATCCCGCCGAACCTTTGCCGCCGCTGCCGGACAAGTTGCGGCCGATTGCACCGTTGTCTGCTCCCGTCGTCAGCCGGCGCCTGGTCTTCACTGAAACCATGACCATGAGCGCCTCAGACATGCAGATGGGCTTCCTGATTAACGGCAAGGCCTTCGATATGGGCCGCGTCGACATCGTCGCTAAGGCTGGCGAGACGGAGCTCTGGGAGATCATCAACCAGGCCGACATGGACCATCCGTTCCATGTCCATGGCACGCAGTTCCAGGTGATCGAACACGAGCGCGGCGGCAAGGTGTCGAAGCCGGCCTATCTCGCCTGGAAAGACACCGTCAACGTGGCTCGCGGGGAGACGGTGCGGCTCCTGCTCCGCCAGGAGCGGCCAGGCCCACGCATGTATCACTGCCACATCCTCGAGCACGAGCAACTCGGCATGATGGGTATTGTCGACGTTCAGGCATAATCGGTCTCGGCGTGACCTGGCTGGCAATTTACGGATCCCTGTTCGCCAGCGCGTTCTTCGCCGCGACCTTGCTGCCGATTTCGTCCGAGGTGGTGCTCCTCGGCCTGCTGGCTACGGGCCGTGGTGATCCGGTGCTCCTCTTCACCGTTGCTACGATCGGCAACACGCTCGGCTCAGTGGTGAATTGGATCCTTGGGCGTGGCATCGACAGGCTCCAGTCAAGGCGCTGGTTCCCGGTTACTCCCGCTCAGCATGTGCGCTCGGGCCGGATGTTTCGCCGATACGGTGTGTGGACGCTCCTGTTCGCATGGTTGCCCGTCGTCGGGGATGCTTTCACCGTCGTCGCGGGCGCGGCGCGGGTCCCGCTCGGCTTGTTCGTGGCCCTGGTCGCGATGGGGAAAGCAGCGAGGTATGCGGCGGTCGTCCTGGGGAGTTTATGGTACGCTTCCGATGAGGGCCGCCTTGTTTGCGAGCCTGTGACGCGCTGTTTTCGTGGTTGATTCCATAGACACGATGCAAGCAGCGAGGATAGCCACGTGTCCGTTCATCGGATGGAGATTTTGAGCGGCGCTGATCGGCGCCGGA
>JAFKJW010000155.1 GCA_017305925.1 Hyphomicrobiales bacterium | reverse complement strand
GCGGATCACATATCCCGACGTGATCTTTTGCGACAGGCCGAGGCAAAACCGGACGAGGCTCTCGCGAAGATCTTCCGTCGTGTCGAGCGCGCGGTAGAGGCCGGCGAAGATGACCTCGCGCTCCTCATCCACGAGCGCCTCGAAGAGTTCTTCCTTGCTGGCGAAGTAGACGTAGATCGTGCCCTTGGACACGCCCGCGGCGCGGGTGATGTCGTTCATCGAGGCGGCGTCGAACCCCATCTCGATGAAGATCCGCCGCGCGCCGTCGAGAATCTGCCTGCGCTTCGCCGGGTCGCTGCCGGCCGCGGGCCGGCGGCCCTTGCGCCCGCAATCGGTCGGAGCCTCGCTGGGGACTCCTTCCACCGTCATTTCAGCCATTGCCCGTTTCGCCCTGAAATATTTCGAACCGATCGGTTCGATTTCGCTTGATATGCATCCGCTTGTGCCCTAAGTCAACCGACCGAACCGTTCGGTTCGATCAAATCGAAGAGACGCGAGCCAGACGATGTCCTCCTCATCGACGCAGAATGCCGCTGAAATCCATCGATTCCCGGCGGCCAGATCGCCGCTCACGGAGGCGCCATCCACACCGCCGGAGGAAAAACCCGCCGCTGTTCCCGCCGAAGCGCCTGCTCCCGCCCCGGACGAGACGCCGCAATCCGGCGAGCCGCCGGCAAAGAGGAAATCGCGGGCAAAGCGATTTCTCCTTCCCGTCATCGGGCTCGCCATCCTGGCCGGAGCCGGCTGGTACGGCTACGACTACTGGATCGACGGCCGCTTCATGATCTCGACAGACGACGCCTATGTGCAGGCGGACATGGCCTTCGTCTCGCCGAAGGTGTCGGGCTACGTCGACCAGGTGAAGGTGGTGGAGAACCAGCACGTCAAGGCCGGTGATCCGCTGCTCGTCATCGACGACGGCGATTTCCGCATCGCGGTTGACCAGGCTGAAGCCCAGATCGTCACCCAGCAGAAGTCGCTGGCTACCATCGACGCGCAGATCGAGGCCGCCCGCGCGACGCAGAAGCAGGCCGAAGCGCAGAAGCTCGCCAACCAGGCGGCGGTCGACAACGCCCGGCGTACGTTCGACCGCGCGCAGCAATTGCTGAAGACGCATGTCGGCACGCAGGCGCAGGCGGACGACGCACAGACCGCCCTCGATCAGGCCGTGGCGGCCCTCGCCGGCTCGGACGCCGCGATTGCGGTCGCCGAGGCCAATATCGGCGTGTTGCAGGCCCAGCACGATCAGGCGGCGAGCACGCTTGCCAGCCTCGACATCGCCAAGCGGAAGGCCGAGCGCGACCTGTCCTTCACGGTGCTGAAGGCGCCCTATGACGGCGTGGTCGGCAACGTCTCCGTCGAGCAGGGCGATCTCGTCAGCCCCGGCCAGAAGCTGGCCGCCATCGTGCCGGTGCGCAAGCTCTACGTCGTCGCCAATTTCAAGGAGACCCAGCTTGCCCGGATCGTGCCGGGCGAGAAGGTGAGCATCACGGTCGACGCGCTGGGTGACCGGGTGATCGAAGGCACGGTTTCCTCGCTCTCGCCGGCCTCCGGCGCCGTTTTCTCGCTGCTGCCGCCGGAGAACGCCACCGGCAACTTCACCAAGGTCGTGCAGCGCGTGCCGGTCCGGATCGACCTTCCCGAGGACGTCCTGAGCCAGGAGCAGTTGCGGGCCGGGCTGAGCGTCGTCGCCAACATCGACAGCCGCACCGGCCCTGCGGCGAACTGAGCGGACGCGGACATGGCCGGCTCGACCACATCGACGGCGGGTAGCGTGCCGGGCATCAGGCCGGCGACTCCCGCGCGGCCGGCCGAAGAGCTGAGCCCCCGCCGCGTCGTGGCGTTCCTCGCGATGGTGTTCGGCATGTTCATGGCGATCCTGGACATCCAGATCGTCTCGGCGTCCCTGACCGAGATCCAGGCGGGCTTGAGCGCCAGCGCGGACGAGATTCCCTGGGTACAGACATCGTATCTGATCGCCGAAGTGATCATGATCCCGCTGTCCGGTTTCCTGTCGCGCATGCTCTCCACACGGGTGCTGTTCACCATCTCGGCCGCCGGCTTCACGGCGGCGAGCGCGCTCGCCGCGACGGCCACCAATATCGACCAGATGATCGTCTACCGCGCCATCCAGGGCTTTATCGGCGGCGGCATGATCCCCAGCGTCTTCGCGGCCGCCTTCACCATCTTCCCGCCGTCGCGCCGCGCCGTCGTCTCACCGATGATCGGCCTCGTCGCAACGCTCGCCCCGACCATCGGCCCGACGGTCGGTGGCTACATCAGCCACGCCATGTCCTGGCACTGGCTATTCCTGATCAACGTCGTGCCCGGCATCCTCGTCGCCACGGCGGCCTGGTCGCTGATCGACTTCGACAAGCCGAACTGGAAGCTCTTCGACAAGTTCGACTGGTGGGGGCTGATCGGCATGGGCGCTTTCCTCGGCTCGCTCGAATATGTGCTGGAGGAGGGCCCCAACCACGACTGGCTGCAGGACCGGTCCGTCTTCGTCTTCGCCGTCGTCATGACGGTTGGCGCCATCGTGTTCTTCTGGCGCGTCTTCACGGCGGAGGAGCCGATCGTCGACCTGCGCGCCTTCTCCAACGTCAATTTCGCCTTCGGCTCGGTCTTCTCCTTCGTGCTCGGCATCGGGCTCTACGGGCTCACCTATCTTTATCCGGTCTTCCTCGGGCGTATCCGCGGCTACGATTCCATGATGATCGGCGAGGCGCTGTTCGTCAGCGGTCTCGCCATGTTCCTGACCGCGCCCATCTCCGGGATGCTCTCCAGCAAGACCGATCCGCGGCTGATGATGATGGTCGGCTTTCTCGGCTTCGCGGCCGGCACATGGCGGATGACGTATCTCACGGCCGACTGGGATTTCTACGAGTTGCTGGTTCCGCAGATCCTGCGCGGCTGCTCGCTGATGCTGTGCATGGTGCCGATCAACAACCTCGCGCTGGGCACCCTGCCGCCCGACCGGCTGAAGAACGCCTCCGGCCTGTTCAACCTGACGCGCAACCTCGGCGGCGCGGTCGGGCTGGCGCTCATCAACACCGTTCTCATAGACCGCAACGCGTTCCACTATGCGCGCCTGTCGGAGAGCGTTCAGTGGGGCAGCGTTCAGGCCCAGCAGCAGCTCGACAACATGACGCGCGGCTTCGAAGCCCATCCCGGCCTCGACGCCGGATCGGCGGCGCTCTCGAAACTCGCCGGCCTGGTCCATCAGCAGGCGATGGTGATGTCCTTCATGGACGTGTTCTACCTCCTCACCCTGCTCTTCGCCTCGCTCGCGATCTTCGCCGTCGGCATGCGCAAGCCTCCGGCCATGGCCGGCGGCGGAGGCGGCGGGCACTGAGCCGGCGAGGTCCGGCCGGCTGCGCCGTCTTTGCCTGCCGGCCGGCGCGGTGTATCACGGGCGCATGAGAATCGGCGACAAGCACTACAGAACCATCTGGCTCAATGCGGACGGCCGGTCCGTGGACGTGATCGACCAGCGCTGGCTGCCGCACGAATTCCGCATCGAGACTCTTTCCTCCGTCGAGGCCGTCGCCACGGCGATCCGCGACATGTGGGTGCGCGGCGCGCCGCTGATCGGCGCCACGGCGGCTTACGGCATGGCGCTGCAGATGACCGTCGAAGCGTCCGACGCGGCACTCGACCAGGCGTGGGAGCGCCTGCACGAGACGCGCCCCACCGCGATCAATCTGCGCTGGGCGCTGGACGACATGCGCGCGACGCTCCGGCCGCTTCCGGCCGGCGAGCGCACGGCCGCCGCCTACAGGCGCGCCGCGGCGATCGCCGACGAGGACGTCGCCATCAACCGCGCCATCGGCCGGAACGGGCTGGAGATCATCCGCACCATCGCGGCGAAAAAGAAACCGGGCGAACGCGTCAACATCCTGACCCACTGCAACGCCGGCTGGCTGGCGACCGTCGATTACGGCACGGCCACCGCGCCGATCTATCTCGCGCGCGAAGCCGGCATTCCGGTCCATGTCTATGTGGACGAGACCAGGCCGCGCAACCAGGGCGCCCAGTTGACGGCCTGGGAACTCGGCGGCGACGGCGTGCCGCACACGCTGGTCGTGGACAATGCCGGCGGCCACCTCATGCAGCACGGCATGGTCGACATGGTGATCGTCGGCACCGACCGGACGACGGCGAACGGCGACGTCTGCAACAAGATCGGCACCTATCTCAAGGCGCTCGCCGCACGCGACAACGGCGTGCCTTTCTATGTCGGCCTGCCCTCGCCCACCATCGACTGGACCGTGCATGACGGCGTAAGCGAGATCCCTATCGAGGAACGGTCGGCGGACGAGGTGAGCTTCGTGCAGGGACGCGGACCCGACGGCGGCACCGTCAGCGTGCGCATCTCCCCGGAAAAGACTCCCGCCGCGAATCCGGCCTTCGACGTGACGCCGGCGCGCCTTGTGACGGGCCTGATCACCGAACGCGGCGTGTGCGAGGCCTCGCCGGAGGGCTTGCGGAAGCTGTTCCCCGAACGGGCGGGATGAGCACCGGCCCGCGGCCGCTCAGGATTCGCCCGCGAGCTTTCCAAGCCGCTCGGCCAGGGCAGCGACCTGCTCTTCCAACGCCCTGACGCGAGCTTCGAGGCCGGGATCCTGCGAAGCGGAGGAAACGCGGGTCGGCTCGCGCGACGCCGGCGCCTCCACGGGACCGGACAGGAGATGCGCGTAGCGGTCCTCGCGCTGGCCAGGACCGCGCTCGATCAGCTGCACCAGCGGCGGCCGGCGGCCGATCAGCAGGTCGAGATCGCTCTTCACACCCTCCACAGACGCGAAGCTCGCCATCCGCTCGGTCCGCGCGAGCAGCTCGTGCGCCGTCTGGGGGCCGCGCAGCAGCAACAGGCCCACGATCGCGCCCTGCGCGCGGGTCAGCGAGAATTTCTGCGCCAGCAGATGCTCATAGCGGTCGACGCGCGAGGCGAAGGCCTGGCGCACCAGCCCCTTCTGCTGGAGCGTGGCGAGCGCCCGGCTCACCTCCGCCATCTCCAGCGCCATCACCGGTTCGCGTGCCGTCTTCTGGTTGGCGGCGGCCAGCGCGGCGTTCGCCGTCAGCGGGTAGATGTCGGGCGTCAGTTCCTTCTTCTCAATCAGGCAGCCGAGAATGCGCGCCTCGGCCGGGGAAAGGATCGGAAGCTCGCTGTCGGTCATGTTTACCCGTTCTCGTCCCGTCCTGACACTAAAGGTGCGTCCTTCGAGGCTCGCTTCGCTCGCGCCTCAGGATGAGGAAGGTTAGCGCATCGAGCCCACTGCGTCGTGGGTTCGACAAACTACTTTCCTCATCCTGAGGCGCGAGCGAAGCGAGCCTCGAAGGACGCACCCATAAATCAGACCCGTCGTTCCACCATCATCTTCTTGATTTCCGCGATCGCCTTGGCGGGGTTGAGGCCCTTGGGGCAGGTCTGTGTGCAGTTCATGATGGTGTGGCAGCGGTAGAGGCGGAACGGATCCTCCAGATTGTCCAGCCGCTCGCCCTTCGCCTCGTCGCGGGAATCGATCAGCCACCGGTAGGCCTGGAGCAGCGCGGCGGGGCCGAGATAGCGGTCGCCGTTCCACCAGTAACTCGGGCAGGCGGTGGAGCAGCAGGCGCACAGGATGCATTCATAGAGGCCGTCGAGCTTCTGCCGGTCCTCATGACTCTGGCGCCATTCCTTGGCCGGCTCCGGAGACACGGTGTGCAGCCAGGGCTCGATCGAGGCGTGCTGGGCGTAGAAATTGGTGAGGTCGGGAACGAGATCCTTCACCACCGGCATGTGCGGCAGCGGATAAATCTTTACCGCCCCGGAGATATCTTCGCTGCCCTTGGTGCAGGCGAGCGTGTTGGAGCCGTCGATATTCATGGCGCAGGAGCCGCATATGCCCTCGCGGCAGGAGCGGCGCAGCGTCAGCGTCGGGTCGACCCTGTTCTTGATCCAGAGCAGCGCGTCGAGCACCATCGGCCCGCAATCGTCCATGTCGACATAATAGGTATCGATACGCGGGTTCTCGCCGTCGTCGGGCGACCAGCGGTAGATGCGGTACTCGCGCAGGTTCGTGGCGCCCTCCGGCTTCGGCCAGGTCTTGCCCTGCCGGATCTGCGAGTTCTTGGGGAGAGCGAGTTCGACCATGTCCGTTCCTCAGTAAACCCGCGCCTTGGGCGCGATCTTCTTCGGGTCGATGCCGCCCTCGGAAACCGGCAGCATGGTCTCGGTATGGACCGGGCGGTAGCTCAGCGTCACCTTGCCGTCGGCGTCGACCCGCGCCAGCGTGTGCTTGCGCCAGTTCTCGTCGTCGCGCTTGGAGAAATCCTCGCGGGCATGCGCGCCGCGGCTCTCCTTGCGTGCCTCCGCGCCGTAGACGGTCGCGATGGCGTTGGCCATCAGGTTCTCCAGCTCCAGCGTCTCGACGAGGTCGGAGTTCCAGATCATCGAGCGGTCGAACACCTTGATGTCCTTCAATTCGCCCCAGATCGCGGAAATCCGCTCGCAGCCCTTCTCCAGCGATTCCTGCGTGCGGAACACCGCGGCGTCCTCCTGCATCGCCCGCTGCATCTTCTCGCGCAGCTGGGCCGTCGGCGTCGTCCCGTCGGCATGGCGAAGACGGTCGAAGCGGTCCATGATGCGGTCGGCGGCCTCGATGTTCAGCGACGGCATCGCGGCATCGCGGTCGATCACCTCGGCTGCCCTGAGCGCCGCCGCGCGGCCGAACACGACGAGGTCGATCAGCGAGTTGGAGCCGAGCCGGTTGGCGCCATGGACGGAGGCGCAACCCGCCTCGCCCACCGCCATCAGGCCGGGCGACACCCTGTCGGGATCGTCGGCGGTCGGGTTCAGCACCTCGCCCCAATAGTTCGTCGGCACGCCGCCCATATTGTAGTGGACGGTCGGCAGCACCGGGATCGGCTCGCGCGTGACGTCGACGCCGGCGAAGATCTTCGCGCTCTCGGAAATGCCCGGCAGGCGCTCGTGCAGCACGGCCGGGTCGAGATGGTCGAGATGCAGGAAGATGTGGTCCTTGTTCTTGCCGACGCCGCGGCCTTCGCGGATCTCCAGCGTCATGCAGCGCGAGACGACGTCGCGGCTGGCGAGGTCCTTGGCCGAGGGCGCATAGCGCTCCATGAAGCGCTCACCCTCGGAATTGACGAGATAGCCGCCCTCGCCGCGCGCGCCCTCGGTGATGAGGCAGCCGGCACCGTAGATGCCGGTAGGGTGGAACTGCACGAACTCCATGTCTTGGAGCGGCAGGCCGGCGCGTGCGGCCATGCCGCCGCCATCGCCGGTGCAGGTGTGGGCCGAGGTCGCCGAAAAGTAGGCGCGGCCGTAGCCGCCGGTGGCCAGCACCACCATCTTGGCGGAGAAGCGGTGGATCGTGCCGTCGTCGAGGTTCCAGGCGACCACGCCGGTGCAGCGGCCGTCCGGCTCCATGATGAGGTCGAGCGCGAAATACTCGATGAAGAACTGCGCGCTGTGGCGCAGCGACTGGCCGTAGAGCGTATGCAGGATGGCGTGGCCGGTGCGGTCGGCGGCCGCGCAGGTGCGCTGCACGGGCGGGCCGTCGCCGAAATTCATCATATGCCCGCCGAACGGCCTCTGATATATCTTGCCTTCCTCGGTGCGCGAGAACGGCACGCCGTAATGCTCCAGTTCGTAGACGGCGGCCGGCGCCTGCTGGACCATGTATTCCATGGCGTCGACGTCGCCCAGCCAGTCCGAGCCCTTCACCGTGTCGTAGAGATGCCACTGCCAGCTGTCGGCGCCCATGTTCTGGAGCGAGGCGGCGATGCCGCCCTGCGCGGCGACCGTGTGGGAGCGCGTCGGGAAGACCTTGGTGATGCACGCCGTCTTGAAGCCCTGCTCGGCCATGCCGAGCGTGGCCCGCAGGCCCGCGCCGCCGGCGCCGACGACGACGACGTCGAACTTGTGATCGACATAGGTGTAGGCCGCAGCGGCCCTGCTGCTCGCGTCCGCCACGCTTCAGCCTCCGAAGGACAGTTTGAGGAGCGCGAAGAGCGAGACGACGCCGATCGCGATCGTGAAGAAGGTATTGAGCATCAGCAGCACGACCTTGCTGCCCTCGCCGTGGACGTAGTCCTCGATGATGATCTGCATCCCGAGCCGCATGTGGAACAGCGCGGCGACGAGAAAGAGCGCGACGGGCAGAGCGACGAGCGGCTGTGCCAGCGAGGCGCGGACGCCGTCCACGCTCACGCCGCGCAGCGACAGCACCCAGCCTATGACGAAAAGCGACAGCGGCACGAGCGCGACCGCCGTCAGCCGGATGTGCCAGAAATGCTCGGTGCCGTCCTTGGCGGAGCCGAGGCCGCGGACCTTGCCGAGGGGTGTTCGCATGTCGCGCATTGCAGCCTCCTCAGATCAGGAAATAGACGACCCAGACCGCGACGGTCAGGATTGCCGCGCCGATCAGGGTCGCCCAGCCGAGCTTCGAGGCGGTGTGCTTGTCGAGCCCCGCCCCGACGTCCCAGATGAAGTGCCGTATGCCGCCGAGCAGATGAAGGAAGAGGGCGAAGGTGTACCCGAACAGGACCAGGAGCCCCAGCCATGACGTGATCAGCCATTGAACGAAGGCGAAGTGAGCCGGCGAGGTCGCCGCGGCGATCAGCCACCAGGCGATGAGCAGCGTGCCGACATAGAGCGCACCGCCCGTGATGCGATGCAGGATCGACATCGTCATGGTGATCGGCCAGCGATAGACGGTGAGATGCGGCGACAGGGGCCGCGCTCGCGCGGCCGGTCGGGTGGCTGTGGTTTCGCTCATGGCTTCCCCGGAGGCATCAGGGCTAGGAGCCGCGACGGAGGGCGGGCCCTTCTGCGGCTTTCGCCCATGCGTTTTAGTGCGGTTTTTGCACTGCGTCAAAGCCGGAAAATCATTCAACTAGAGTGATTTAGTCGAGCCCGACGTGAAACGCGGATCAAACCGATTGAAGACACTGCCGCATCGTCGCGCGCAACACGCGCCCGTTAACCATAATTCATCGCCGACCCAAGGGTTTGCACGACCGGTCTTAACAATCGTTAAGAAAACGTTAAGTTCGGTCCTGAGGAGGCTTGGACGCGTCAACGGAGATCGGAAATGTCCTGGCCAGCGTTTTTTCGTACGGTTTTGCTCGCGAGCGCCGTTGCCGGCGCCGCAACGGTCATGGATGCCGCGCAGGCAACGGAGCGTCCGCGGGACCTCATCTACGCAGATTCGTACGGCAACCTGGTGATCTACAGCCGGGCCGGCTACAAGCGCATCATCGTCGGCCAGGGTCATCTGGCGTCGGAGCTTAACGCCTACGCGAACGACGGCGCCGAAGAGCCGCGCGTCGTGCGCCGCCACGACGGCGAGGCCGGGGCCGACTGCTACTACCCGCCCTATCTCTGGAAGGGCCGGAGCTACATGTACGGCCTCTCCGAGGGCGAGATCCCTCAGCCTCCCCTCGTCTGCTCCCGGCAATAAAGCAGCACGCCGAAAGGTGGAGCCCGTTTTTCGGCGAAGTGACGCGAGAATGAAGGCCTTCGTGCCCGCTCACGCCGACTGGTGGACGAGCGCCAAGCCCGCCTGCGAGACATGGACCCGGTCACGGCCGCCGCGCTTGGCCGCATAGAGCGCCGCATCCGCTCTGGCCATCAGCGAGGCAAGGGACTCCCCGCTCTGCAGTTGCGCCACGCCGAAGCTGGCGGTGCAGCGATGGCCGGAGGGCAGTCCGTCCATGGTCCGTGCCGAGAACGCGGTGCGCGCGCCCTCCGCGAAGAGGCGCGCGGTGCTGAGATTGACGCCGGAGAGCAGGCTCACGAACTCCTCCCCGCCGATCCGGCCGGCCACATGCTTTTCCGTCAGGCTTTCCTTCAGGAGCGCCGCGAAG
Source organism: Hyphomicrobiales bacterium (assembly GCA_017305925.1). Classification (GTDB taxonomy): domain Bacteria; phylum Pseudomonadota; class Alphaproteobacteria; order Rhizobiales; family Rhizobiaceae; genus Arvimicrobium. The sequence continues at coordinate 2,068 of JAFKJW010000155.1, read as the reverse complement.
GACACGAGGACGCGATCGCCCGCCGCATGCCCGTAGGTGTCGTTGACGGCCTTGAAATGATCGAGGTCGCAAACCACTATGCAAAGCGGAAAGCCGTGCCGGTTGGCGCGTTCCACCGCCCGGGCCGCGCGGGTCTCGAAGCCCCGCCTGTTCAGCAGCCCTGACAGCGTATCGGTCTCGGATCTGGCGGTAGCCTCCGCGACCATGCCGTGCACCACCTTTATGATGAGCGTCAGGGCGATGCCGAGAGCGAAGACGGTCGCGAGCGATTGCGAGATGAGCGCATAGTTGCTGTCGAGATAGGCGGAGGGCCGCTCTCCCCAGCCTCCCACGGCGCTGGCGATGAAAGGTTTCGAGAGGAACTGGATGCCGGCGCAGGTGAAGAGCCCCGCCAGCACATAGTCGGACAGGGTTTTCCGGCGGGCGCGCATCGTCGTCCATGCGGCGATGACCTGCATCAGCGCATAGGGAGCCTGGAAGGCCAGCATGCGCTCCAGGGAATATCTCGGCATGTCGGCCGCCAGCAATGTGGCGATCACGCCGGCGGAACTCACCACCGCGCACAGGACGACCGGCGGCCGGATGCGGTGATGGCGGGCGATGCCGACGTTGAACACCGTCAGGCCGGCCAGCAGCACCGCCGCCCCGAAGATCACCGCCCCGTCGCCATAGCCCAGAAAATGGATCGCCAGTTCGATGGCGTAGTACAGCCCGCCCACCAGATAGGCGCTGCCGAACCAGCGGCCGGCACCGGCGCCGCGGTCGTAGGCCGCGACGACGAAGAAGGCCGTCGCCAGGAACACGACGACGGTCAGATTTATGGCGAGGATGAATGCTGCGCCGCTCATGCGGCGGCATCAAACCATGCCTCCGCGAAGAAGGCGTTAACGCCTGTCAGCGGCGGCAGCCGCCGCTGACAGCATGCCCGCCCGCTCAGCTCCAGTCGCGGATGTCGACGAAATGGCCGGCGATCGCCGCCGCGGCCGCCATGGCGGGCGAAACGAGATGCGTGCGGCCCTTGAAGCCCTGGCGTCCCTCGAAATTGCGGTTCGAGGTGGATGCGCAGCGCTCGTAGGGAACGAGGCGGTCGTCGTTCATCGCCAGACACATGGAGCAGCCCGGCTCGCGCCAGTCGAAGCCGGCCTCGATGAAGATCCTGTCGAGGCCTTCCTTCTCGGCCTGCTCCTTCACCAGCCCCGACCCCGGAACGATCATCGCATTGACAGACGACGCGACCTTTCTGCCCTCCACCACCTTGGCGACGGCACGCAGATCCTCGATGCGGCCGTTGGTGCAGGAGCCGATGAAGACCCGGTCGATCGAAATGTCGGTCATCTTCGTGCCGGGCTCCAGGCCCATATATTCAAGCGCGCGCTTCTTGGAGTTGCGCTTGTTCTCGTCCTCGATCTCCTCGGGGTTGGGCACCGTGCCGGTCACCGCCGCGACGTCCTCGGGCGAGGAACCCCAGGTGACGATCGGCGGCAGCTTGGCGGCATCGAGCACCACGACCTTGTCGAAATGCGCACCCTCGTCCGTATAGAGCGTCTTCCAGTAGTCCACCGCCATGTCCCATGCCTTGCCGGTGGGCGCCTTCGGGCGGCCCTTGATATAAGCGAAGGTCGTCTCGTCGGGCGCGATCAGGCCGGCGCGCGCGCCGCCCTCGATCGACATGTTGCAGATGGTCATGCGGCCTTCCATGGAAAGCGCACGGATCGCCTCGCCGGCATATTCGATGACATAGCCGGTGCCGCCCGCGGTGCCGATCTCGCCGATGATGGCAAGGATGATGTCCTTGGCCGTGACGCCCGGCGGAAGCTGGCCGTCGACGCGCACCAGCATGTTCTTGGCCTTCTTCTGGATGAGCGTCTGGGTCGCCAGCACATGCTCGACCTCCGACGTGCCGATGCCGTGCGCCAGCGCGCCGAAGGCGCCGTGCGTGGAGGTGTGGCTGTCGCCGCAGACGATCGTCATGCCCGGAAGCGTAAAACCCTGCTCGGGGCCGATGATGTGGACGATGCCCTGCCGCTTGTCGTTCTCCGAGTAGTATTCGACGCCGAAGTCCTTGGCG
>JAFKJW010000154.1:7697-19665 GCA_017305925.1 Hyphomicrobiales bacterium | reverse complement strand
TCTTTCAGTGCAAGCTTGAGCGAATTGAGTTTGGTTTTGAGCGACGTGTCGATCTGGCGGGAGCCCATCTTCACCACCATGCCGCCGAGCAGCGACGGATCGACGGTGACGGAGATCGCCACATCCTTGCCGGCGACGCCCTTCAGGGTCGCCTTCAGTTCCTTCTCCTGCGCGGCCGTCAGGGCATGGGCCGACGTGACCTCGGCCGTGGTCTCGCCGCGCGCGTCGGCCGCGAGCCGGCGGAAGGCCCGGATGATGCCCGGCAGCGTGAAGAGCCTGCGGTTCTTCGCCACCACGCGCAGGAAATTGCCGACAAGCCCCTTGATTCCGGCCTTGTCGGCGATTGCGGCGATCGCCTTGAACTGGTCGTCGGCGGAGAAGACCGGGCTGTAGATCAGCCGCTTCAGATCGCCGCTTCCCTCCAGCAGCGCCTCGAAGCGCCCCAGATCCTTCTCGACCGCCGCGACGGAGCCCGCCTCGTTGGCGAGGTCGAAAAGCGACCGCGCGTAACGTTCGGCAACTCCGGAGATCGGTGCGTTCGAATTGGCCACGGAACGTCGGTTCTTTCGTCTGGCAGGCCGGAGAATTTCTGGCGCGAGGCGAGCGCCCCGGCTAAATCTTTGACCTAGTTGATTTTTCCCGCGCGGGAAGAGACGTGAAGCCGCCCCTCCCGTCGAAATTCGATTGCCGTCTAGCACAGGCGTTAGAGACTCGCAACACGATGTCAGACACGCATTTTGCTCTGTTTGTCGCAGGCTTTGGCGGCACGCCGGGATATCAGGGCAGGAAGCCGAACGCGAAGCCGAGGGGCAGGGCGGCGAGCACGATCTCGATCACCAGCGCGATCCAGTTGGACGGCCGGTTTCCGGCGTCCGAGAGCATCGAGATCAGCCGGCCGAACACGGTGAACAGCCAGCAGAAGCCGAGCGTCATGTAGAGCAGCGGCTGCGCCAGCAGCGCTGCACAGGCGCCGACGCCGAGATAGAAGCCGGCCATCGTGCCCCGTGCCGCCGCGATGGCGTGCGGCTTGTCCTCGCGGGTCTGGAGCCTGAGCACGCGAAAGGCGATGCGCGGCGCGAACAGCAGCACCAGCCCGACGGCCAGCGTGACGACGGCGCTCGCCCAGGCGCCCCACTCGCCGCTGGTGGTCGGCCAGGGAAACGAAAGGTCCATGCGCAACCCCTCCTGCGAATGGTTGACGGGGCCGAGGCGGTCCCGGCGGAAGATCCGTCCGCCGGACGTGAACAAACACCGCCCCGCAGTCAAGCGCAAGAACGATACGCATCGTCGGCAAAGCGTATGCCGCGCCCGGCATCCTTGTTAAGATGGCCCGCGTCATGTCAGGCCAGGAGCATTCGATGGCAGACAGAATCTTTCTCGCCGGAGCGACGGGCGTCGTCGGCCGCCGGCTTATTCCCCTGCTGCGGGAGGCAGGACATGAGGTATGGGGCACCACGCGCCGCGCCGAGAAGGGCGACGAACTGGCGAAGGCCGGCGCCCATCCCGTGATCGTCGACGTCTTCGACGCCGACGCGCTGTCCGCAGCGGTGCTGTCCGCCCGCCCGCATGTGGTGATCCACCAGCTCACCGACCTGCCGCCGAAGCTCGATCCGGCCGGGATGGAAGCGGCCTTGCCGCGCAACGCCCGTATCCGCGACGAGGGAACCAGGAACCTGATTGCCGCAGCGCTGGCGGCGGGCGCGCGGCGGCTGATCGCGCAGAGCATCGCCTGGACCTACGCCCCCGGTCCGGAGCCGCATGGCGAGGACGACCCGCTGAAAGCGGCCGCCGAGGGTCCTTCCGGAGTAACCATGCGGGGCGTGATCTCGCTGGAGGAGCAGGTGTTGAATGCCGCTCCCATGGAGGGCATCGTGCTGCGCTACGGTGAGCTTTACGGGCCGCGGACCGGAAGCGACGCGCCGCAGGGAACATCGCCGCTGCATGTCGACGCCGCCGCCCATGCGGCCCTGCTGGCGATCGACCACGGCCGGCCGGGCGCTTACAACATCGCCGAGCCGAACGCGGCGATCGCCACCGGAAAGGCCGCCGCCGAGCTTGGATGGCGGCCGGACTTCCGGCTTCCCGCCGCTGCCGGGGATTAGCATTCCGGCCTGAACGGCTACTATCTTTCAGGGAATCCCTTTACTGGATTGGGGCATCGCGGCGCCGCCGCAATCGTGAGGGGCAACCGATGAGCGAAATGGCGTCGATCAAGGCCGAAGCCCCCGGCGTCCCGCGCAGCGGCATATGGGGCTGGATGCTCTTCGACTGGGCGGCGCAGCCCTTCTTCACCGTCGTCACCACCTTCATCTTCGGACCCTATTTCGTCTCCCGCATGGTGGCCGATCCGGCTGTCGGCCAGAGCGCCTGGGGCTACGCCATCGCCGCCTCCGGCTTCGTGATCGCCATTCTGTCGCCGGTGCTGGGCTCCGTCGCCGACCAGACCGGCCCCCGCAAGCCGTGGATCGGCTTCTTCGCCGTCATCAAGATCCTGTCGCTGATCGCGCTCTGGTGGGCCGCGCCCGGCTCCAGCATCGTTCTGGCGCTCTTCTTCTTCTCGCTGGCCTCGATCGCCGCGGAGTTCTCCATCGTCTTCAACGATTCGATGATGCCGCGCCTGGTCTCCGCCGCCCAGATCGGACGCATCTCCAACATCGCGTGGGGGCTCGGCTATCTCGGCGGCATGATCATGCTGATCTTCGTCCTGCTCGCCATCGCCGCCTCCCCGGAGACCGGCAGGACGATCCTCGGCACCGTCCCGCTCTTCGGGCTCGACCCGGTACAGGGCGAGGACGCGCGCATCACCGGACCGCTCGCCGCCGTCTGGTATTTCATCTTCATCCTGCCGATGTTCCTGTTCACGCCGGACCAGACGAAAGGCGGTCTGCCCTTCGGAACGGCCGTCAGGGCCGGCCTCGGCGAGCTCAAGACAACGCTGCGGGAAGCCCGGCACCGCGGCGGCATCGTGCGTTTCCTGGTCGCGCGCATGATATATCAGGACGGCGTCAATGCGCTGCTCGCGCTTGGCGGAACCTTCGCGGCGCTGATGTTCAACTGGTCGATCACGGAACTGGGCCTTTTCGGCATCATGCTCAACGTCATCGCCATCTTCGGCTGCCTCGCCGCGAGCCGCCTCGACACGATCCTCGGCTCCAAGATCGTGGTGCTGCTCTCGCTGGTCTCGCTCACGGTCGCGACCGTCGGCATCGTCTCCACCGGCCCGGGCTTCACCCTCTTCGGCCTCATTCCTCTCGACCTCGCCGACTCCGGCGGCGTTTTCGGTACGGCGGCCGAAAAATTCTACATCCTCTACGGCGCCCTCATCGGCATTGCCTTCGGCCCCGTCCAGGCATCCTCGCGTTCCTACATGGCGCGCAGCGTCACGCCCGAGGAAGCGGGCCGCTATTTCGGCATCTACGCGCTGGCCGGGCGCGCGACGAGCTTCCTCGCTCCCTTCATGGTGGCGACGGTGACGGCGCTCAGCGGGTCGCCGCGCCTCGGCATGGCGATGATCATAATCTTCCTCGGCGTCGGCCTCTTGATCCTGCTCGGCACGCCCTACCCGGCGAACGACAGGACGTAGGCGGGTATCTGCGGCGACGGATCGCCGGAGCCCGTTTGCGCAACGTCCACGCCGGCGCTACCTTGCATCGGCGAAGCCCGCCCCGCGTTCCGGTCGGACAGGACCGTCGCGGCGCGGCATTTTCTGGAGGCGGCCCTGCCGGCACGACCATGAGCGAAGCATCGATCGAGCGGGAAGAGACGGACAGCAAGGGGCGCTACCTTATTCGCGGTGACGGCGGTGAGGTGGCGGAGCTCACTTATTCGAAGCTCGGCACGCAGCGCATCATCATCGACCACACGGGCGTTCCGGATGCTTTCCGCGGCCAGGGCATCGGTGCCGCGCTGGTCGCCCGCGCGGTGGAGGATGCCCGTGCGGCCGGCAGGACAATCATCCCGCTCTGCCCTTTCGCCGCGGCGCAGTTCAAGCGCCATCCCGAATGGGCCGACGTTCTTTCCTCATAGATGCGGGACGCAGGCCGTTCCTGCGAAATCCGCCTGGGAAAAACCTATTCGTTCGGCAGGTAGGGTGCGCCGACGACGCGCACCTTGCGCGTGAGCGGATTGGCGCCCTGCTGCTTCGGCGGTTCTGAAAAGGCGATCGGCTCGATGTCGGGCCGTGCGTTGGGAACCGGCAGGACGATCGACTTCGCGTCGATGGTGGTCGGAGTCATGGCGTCGGCGCGAGCCAGGCTGACGCGCCGGCTGTAGCGCTGCAGATCGCAGGCCTTGAACTGCTCCGCATCGCGATAGCGGAACGCGGTGCGCAGCTCCCTGTAGGGTTGACGGCCTTCCACCGACACCATCTCCTCGGTTTCGAGCGTCGGGTCGTCGAGACGGTAGACGTCCATGTCGGCATTGTCGCAGATGTACCGGCACTGGCTCCTGGTCCGCTCGGCGTCCGAAGCCGCCACGAAGCCGGAATTCGGCGCCGGGAAGAAATAGCCGTCCTCAAGGCGCACGCAGAACAGCATGTCGCTGCCCGCATTCCAGCCGCGGGCATCCCTGTTCGTGCTCTTCACCATCTGGGTCTTGTCGCGCTTGCCGCTCTGGAGGCAGCCGAGTTCCTCCATGCGCGCCCTCAGACGGGCCGGGACAGCGCCGGACGGCCGCGTTGCCGCACGGAGTTCGCGCTCCACCGCACTCTTCCGTCGGGCGATGTCGCGGCAGGAGGTGAACAGGCCGAAGATGCCGCTCTTCGCGCATTGGCGCTGGCCCTCCAGAGCACGCAGCGCGGCGAGCTGCTTCTTCAGGGCGGTGACGGAAGCGCCGCCGCTTGCCGCGGCATTCGCCTGGGCCCGCAGCATGTCGCAGACATCGGCGTGGGCCGCGGGCGCAAGGCCGGCGACCAGGAACAGAAGAACGAGACCACGGGTAACGAGCCCAGGCAAAAGCCGTCTCCCGAAGCTGCCGCTATGCGCCGCCATACCGACGGCCCTCCTGCCGACACGAGGACAATGACCGAAACTGCCGTGGTCAATATTCAGAGTGCCGGTCCCGGTCAATCTGCGGCCGCATTAATCTTGTCTCAACCTTAATGCGGCCGGCCGCTTTCCAAAATTCTCCCTCCTGAAAAGCAGGCGACGGACCTTGAAACGAAATGCCGCTCCTGGAATCGGGCGTTCGCTCTATCCGTTTATCCGCCGCACGATGCTTGCCGAGAAGCCTGAAACCTTTCGGCATCGTGTCCTACCGGCGGGTGCCGGTTCCCGGCATATCCTCATTGCGCTCCACGGCGCGGTAGAAATCGGCGAGCTGCTTGCCGCGCTCCGGCTTGAAGACGCGCCCGGACTGTCGCACCTCGGCGATCCGGTCGATCCGGAAGGCCCGGAAGTCGCCGCGCATCTCGCACCACGCCACCAGCGTCCACACCTTGCCCCAGAACCACAGGCCGAGGGGACGCACGTCACGGACCGAATCGCGCCCCGCCTCGTCCTGGTAGTCGAGCGTGAGCACCTGCCGCTTTTCGATCGACCGCTCGATCAGGTCGATCGCGGCACGCGCGGCGTCGCTCACGACATACATCGGCGCGTGGATCTCGGTGCGGGCGATGCGGTCCTTCTCCGGCTCCGGCAGCACGGAGCCGATCTTCACCAGCGCCTCCTCGGCGGCGCGCGCCATGGCCGCCCCGCCGAAGGCGCGGACCATGCGGGCGCCCGCGACGAGCGCGACGATCTCGTCACGCGTGAACATCAGCGGCGGAAGGTCGTAGCCTTCCCTCATCATGTAGCCGACGCCGGCTTCGCCGTCGATCGGAACGCCGGTCGATTGCAGGTCCGCTATGTCGCGATAGATCGTGCGCTCCGAAACCTCCAGCCAGGTGCCGAGCTTCTGCGCGGTGACGAGCCTGCCGCCGCGAAGATGCTGGACGATCTGGAACAGCCGGTCGGCGCGACGCATCGCTCAATCCAGTCCTTCCCGTGCGCGTTGGGCCTTCAGCAGGCCGTCGCCGAAACTCAGGCGCCTCGTCGTGGGTGTCGCATAGTCCAGCACGCGCCAGAACGGCGTGATCTCCGAAAGCGGCATGCCCCACTGGAGCGCCTCGTGGGCAGCCTCCGCGACGGTGCGCAGATGATATCCCGTATAGACGGGACACGAAACCTCGGCGCCATGTTCGGCGGCCAGCGCGATGCGCAGCGCGCGAACGTCCATCTTCATGCCCGGCGGGATGGAACGGATGAAATCGTCGACCTGCCGGGCGGTCGGCACGAGCATGGCCTGTCCTTCGACGACGTCGCCCACCGTGCGCGGCGCCGGCTTCACCACCGCGGCGCCCCGGTCCAGCCTGTCGGTCCAACGCTTCATTCCGATCTCCTCGCCATGCCTTTATCGCACGGCGCTGCTGACAGCATATTGTCAGGAGGCCCGTTCCGAATACTCCTTCGAGAACATGGCGCGCATCTCGTCCAGTTCCCCGCGCCTGTCGGGATAAAGGGCTTCGAGCACGGCCAGCGCGAAGGTTCCGGGAGCCGAACCCGGCGCGGAAACGATCCCGCCGTCGGACACCGCATGGGGCACATCCTGATAGTTCGCCTTACCACGGTAATCGGGAAGATGGTGCAGGATCCAGTCGCGGCCGTTGCTGGTGTGGCGCACGTCCTCGAACAGGCCGGCCCGCGCGAGGCCGAGCGTGCCCGCGCAAATGCCGCCGACGATCCCGTCGCGCTTGCGAACCGCCATCAGAAGTCCGGCGACATCCGGCGCCTCGTCGGCCGCCCACATATCCGATCCCACCAGCACGACGGCGTCGAGGTCGCCATTGTGCGCAGGATCCACGGACCGCTCCGGGACGAGGACGAATCCGCTCATGGAGCGGACCTGCCCGCCGGCAGGCGAGAGGGCTACTGACCGGGCGCCGAACCATCCCGCAGCGGATGCGGACAACAGGCCGTATTCCCAGTCGGCGAATTCCGGAAGGAACACGAATCCGATCGTCCTATCCGTCATGCGCTCACCTCCTCCACCGCCCACGGCATAAGGCTCACAGCCGGCTTTCGTTCCTGTTCATGTACCGATCCGGCCAGCCGATGTCCTTGCGGATGGCCTCGGGGAGCGAGTTCATGGAACGTTCCGCCCGCAAATCGTCCCGAAGAGTCTTGATCTTGCCCGCATAGCGCCGGACCGAGCGGAAGGGGGTGAGCAGGTTCATGGCTGGCTCCTCTTTGTTGGTGCGAAGCCACCATCGCACACCCCTCCTGACAGCAATGCGTCAGGAAGAATGCCGCCCTTCGTTCATCCTTGCTGCCGAAGACGACCTTCACGCCATCCTTGAAAAACACAGGGCTTGAGGCCGACCTAGATGCCGATCCCACGGGCCCGCAAGGCCTCGCCGATCTCGTCGAGAACGGCCGGGTCGTCAATGGTCGCCGGCATCTTCCAGTCCTCCCTGTCGGCGATCTTCTGCATGGTGGAACGCAGGATCTTGCCCGAACGCGTCTTCGGCAGCCGCTTGACGGCGACCACCGTCCTCAGGGCCGCGACCGCACCGATGCGCTCCCGCACCAGCGCGACGACCTCCCGTTCCAGCTCCTTGCCGTCGCGACTCCTGCCCGCGCTCAGGACGACGAAGCTGCAAGGCACCTGCCCCTTCAGATCGTCGGCGATGCCGACCACAGCGCATTCGGCGACATCCGGATGCTCGGCCACCGCCTCCTCGATGGCGCCGGTGGACAGCCGGTGGCCGGCGACGTTGATGATGTCGTCGGTGCGCGCCATGATGAACAGATAGCCGTCCTCGTCGATATAGCCGGCATCCGCCGTCTTGTAGAAACCGGGGAACTCCGTGAGATAGGCATCGCGGAAGCGCCGCTCCGCATTCCACAGCGTCGGCAGGCATCCGGGCGGCAGCGGCAGACTGATGACGACGTTGCCCATCGTGCCAGGCTTCACTTCATGGCCGGCGTCGTCGAGGATCCGCACGTCGAAGCCCGGCATGGAAACGCCCGGCGATCCGTGCTTGACCGGCAGGAGGCCGAGGCCGACGGGGTTCTGGCTGATCGGCGCGCCCGTCTCCGTCTGCCACCAGTGGTCGATGACCGGCCGGCTAAGATGCCGTTCGGCCCATCTGACCGTTTCCGGATCGGCCCGCTCGCCGGCAAGGAACAGGGTGCGGAATTTCGAGAGGTCGTATTTCGGCAGGAACGTGGCGTCCGGATCCTGCCCCTTGATCGCGCGGAACGCCGTCGGCGCCGTGAACAGAGCTGCGACGCCGTGGTCGGAGATCACCCGCCAGAAGGCTCCCGCATCGGGCGTCCCCACGGGCTTGCCCTCGTAGAGGATCGTCATGCAGCCGTGCAGCAGCGGCGCATAGACGACGTAGGAATGCCCGACGACCCAGCCGACGTCGGACGCCGCCCAGAACGCCTCGCCGGGCTTCACGCCGTATTCGTGCTCCATCGACCATTCCAGCATGACCATGTGCCCGCCATTGTCGCGGACCACGCCTTTCGGCTGGCCGGTCGTGCCGGAGGTGTAGAGGATGTAGAGCGGATCGGTGGCCGCGACCGGGACGCAGTCGACATTGGCGCCTGCCGCGCGCTCGCGCGCCATCTGGTCGGCGAGGTCGAGATCGCGGCCGGCGACGAGATCGCAGCGCAGCGTGTCGCGCTGCAGGATCAGGCAGCGCTCCGGCTTGTGGCCGGAAAGAGCGATGGCGCCGTCGAGCAGCGGCTTGTAGGCGACCACGCGCCCGGGTTCGATCCCGCAGGAGGCCGAGACGATCGCCTTCGGCTTGGCGTCGTCGATGCGGGCCGCGAGCTCGGGCGCAGCGAAACCGCCGAAGACGACCGAATGGACGGCGCCGAGGCGCGCGCAGGCCAGCATGGCGAACACCGCTTCCGGCACCATCGGCATGTAGATGATGACGCGGTCGCCCTTGCCCACCCCCTGGTTGCGCAGCACGGAGGCGAGCGCCACGACCTCCCGCTTCAGCTCGCCATAGGTGAACCGCTTCACCTGCCCGGTCATCGGGCTGTCGTAGATCAGCGCGGCCTGATCGGCCCGGCCGGACGCCACATGGCGGTCGATGCAATTGTGGCAGGTGTTGCACTCGGCGCCGACGAACCAGCGGCCATAGACGCCGGCATCCGGGTCGTAGACCCTCTCCCACCGCTTCGACCAGTCGATCGCCCCGGCCGCATCCGCCCAGAAGCCCTCGGGATCCCGCCTCCAGGCGGCATAGGTGGCGTAATAGCGGGACGTCATCGGCTCCTCCCCGAACAGTCCGGCGATTTAAGCGGGTGCCACCGCCCGCGTCCATCCGTAACAAGTCTCATGTCGTCCGCTGGCGGGTAACAGCCAACGCTTATGCGCCTTTGACAGGCGGCGCGCATCCTGATGAAAGGCGGCATGACGAAGATCCTGTCCCTCGCGATCGCCGGCCTGATGGTGATCCAGCTCATCAAGCCGATCGGCGTTCCGGGCCTGCGGCGCCGCCGGGATTTCTGGAAGATGGCGGTGATCGCGCTGGCCGCGATTTCGCTCGCGGCGCTGGCCGGCCATTTCGAATGACGCGCCGGCATATCCTGCCGGAGACAGGCCGTCAGGTAGCCGCGGAGCCGACGCCGACGGAGGGAAATGCAAGAAGGGCGGCGGCGTACCATCCCGCGAGGTAGGCCGCCGCGAAACCGGCGAAATAGCCGATGAGCAGCAGGGTGGCCAAGCCGGGCGTCCGCGATCGGAAAAGGTAGATGCCGAGCCCGACCGGCGTCAGCAGGACCATCGCCCAGCCAATCAGCCCGGCGACGCGCTTATGGCCGCCCGCATCGGCGTCCGCATTGCACCACAGCCAGGTCAGCACCACCAAAATGGCGAGATGGGCGATGTCGAACATGCTCGACAGACCGCCGGACAGGAGACCCGCGCGGTCGATGAAGCCGACCGCGAAGGTCCACGCCAGCAGGAGAGCATAAAGAAAATTGCGCCTGCCCATGAAACGCCCTCAGCGCCGCAGCACCTCGACGCCCGGCAGCGGCTTGCCTTCCATCCATTCCAGGAATGCCCCACCGGCGGTCGACACGTAGGTGAAGTCGTCCGCGACGCCGGCATGGTTGAGCGCCGAGACCGTGTCGCCGCCGCCCGCCACCGAGACCAGCTTGCCCGCCGCCGTGCGCGATGCCGCATGTTTTGCCGCGGCGACCGTCGCCTTGTCGAACGGCGCGATCTCGAACGCGCCGAGCGGGCCGTTCCACACGAGCGTCGCGGCGCGGTCGATCCACTGGTTGATCGTCTCCGTGGTCTTCGGGCCGAGGTCGAGGATCATCGCGTCGGCCGGCACATGATCGATAGCGACCGTCTCGCTCGCCGCGCCCGCCTTGAACTCCCTGGCGACGACCGCGTCCACCGGCAGGATGACGGCGCACCCGGCGGTGGCGGCCTCGATCATGATCTGCTTGGCGGTGCCGGCGAGGTCGTGCTCGCAGAGCGACTTGCCGACATCCGTGCCGCGCGCGGCGAGGAAGGTGTTGGCCATGCCGCCGCCGATCACCAGCGCGTCCACCTTCTGCACCAGGTTCATCAAGAGGTCGATCTTGGTCGACACCTTGGCGCCGCCGACGATCGCGATCACCGGCTTGGCGGGGGCGCCCAGCCCTTTTTCGAGCGCCTCCAGCTCGGCCTGCATGGCGCGCCCCGCATAGGCCGGCAAAAGATGCGCCAGCCCTTCCGTCGAGGAATGCGCGCGGTGCGCCGCGGAGAAGGCGTCGTTGACATAGAAGTCGCCGTTCTTCGCCAGCGCCTCGGTGAAGGCCGGATCGTTCTTCTCCTCGCGCTTGTCGAAGCGCGTGTTCTCCAAGAGCAGGATGTCGCCCGGCTTCATGGAGAACACCGCGCCCTGCGCCTTCTCGCCGATCGTGTCGTGGGCGAAGGCGACCGGCCGCCCGATCACGTCCGACGCGGCGCGGGCGACGGGCTCCAGCGAGAACGCCGGGTCCGGCCCGCCCTTCGGACGCCCGAAATGCGCGAGCAGGATCACCTTGGCGCCCTTGTCGGTCAGCTCCGTGATCGTCGGGGCGACCCGCTCGATACGCGTGGCGTCCGCCACCTTCCCATCGGCCATCGGCACGTTGAGGTCGACACGAACCAGCACGTGCTTGCCCTTCACATCGCCGATGTCGTCGAGTGTCTTGAATGCGGCCACCGCAATATCCTCGTGTTTGGAAGCGAGGCGGACCATATCGCGGGAAAGCGGCGATGCAAGGCCTTTCGGCGACGCGCCGCTTGGTGCCTCGCGGCCGCCGGCTCAGAGATCGGGCGTCGGTTCCTGCGGCCCGGACGCGGCCCGGCCCGCATGCAGGCGATGCCACAGGGCACGCAGGCGGTCGTACATCTCGCCGGCGCTGAGGAACACCGGAACCTGCTGGCGCGCCTCGTGGGGCTCGAAGGAAACGCCGACGCTCGTCACCTTGCCCTTCTCGTCCACGTCGCGCACGATGAGGTCGATCGGCCCCAGGGGGACCCGGTCCGCATATTCCGCGTATCCGCCCAGGCGGGCCTTCACGAGGTCGCCGATGGACAGCCTGCGCTCCGTCTCCGTCAGGCCGGGGCCGTAGGCGGTCTCCAGCTCCTCCGCCGGCCTTTGCGGATCGAGCGCGAAGGCGCCGAAGAAGTCCTCGTCCTCGGGATCGACCGCGATGCGGCTGGCGAACAGCCGGTCGAGCAGCTTGGGATAGCGCTCCGAGACGAAGATGTAGACATGGTCGCCCGCCATCAGCCGCCCGGCGTCCTGGTATTTGAAGGAGCGGCCTTCCCGCACCACCAGCGACGGCCGCGCCCAGCGGGGAATACGCTCGCCGCTCGTCACGGGGCTGCCGGCCACCACCCTGTAGGCGAGAAGCTCATGACGCGCCGAGCCCGGCAGCTCCAGCTCGAACTTGCTGAGCGGACCGATGCGCGCCGGCACGATGAGGCC
>JAFKJW010000154.1:0-7670 GCA_017305925.1 Hyphomicrobiales bacterium | reverse complement strand
GACCAGCACGATGATGAAGGCCATGTTGAAGATCAGGCGACCCTCCGCCAGCCCGCCGAGCAGCGGCGTGATGGCGAGGAGGATGGAGACCGCCCCGCGCAGGCCGACCCAGGAGATGAACGCCGTTTCGGCACGTGGAAACCGGAAGGGCGTCAGGCAGATCCAGACGGCGAGCGGCCGCGCGACGAAGATCAGGAAGAGGCCGAGGCCGACCGCCACGGGCAGGATCGTCATGAATTGCGAGGGCGTGGCGAAGAGGCCGAGCACCAGGAACATGATGATCTGGGCAAGCCAGGCCACGCCGTCCTGGAAGCGCTTGAGCGTGGCGCCGGCCCGCATCCCGGAATTTCCCGCGATCACGCCGGCGAGATAGACGGCGAGGAAGCCCGACCCGCCGATGGTGCCGGCCCCCGCGAAGATCAGCAGCGACAGCGTCAGGACGAAGATCGGCAGCAGGCCGCGGTCGAGCGCAAGGCGCTCCACCAGCCGCACGATCGCGAAGCCGCCGGCGATGCCGACCAGCGCGCCGACGATCATCTCGCCCACGAACCCCACCACGATGCCCAGCAGCAGCTTCTCGGTCCCCACGTCATGGCCGAGCGCGATGATTTCGACCAGCGTGATGGTCAGGAAGATGGCGATCGGATCGTTCGTGCCGGACTCCATCTCCAGCGTGGAGCGCACGCGGTCGCGCAGGTTCACATTGCCGGCACGCAGCAGGAAGAACACCGCCGCCGCGTCCGTCGAGGCGACGGCCGCCCCCAGCAGGAAGGACTCCGGCCAGGTCAGCGCGGTCAGATAGTGGGTGGCGACGCCGAATATGCCGGCCGTCAGGGCGACCCCCGCGGTGGCCAGCGAGACGGCCGGCAGGGCCGCCTGCCTCAGCACGCTGTAGGGCGTGCCGAAACCGGAATCGAAGAGGATGACCGCCAGCGCCAGGGAGCCGACGAAATAGGCGAGCGCTGCATTGTCGAAGTCGAGGCCGAGCCCGTCGCTGCCCGTGACGAGCCCGATGCCGAGGAACAGCAGCAGCAGCGGGGCGCCGAAGCGGAAGGCGATGAGGCTTGAGAAGGCTGCGACGAGGATCAGGGCCGTGGCAACGAGCGTGACGAGGTAAATCGCATGATCCATCAGTCGGTCGCGGTCCCCTCTCTCCGGCTCGTTCGCGTCTCGATGCAGAGTGCGGCGAAGACGTGGCTCGCGCAAGGCGAATGCATGATTTTTTCATACAATGCCGCGCCGCCGTTCCCTTCCGGCCGCCACGGATCTCCGCGCTCTGAAATGCGGGAAGGGCGGGCCAGGCGGCCCGCCCTTCTCGCTATTCCCCTCCAGGCTTGCGCGAGGCTGGGCGTCAGGCGATGGTCTTGGCGAAAGCTGCCGTGACGTCGAAGTTGCCGTCGATCACCTTGGTCTGGTCGAGCAGGATCGTCGCCGAATGCGGGTCGTGATTGAGGTCGCTCGAAACCAGCGGGTCGCGCGTGTAGGTCATGACGCCCTTGAGCCTGCCGTCGGAAGCGGCGATCAGCGCGTCGTTGACCTCCTGCACCGTCGTCGCGCGTCCGGAGACGAATTTCAGGTCGACCAGCGACACGTTCGGCGTGGGCACGCGGATCGAGATGCCGTCCAGCTTGCCCTTGAGCTCCGGCAGCACAAGGCCGATGGCCTTCGCCGCCCCCGTCGAGGTCGGGATCTGCGACAGCGCAGCGGCGCGGGCGCGGTAGAGGTCCTTGTGCAGCGTGTCCAGCGTCGGCTGGTCGCCGGTATAGGAGTGGATCGTCGTCATCATGCCCTTCTCCAGCCCGACGAGGTCGTGCATGACCTTCGCCATCGGCGCGAGGCAGTTCGTGGTGCACGAACCGTTGGAGATGACGACGTGGTCCTTGGTCAGCTTGTCGTGGTTGATGCCGTAGACCACCGTGTAGTCGGCGCCGTCGGCGGGCGCGGAGACGATGACGCGCTTGGCGCCGGCGGTCAGGTGGGCCGCCGCCTTCTCCCGCGAGGTGAAGATGCCCGTGCATTCCAGCGCGACGTCGACACCGAGTTCCTTCCACGGAAGCTGCGACGGGTCCTTGATCGCCGTCACCTTGAACTTCTCCTTGCCGATGGAGATCGTGTCGCCGCTGGTCGTCACCTCGTGCGGGAAGCGGCCATGCACGGAATCGTAGCGCAGCAGATGTGCGTTGGTCTCGACCGGGCCGAGATCGTTGACCGCGACCACGTCGATGTCCTTGCGGCCGGATTCGTAGATGGCGCGGACGATGTTGCGGCCGATGCGGCCAAATCCGTTGATGGCGACTCTGACAGTCATGGAAATCCTCCTGCGTGAGGCCCCGCGCCGGGGCGGCCTTGATCGATCTGGATGCGGCGGGACGAAACGGGGAGGCGCCGCACGGGCAGCCGCTTCATAGACGCCCGGCGGCCGGGAATCCAGCCCGCGGCGAAAAGTTTAAATCGATTAGTCCAAGCAGCACAAGAGCGTCAAAACAGCACGCAGGCCGGGCGCGGCGCCGGCCCGTCACGGATGCGGGCGCGCCGGTTCGCTGGCCGGCACGGCGCGGGCGTCCTCGCCCTTCGGCACGCCGTTCTTCACCCGCTCGGCAGCGATCCTGGCGACGTTTTCGGCGGTGATGCCGAAATATTTGAAGAGCACTTCCGCGGGCGCGCTGGCGCCGAAGCCGGTCATGCCGACGAACGCGCCGTCATAGCCGATGAAGCGCTCCCAGCCCTGCCGGACCGCGGCTTCGACGGCGACCTTCACCGGAGCCGTTCCGATGACCGCCTCGCGCCAGGCCTTGTCCTGCTGGTCGAAGATCTCGAATGAGGGCACGGAGACGACCCGCGTCGGCGTGCCGTCCTTTTGCAGCGCGTCGCGGGCGTCGAGCGCGATCTCGACCTCCGAGCCGCTGGCGAAGATCGTCACCTTCGCCGCGCCGCCCTCGGCCGCCGCCAGTTCATAGGCGCCCCGGGCGCAGAGATTGTCGGCGGACGCCCCGGTGCGCACCGCACGCAGGTTCTGGCGCGTCAGCACCAGCGTGGAGGGCGCCGTCGTGGAGCCGAGCGCGACTTCCCAGCACTCTGCCGTCTCCATGGCGTCGGCCGGCCGCAGCACCAGATGGTTCGGGATCGCGCGCATGGCCGCCAGATGCTCGACCGGCTGGTGGGTGGGCCCATCCTCGCCGAGCCCGATGGAATCGTGGGTCATCACGAAGATCGAGCGGATGCCCATCAGCGAGGCGAGCCGCATGGCGGGCCGAGCATAGTCGGTGAAGCAGAAGAAGGTGCCGCCATAGGGAATCAGCCCGCCATGCAGCGCCAGCCCGTTCATGACGGCGGCCATGCCGTGCTCGCGGATGCCGTAGTGGATGTAGCGGTTGCCGTAGGCTTCCGGGGTCAGTTCCTTGGTCTGGCTGGTCTTGGTGTTGTTGGAAGGCGTCAGGTCGGCCGAGCCGCCCACCGTCTCGGGCAGGGCCCCGTTGATCACCTCCAGCGCCATCTCGGAGGATTTGCGCGTGGCGACCTTCGGCCTGTCGGCGGCGAGCTTCTTCTTGTAGTCGGCCATGGCGCCGGCGAGGCCGGCATGAAGCTTTCCGGAGATGCGGCGCTCGAACTCGGCGCGGTTCGCCGCGCCGGCCAGCCGCTTTTCCCAGTCCGCGCGCGTCGCCGCGCTCCGCGTGCCGGCCTTGCGCCAGGCGTCCAGTATGTCGGCGAGAATCTCGAAGGGCGGCGAATCCCAGTTCAGCGCCTTGCGGGCCCCGGCGATCTCGTCCTTGCCGAGCGGCGAGCCGTGGACGGCCTTGGTGCCGGCCTTGGTCGGCGCGCCGAAGCCGATCGTGGTCTTCGCCGCGATCAGCGTCGGCTTGTCGGATTTCTGCGCCGTCTCGATCGCCGCCGCGATCGCTTCCGCGTCGTGCCCGTCTATGTGGAAGGCGTTCCAGCCGGACGCCTTGAACCGCGCCACCTGATCGGTCGAGTCCGACAGCGACACCGCACCGTCGATCGAGATGTTGTTGTTGTCCCAGAAGACGGTGAGCTTGTTGAGCTTCAGGTGCCCGGCGAGCGCGATGGCCTCCTGGCTGATGCCCTCCATGAGGCAGCCGTCGCCGGAGATCACATAGGTGCGATGGTTGACGAGGTCGTCGCCGAACTGCGCGTTCAGCATGCGCTCGGCGAGCGCCATGCCGACGGCGTTGGAAATGCCCTGCCCGAGCGGGCCGGTGGTCGTCTCGATGCCGCTGGCGAAGCCGTATTCCGGATGGCCGGCCGTCCGGGAGCCGAGCTGGCGGAAATTCTCGATCTGATCGATCGTCATGTCCGCGTAGCCGGTCAGGTAGAGCACCGAATAGAGCAGCATCGACCCGTGGCCGGCCGACAGCACGAAGCGGTCGCGGTCCGGCCATTTGGGGTTTTTGGGATCGAACTTGAGATATTTCCCGAAAAGCACGGTGGCGATGTCGGCGCAGCCCATCGGCAGGCCGGGGTGGCCGGAATTCGCCTTCTCCACGGCATCCATGGCGAGGAAGCGGATCGCGTTCGCCATCCGGTCGTGCATTGGGCTGTTGCTCATCGTGCGCTCGCAAGGGTTGGTCGGGCAGGGGTGCCGGGAAGCCCGGACACATAGCACCTCGCACCTTCCTGTCAACAAAACGGCCAAAAAGCGGCGGCGGTGCCGGGTTTTCGCGCCGTTTGCCCCGATAGTCGGGGAGAATGGAACAGCCTTGTTGACGCCCCTTTATAGCACCGCCTAATGTTTTGGTTCTAACGCGTTCAGTAAGCGCACGATTCTTGGCGCAGCAGGTCCCGGGTCGACGATCATGACCGCCGAAACGACACTGAAGGAAGCCATCGCACGCCTCGGCAAGGCGATCGAGGGGTTGGAGAATGCCGTCGCCGAACGTCTCGACCACGAGCAGGACTATTCCGAGGCGGAAGCCGAGGTGCAGCGGATGAATGCCGACCGCAGCCGCCTTGCCCAGGAGCTCGACGCGTCCGAAGGCCGGGCCGAGCGGCTGGAGGAGGCGAACAAGGAGGTCTCCCGGCGGCTGGTGACGGCGATGGAGACGATCCGCGCCGTGCTGGACAGGTAGGGCGCGCATGGCGCAGGTCACCATAACCATCGACGGCAAGCAGTACCGCATGGCCTGCGACGAGGGCCAGGAAGACCATCTGGTCGAGATGGGCCAGAAGTTCGACCGCTATATCGGCTATCTCAAGGGCTCGTTCGGCGAGATCGGCGACCAGCGCCTGACCATCATGGCCGCGATCATGGTCATGGACGAGCTTTCCGAGCTGCAGCGCCGCGTCAAGGGCATGGAGAGCGAGATCGGGACGCTGCGCAAGACCCGCGACGATGCGCTGGTCAAGGCAGACAAGAACGATGCCGCGCTCACCGGCGCGCTCACCGCGCTCGCCCAGCGCATGGAAGCGCTGGCGGAAAAACTGGCGGTCAGGAAAGCCGGCCAGAACTGACGCCGGCCGGCTGCCTATGCCTTCAGAGACCGGTATTTCTGGCGCATTCGCATATCACCTCGAACGCCATGTCGACATCGGCCTCGGTCGCGTCGAACTGACCGGCCTGGAAGCGGATGGCGACCCTGCCGTCCACCCGCGTCTGCGTCAGGTAGATGCGGCCGTCGTCGTTGATGCGGTTCACGAGCGCGAGGTTGTGGCGGTCGCCTTCGTCGCCGTCACCGGGCGCGGAGGTTTCGGGAAGGTGGCGGAACGAGAACAGGGAAAGCATCGGCGGCGTGACGATCTCGAAATCGGGCTCGCCGGCCAGCCGGCTGGCCAGCGCCTCGCTCCAGCGGACGTGATTGCGGATTCTCGCGCGCAGATCCTCCAGCCCGTAGGCGCGCAGCACGAACCAAAGCTTCAGCGCCCGGAACCGCCTGCCGAGCGGGACGGACCACTCGGAATAGTTGATCACGCCGTCGCGGCCGTGGGTCTTCAGATACTCCGGCTTCATCGCCAGCGTCCGGACGAGGCTTTCGGGGTCGCGGACGAAATAGGCCGAGCAGTCGAACTGGACTCCCAGCCATTTGTGCGGGTTGAACACGACGGAGTCGGCTTCCTCCACGCCGGCCCAATAATGCCGGAATTCCGGACAGATCATCGCGGACCCCGCCCATGCGGCGTCGACATGCACGGAGATCCCGTGCTTTCGCGCAACGGCGCAGACGCCCGCCACGTCGTCCGTCCCGCCGACGCTGGTACCGCCCACGCTCGCGACGATCCCGGCGGGGACGAAGCCGGCCTTTCTGTCCGCTGCGATGGCCCGACCAGGTTCTCCTCGCCGATGCCCGCCACCCAGATCGCCCGGTCAATGGAGCTGTGAACCTGGTCGGAGCAATAGACCCGTATCGTCGGCTGGCGGGACAGGCCTTGCCTGTTGCCCTGCCACGCGAGCGCCCGCTCGCGCATGGTCAGGATGGCGGCAAGCGTCGCCGAGGAAGCGGAATCCTGGATCACCCCGGCGAAGCCTTCCGGAAGGCCTGTCGCCTGGCGCAGCCAGTCGAGGACGCGGGTCTCCAGCTCCGTCGCGGCCGGCGAGGTCTGCCAGAGCATGCACTGCGCCGCCATGGCGGACGTCAGATATTCGGCGATGACCGAGACCGGCGAGGCGTTGGCGGGAAAATAGGCGAAGAAGCGCGGATGCTGCCAATGCGTGATGCCGGGAAGGATGATGGCGTCGAGGTCGGCGAAGATCGCGTCCATCGGCTCCGGCAGTTCCGGCGCGGCGCCTTCTATGCGCGCCGCGATGGCGCCGGGCATGGACTGCGCCCGGACCGGCCGGCTGCGAAGGGTCTCCCGATAATCGGCGCCCCATGCGGCGGCACGCGCCGACCATTCGCGAAATTCCGCATCGTCCATTGTGACCCTCCGATCCGTCAGGCCGCGCGACGATCGCATACGCGTCTTCTTTCCGCCAGCGCAGGCGGCCGCAATCGGCGGATCGAGGTGGCCGGATACCTGTTTCTGTGCGACAGTGGAGAGGCTGCGCAAGGCAGCGGCGAGGGAAGCAGGAGGCTGGCTTAGGCTCTGGACGTCGATCGTCCCGCATGAGGGGCTTGCCGGGAGCGCGGCATTCCCTTTTGTCGCCGGCAATCACAACCATACGGGCCGCTTCGTGTCCTGAAGCCGTTCCGAAAGAGTCCTGAATCCTGGGGACCGGCGGTGGACGACGCAGGCCCGACCTATCGTTTTGCCGGGCACGTGCTCGACCTTGGCAAAGGCATCCTCAAAGATTCCACGGGAGAGATCGCGCTCAGGCCGAAATCGTTCGGCCTCCTGGTCCATCTCGTGCGCAATGCCGGCCGCGTGGTGCCGAAGGACGAACTGCTGAATACGGTCTGGCCGGACGTGATCGTTACGGACGATTCGCTCACCCAATGCATCAGCGACATCCGTCGCGCTTTGGGCGACAAGGGGCCGGTGCTGCTGCGTACCGTGGCCCGGCGGGGCTACGTCTTCGCCGAGGACGCCCTCGAACCGGCGAACGCCGCGCAGCGGCCCATGCCGGCCGGACAGCGCGCCGCCTCGTTCGAGCGGCCGTCCATCGCCGTCCTGCGGTTTGCCAATCTGAGCGGCGATCCCGAGCAGGAGTATTTCGCCGACGGGATCGCCGAGGAGATCATCACCGCCCTGTCGCGGCTGCGCTGGCTGTCGGTCATGGC
>JAFKJW010000153.1 GCA_017305925.1 Hyphomicrobiales bacterium | reverse complement strand
CCTCGCTGACGCCGGCCGCGCAGAAGGCGTTCGAGGGCGCGAGGACGGTGGTGATCGAAACGCTCGACGTGCTCGACAAGACCAGGATGATGGCGGCCCTGGCGCAGCATCCGGAGCTGATGATGTATACCGACGGCCAGAGCCTTGTGCCCGGCCTGTCGGAGGAAGACAGGGCGGCGCTCGAAAAGGGCCTGTCGGAGCGCGGCATTCCGCTCGCCACGGTGATCAAGATGAAGCCCTGGATGCTCGTCTCCATGGTGTCGCTGCCCGCCTGCGAGATGGCACGGCAGGCGGAGGGGGTTCCGGTGCTCGACGTGAAGCTCGCCAAGGACGCGGAAGCGGCGGGCAAGCCGCTGGTCGGCCTCGAATCCGCCGTCGACCAGCTTTCGGCCATGGCCTCGCTACCGATGGACCTGCACATACGCGGCCTGATCGACACGCTGAAGCTGGGCGACAGGATGGACGACGTGATGGAGACCATGATCTCCCTCTACGAGCAGGAGGACATCGCGCTGATCATGCCGGTGGTCAATGCGGTCACGGAGCAGGCCGGCGCCGACGCCTCCGGCTATGCCGAGTTCGAGCAGACGATGGTGAAGGCCCGCAACGTCACGATGGCGGAGCGCGCCGAAAAGACGCTCGCCGAAGGCGCGGCATTCATGGCGGTCGGCGCCCTGCACCTGCCCGGCCCGGACGGTCTTGTGGAGCTGTTCCGCAAGGCGGGTTACACGGTCACGCCGGCCGGCTGAGCGACCGTCACGCAAAGCGTGATTTGCCATGCCGTATGTATTTGTTAGGCTCCTCTCTCCGGGGCAGAAGAGGAGAGCACGGAAATGACCAGAATCCTCCTGTTGGCCGCCTTTGCCGGCGGCATCGCGTCGAGTGCGGCCGCGTGCGAATGGCAGAAGTCAGTCGAGGCCAAAACCGATCCGACGGTGGTGGCGAGCATCGCCAAGAATGAGGCGAGCCTGTCGACAGTCGAGGATGCGAAGGCAGCTACGGATGCCGTCGTAAGGCAGAAGACGGAATAGTACAGGCGGCGGGGAGACCGGAGCCGGTCTTCCCGTGCCGATTCCGGCCGGATTGAAACCGATTTGCCGTTCGCGCGTTCTGCCGTCATCGCAACCGACGGAGGACCTCCAATGGCGAATCCTGCCCGCAAACATGACGACCAGGCGGACATCACCCCGCGCATGGCCGATCCGCTCAATCCTATCCCGCCCGGGGCAACAGCGGATCCGGTCGACGATCCGCGCTTTCACCCGGCAAACGACCCTCGCCTCGATGATCCCATCGTGCAGCAGCGGCCTGTCGGCAGCGGCGTGCTGATCGCGGCGCTGGTGATCGTGCTCGCGGCGATCGCGTATTTCGTATTCGCGCCCGGCACGCCGTCCAGCACGGTTCCGGCAGATCAGCCCGCCGCGACCAGCGAGCCGACCCAGTCTGCACCGGCTCCGGCTCCGGCTGAGAACAACGCTGCTCCCGCGCCGGCCGACAGCACCACGGCCCCCGCAGGCAGCAGCACCACGCCGCCGGCGGAAAACAACGCCGCTCCGGCTCCGGACGCCAACGCGCCTGCTCCGGCTCCGGCTCCGTAAGGATCGGAAGGACGAAAATGGGTGGCCCGTCCGCGGGCCGCCCGACTGTTTGCCTTGCGACGGTAAAGAAATGCCGGCGCAAGTGGCGAAGGCGTAGCCCTCGGCTCGTGCCTCGGGCGTTCGCCGCCTTTGAAAGGTCCACCTTTCGATCCGCGCCAAGGCGCGGACCGGCGGCTCACCCCATGGAATCGATCTTGCGCTGCATGGCGGCGATCTGCTCCTTGAGCTGCCGCAGCTCTTCGGACTTGCCGGGCGCCTCGCGTTCCGCGGGCTCGTTCTGGTGCGGAACGCCTGAGGCACCGACCGGGAAGGGCGCGAACATCCGCATCGCGTTCTGGAACATCTCGATGTTGCGGCGCGTCTGCTCCTCGAAGGCCTTCATCGGCGCCGTCTTCATCATGTCTATGGGCGTCTTGCCCATCGCGTCCTTCAACTGCTCGCGGAAGCGCTCCTGCTCCTTGGAGAAGGCGATCATCGACTGCTCCAGGAAACTCGGCACGATCATCTGCATCTGGTCGCCGTAGAAGGCGATGAGCTGGCGCAAGAACGGGATCGGCAGCATGTTCTGGCCATCCTTGTTCTCCAGCTCGAAGATGATCTGGGTCAGCACCGGATGGGTGATGTCGTCGCCCGTCTTGGCGTCCTGGACGGTGAAGTCCTCGCCCTTCTTGACCATCTCGGCGAGGTCTTCCAGCGTGACATAGGTGCTGGTGCCGGTGTTGTAGAGCCGCCTGTTGGCGTATTTCTTGATCACAACCGGTTCGTCTTTAACCGCCATGGCTTCTCTCCCCGGCTCGCTTGCCGGCCAGGAGTGCGTTTCGCGCAGCTTATGCGCAAACGCGCCGCGATTCCAAGCGGTTTGTGCAGTGCGGGAACGTCCTCCGGTTTCCTTTGCGGGACAGGCGATGGGCCAAAATGCAGCCCGCGGCAGGCAAATTCTCTTCGACTCGATTGCGGAAGCGGACGTAAAGGGTAAGAATCGGACGGATTAAGAATCCGCAGTCTGGTCCCTGAAGTCCTGGAGAACAAAATGTCCGCTTCCAACGCCATCGTGGTCGCAAGTGCCGTGCGCACGCCCGTCGGCTCGTTCAACGGCGCTTTCGCCAACACGCCGGCTCACGAACTCGGCGCCATCGCCATCCGCGAGGCGCTGGCGCGCGCCAAGGTGGACGGCAAGGAGGTCGACGAAGTCATCCTCGGCCAGATCCTGACCGCGGGACAGGGCCAGAATCCGGCGCGGCAGGCCGCCATGGCCGCCGGTATCCCGCAGGAGAAGACCGCCTGGGGGCTCAACCAGCTCTGCGGCTCCGGCCTGCGCACCATCGCCGTCGGCATGCAGCAGATCGCGCAGGGCGACGCCAACGTCATCGTGGCCGGCGGCCAGGAGTCCATGTCGATGGCGCCGCATTGCCAGCATCTGCGCGGCGGCGTGAAGATGGGCGACTTCAAGATGATCGACACGATGATCAAGGACGGCCTGACGGACGCCTTCTTCGGCTACCATATGGGCAACACGGCCGAGAACGTGGCGCGGCAATGGCAATTGACCCGCGACGAGCAGGACCGGTTCGCGGTGGCCTCGCAGAACAAGGCCGAGGCCGCGCAGAAGGCCGGCAGGTTCAAGGACGAGATCGTGCCGGTGACGATCAAGGGCAGGAAGGGCGACACGATCGTCGACGCCGACGAATACATCCGCCACGGCACGACGCTCGACGCGGTCGCCAAGCTGCGTCCGGCCTTCGACAAGGAGGGCACCGTCACCGCCGGAAACGCATCCGGCATCAATGACGGCGCGGCCGCCGTCGTGCTGATGACCGAGGCGGAAGCCGCGCGCCGCGGCCTCGTGCCGCTGGTGCGCATCGTCTCCTGGGCGACCGCCGGCGTCGATCCGCAGATCATGGGCACGGGGCCGATCCCGGCGTCGCGCAAGGCGTTGCAGAAGGGAGGCTGGAGGGTCGACGACCTCGATCTCGTGGAGGCCAACGAGGCCTTCGCCGCGCAGGCCTGCGCGGTCAACAAGGACATGGGCTGGAACCCGGACATCGTCAATGTCAATGGCGGCGCCATCGCCATCGGCCATCCGGTCGGCGCGTCCGGCGCGCGCATCTTCAACACGCTGGTCTACGAGATGCGGCGCCGCGGCGCGAAGAAGGGCCTCGCGACGCTGTGCATCGGCGGCGGCATGGGCGTCGCCATGTGCGTGGAAGCGATGGGTTGAGCGGCAGTCGGCAATAGGCAGTCGGGTGGACGGAACTTGTATCCGGCTGCCTATTGACGACTGCCGACTGCCCGCAATCACAAAGGGAGGACAATTTCATGAGCAAAGTAGCAATCGTCACCGGCGGCTCGCGCGGCATAGGCGCCGCGATTTCGGTCGCGCTGAAGAATGCCGGCTACGCGGTCGCCGCCAATTACGCGGGCAATGACGAGGCGGCGAAGAAATTCACCGCCGAAACGGGGATAAAGACCTACAAATGGTCGGTCGCGGACTATGACGCCTGCGCGGCCGGCATAAAGCAGGTCGAGGCTGACCTCGGACCCGTCGCGGTGCTGGTCAACAATGCCGGCATCACGCGCGACTCCATGTTCCACAAGATGACGCCCCAGCAATGGAAAGAGGTGATCGACACCAACCTGTCGGGCGTCTTCAACATGACCCATCCGGTGTGGGGCGGCATGCGCGACCGCAAGTTCGGCCGCATCATCACCATCTCCTCCATCAACGGCCAGAAGGGGCAGGCCGGCCAGGTGAACTATTCGGCCTCCAAGGCGGGCGACATCGGCTTCACCCGGGCGCTGGCGCAGGAGGGAGCCCGCGCCGGCATCACGGTCAACGTGATCTGCCCGGGCTATATCGGTACCGACATGGTCAAGGCGATCGACGAGAAGGTGCTTGCCGAGCGCATCATCCCGCAGATCCCGGTCGGCCGCCTCGGCGAACCGGAGGAGATCGCGCGCTGCGTGGTCTTCCTCGCCTCCGACGATGCCGGCTTCATCACCGGCTCGACCATCTCTGCCAACGGCGGGCAGTATTTCGCCTGAGGCACGTGCCCCGGCATTGGAACCTGGGGCGACGCCCCGACTTAACCTTCCGCGATGCGGGGCCGGCCGAACTCCGGCCCCTGTCATTTCGACGGAAGGAGATTTCCCATGAAGTACGTGATCGGCTTCACCGATTCATCCGCCAAGGCGCCGTTCCACTCCTATGAGAGCGACGTGCCCGGTCCGGATTTCGCCGTCGGCTCGAAGATCAGGCTTTCCGCCTTCGATCCCGGCTGGCTTCAGGTCTTCAATGTCGGCTACCAGATCGAGCCCGAAACGGTCGTCGTCACCGTCGTCGTCGGCGCTGCGACGAATATCGGCGGCGATGGCGAGGAACTCGCCAAATGGCCCTGGGCGTAGAGCATTTCCGGCGAGAACCGGATCGCCTCCAATGCTCTGTTATCCGGTTTAACGCAATTCCGGACGCAGGGCCGCTGCCCACTTTGCCGGAATTGCTTCAGGCCGGCGGCCGCGTTCCTGCGCCGCCGGCCCGAGGCTTCATTCGTCGCCGATCAGAGCCTTGTGGACGACGCCTCCGATGATCCCGCCAATCAGCGGTGCCACCCAGAACAGCCACAATTGCTGGATCGCCCAGCCGCCCACGAAGAGCGCCGTTGCGGTCGAGCGCGCCGGGTTGACCGACGTGTTCGTGACCGGGATGGAAGCGAGGTGGATGACCATCAGCCCGAGACCGATCGCGATCGGCGCGAAGCCGGCGGGAACGCGGCTGGAGGTCGCGCCGAGAATGATGATCACGAACATGAAGGTCATCACGATCTCCATGATCAGGCCGGCGCCCAGCGAGTAGCCGCCGGGCGAATGCTCGCCATAGCCGTTCGAGGCGAACCCGCCCGCCGTCGAGAAGTCGGCCTTGCCGCTGGCGATCAGGTAGAGCACGCCCGCGCCCACCACCGCGCCGATCACCTGCGCGATGATATACGGAATGACGTCGGAAGCGGGGATCCGGCCGGCCGTGAACAGGCCGACCGTGACGGCCGGATTGAAGTGGCCGCCGGAAATGCCGCCGACCGTATAGGCCATGGCCAGCACCGTCACGCCGAAGGCCAGCGCCACGCCGAGAAGCCCGATCCCCACATTCGGAAAGCCGGCCGTGATCACGGCGCTGCCACAACCGATGAAGACCAGCGCAAACGTACCTATGAATTCTGCAAAGAGACGCTTGGACATCTCCCTCTCCCTCGTAAGATGCAAACACAACGGGCGGAGCAAGCCACGGATCGGCCGGTGGTGCAACGAAAGCACCCCGCGAGGGCGAAGATTTCCTGTGAGAACAGCCCGGCCGTGCCGTTTCGGGGCGGCTTTGTTAACGCTGCCCGCCGCCGCGCGGCATGCCGACTGCCGGCATTGCGCGGAGATGGCGGCGCCACCCCAACATCTTGTGGAGAACGGAACGGGAAAATGCGGCGGTCGGTGATTCGTCGCTGATTCGTTCGGGCTTTGAGCCCTTCGTTAACGGCATCGGCACGCAAAGCGCTTCACGCGTTTACGTCCTGTTAGAAAAGATGAATGGAAACATAATGATGGACAGGCCTGCCGCGGACCGGCAAGGACATCCGCGTGCGGCATTAACGATTTCGGCGCGGAATCGGCGGGGGCCGGGAATGGCGATTCACGATGTTGTCCGCGGCGACGCCCCGATCACTAGGGGTAGCGGTGAACAAACCCTGAATCACATCGAGTCAGTGATTCGTCGCTGATTCGTTCCAGACTCGTTCCAGCCGTTAACGGGCAGCCGCGAGCAGAGAACATTTCCCTTTCGTTTTGGCATGCGACTCCCTATCTCTGTGCCGTTGCCCATGCCGTGGCACGGCGGCGACCGGATGCCGCCCTTCCTGCCGCGAAGCCAGAAAGGCCGCTCTTTTCCCGATGAACTTCCAGAACAAGCCGGACGATCCCCTTCTGCTTTCGGGTCGAGACGTGACGGCGGTGCTCGGCCCCACCAATACCGGCAAGACGCATCTCGCGATCGAGCGGATGGTGGCGCACGAAAGCGGCCTGATCGGCCTGCCGCTGCGCCTTCTGGCGCGCGAGGTCTATGGCCGGGTCTGCGAGAAGGTCGGTGCTTCGAAGGTGGCGCTGGTCACCGGCGAGGAGAAGATCGTGCCGCCCGGCGCGCGCTATTCGATCTGCACGGTCGAGGCCATGCCGCGCGAGACGGACGCCGCCTTCGTCGCCATCGACGAGGTCCAGATCGCCGGCGACCTGGAGCGCGGCCACATCTTCACCGACCGCATCCTGCACCTGCGCGGCCGCCAGGAGACATTGCTGCTGGGCGCGGCGACCATGCAGGGCATCCTGCAGAAGCTGCTGAAGGGCATCGCGGTGGTGACGCGGCCGCGCCTGTCGCATCTGGCCTATGCGGGCTCGAAGAAGCTGACGCGCCTGCCGCGCCGCTCGGCGGTCGTCGCCTTCTCGGCGGACGAGGTCTATGCGATCGCCGAGCTGATCCGCCGGCAGAGGGGCGGGGCGGCCGTCGTGCTCGGCGCGCTCAGCCCGCGCACGCGCAACGCGCAGGTCGCGCTCTACCAGTCGGGCGACGTGGACTACCTGATCGCGACCGACGCCATCGGCATGGGGCTCAATCTCGATGTCGACCATGTCGCCTTCGCGCAGAACCGCAAGTTCGACGGCTACCAGTTCCGCGACCTGAATGCCGGCGAGCTCGGCCAGATCGCCGGCCGGGCAGGCCGCCACACGCGCGACGGCACGTTCGGCGTGACCGGTCAGGTCGATCCCTTCCCGGACGAGCTCGTCGAGCGCATCGAGGGCCATGAATTCGATCCAGTGAAGGTCCTGCAATGGCGCACCGCGCGCTTCGATTTTGCGAGCCTCGACGCGCTCAGGCGCTCGATCGAGACGCCCGCGCCGGTCGAAGGGCTGACGCGCGCCCTGCCGGCCGTCGACGCGCAGGCGCTCGACTTCCTGTCGAAGGACGACGAGGTGCGCCGCCTGGCGACCGCGCCGGCGCGCGTCGCGCTTTTGTGGGAAGCCTGCGCACTGCCCGACTACCGCAAGATCGCGCCGGCCCAGCATGCCGACATCATCGCCTCCATCTATTTCGATCTCGCCCGCCGCGGCCATGTCGACGAGGACTATCTCGCCGAGCAGGTCCGCCGCGCCGATTCGACGGAGGGCGACATCGACACGCTCTCGCACCGCATCGCCCAGATCCGCACCTGGACCTTCGTGTCCAACCGCCCCGGCTGGCTTGCCAATCCGGCACACTGGCAGGAAAAAACGCGCGACATCGAGGACCGGCTGTCGGATGCGCTGCATGAACGGTTGACGAAACGCTTCGTTGACCGCAGGACATCCGTCCTCATGAGGCGCCTGAGAGAGAACACCATGCTCGAAGCCGAGATCAGCCCGACCGGAACGGTCAGCGTCGAAGGACATCACGTCGGCGAGCTGCAGGGCTTTCGCTTCACCGCCGACCAGACGGCCGAGGGCGAGGACGCCAAGGCCGTCCGCACCGCCGCGCAAAAATCGCTGGCCGTCGAGTTCGAGGCGCGCGCCGAACGCTTCTCGATCGCACCCAACCACGACATTGCGCTCGGGTCGGATGGCGTGCTGCGCTGGATCGGCGCGCCGATCGGCACGCTGACCGGCGGCGAGGACGCGCTGAAGCCGCGCGTCATCCTGCTCGCCGACGAACAGCTGACGGGCGCGGCGCGCGACAAGGTGGCGGCGCGCGCCGAGCGCTTCGTCGGCTTCCAGATCGAGACCTTCCTCAAGCCGCTCGTCGAGCTCAAATCCGCCGAGCAGCTGGCCGGCATCGCGCGCGGCATCGCCTTCCGCCTCGTCGAGAGTTTCGGATTGCTCGAGCGCCGCGCCATCGCCGACGACGTCAAGGCGCTGGACCAGGAGGGCCGCGCCGCGCTGCGCCGCCTCGGCGTGCGCTTCGGCGCCTACCACATCTTCGTGCCGGCGCTGCTGAAGCCGGCACCGGCGAGCCTGGTGACGCTGCTCTGGGCATTGCAGAACGACGGCAAGGACAAAGCGGGCTTCGGCGACATCGTGCATCTGCTCGCCTCCGGCCGC
Source organism: Hyphomicrobiales bacterium (assembly GCA_017305925.1). Taxonomy (GTDB): domain Bacteria; phylum Pseudomonadota; class Alphaproteobacteria; order Rhizobiales; family Rhizobiaceae; genus Arvimicrobium. Next base: position 5,692 of record JAFKJW010000153.1, on the reverse strand, counting down.
ACTTCGGTGGTGGTCAACCAGTCCTTCGATCCGGTTTTCTACCGCCTCGCCGGCTTCCGCATCCTCGGCCGCCGCGCCGTGCGCATAGACATACTGGAGCGGCTTGCCGATCTCATCCGGCCCGCGCTTTCCTGGCGCGCCGGCACCGGCCCGAGGCCCGACGGCGCGTATGACGGCGCCGCCTTCATGGTGACGCCGACGATGATGTCGATCCTGGGCGCCAATGCCGACGACATGGAGGAGATCCTGAAGGGGCTCGGCTACCGCGCCGAGGCGAAACCCGCCGCGGACGTGAAAGCAAAACTGGACGCGCTGGACGAGGCGGCGCGCAAGGCGGCGGCCGAGGCCGCCGCGAAGGTGGAGACGCCGGCGGAAGCCGGCGCCGGCGATGCCGTGGTGCCGGCGGAATCCGAGGCGGATGGGGAAGCCGCGCCGGAGGCCGCCGACACGGAAGGCACAGGCGCGGACGATGCATCCGGGACTGTGGAGCCGGCCGCGGAGACCGAGGCGGCCGCTGCCGCGGCGGAGCCGGGGGATGCCGGGCCGGCCGCGGAGCAGGAGACGCCGTCGGAGCCCGAGGTCACCGCCGCTCCGGAGGGCGAGGCGTCCGTGGAGCCGCCGAAGCCGATCCTGCTCTGGCGGCCGCAGCGCTCCGAGCAGCGGCCACGCCACCGCCATGGCGACCGCCAGCGGCAGAATGCCGGCGCCCGCCACGGGCAGGGCGGTGCGGAGGGCGAGCGTCCCGGCAGGCACGGCAAGCCGCATTTCCCCAGGCACGGCCAGCGGCCGGGCGAGCAGTCCGAACGGCCCGGCAAGCCGGGCGGGCGTCCGCAGCATGGTGAGAACGACAAGCGTGGCGAGCGCCGGTCCGAGGCTCGTGACAACGAAAGCCGCGGCCACGACAAGCGGAGCAAGGGCGGCAAGCCGGCGTTCCAGCACAAGCCGCGCGAGGAGCGGCCCGTGCGCTTCGATCCGGATTCGCCCTTCGCCAAGCTCGCCGCCCTGCGCGACCAGCTCAAGAAGTGATGCCGGAGGCCAGCCGCCAGCGCATCGACCGGTGGCTGTTCTTCGCACGCGTCGTCAAGTCGCGCTCCCTGGCGGCGCGGCTGGTGGAAGCCGGCCGGGTCCGCGTCAACGGCGACAAGATCGGACAGGCGTCCCATTCCGTGAAGCCGGGCGACGTGCTGACCGTCAGCCTCGACCGGCGCATCGGCGTGTTCCGGATCGCGGCGCCGGGCGAGCGGCGCGGACCCTACAGCGAGGCGCGCACGCTCTACGAAGACCTGTCGCCCGAACCTGCCGAAAGCGACGCCGTCCTGCCGGATGCGCTGCCGCCCATCCGCCAGATGCCGGACGAGCGGCCGCCGAAACGGGCGCGCGGCAGAGAATAAGCGCTTCACGCAGAGAAAAATGCACCGCCGGTTACGGACTGGAAAGGCGTTTTCCGTAGCCTTGCTCGCGCGGATTTGCCGCCCTTGCAACACCCCTGGAAAGGGAATACCTGACCTTCAACCAATGCGCCATGCGGGGGGCTCGGGGTCTCGCGCGGAACGCCCAGGCATCGTTTCACAGGTTGCAGAATGACCTACGTCGTCACCGACAATTGCATCAGATGCAAATACATGGATTGCGTGGAGGTCTGTCCCGTCGACTGCTTCTACGAGGGCGAGAACATGCTCGTCATCCATCCCGACGAATGCATCGACTGCGGGGTCTGCGAGCCCGAATGCCCGGCCGAGGCGATCAAGCCGGACACCGAGCCCAATCTCGACAAGTGGCTGAAGATCAATTCCGAATATGCCGACAAATGGCCGAACATCACGGTCAAGAGGGAACCGCCGGCGGACGCCAAGGAGTTGGACGGAGAGGAAGGCAAGTTCGAGAAGTATTTCTCGCCGGAGCCCGGTGAGGGCGACTGACCGGCAGCGCGGACACCAACCGCCCATAGACGGGCATCGCAGCCGATCCTTCCCCGGCGTGCCGCCCGGTATTCGGGGTTGACAGGCGTACCTGCTTCGCGCTTGCAGCAAATGGTTGATTCTGTCCGCTTTTTGTGCTACACGATACAGGTATGCCAGTAGCGCGGTTCCGCGAAGGGATTTTCGCGCTCAATCTCTGAAAGGTGAAGCTCAACTACGGATCAGGTCAGCTTGAGCCGGCGTCGCGGTTTCGCGTCCCGTCTGCCGAGGACCTTTGAAGTTGTGCGACTTTTTGCAGGCATCGCTTCGCGGCTCTTCCGGGCCGCATCCATAAGCCGGCATGATGCCGGTGCACATGAAGGAGTAAAGGGCGTAATGGCAACTACCCCCCAGCAGAAGAAGTCGGCAGGCCGCAACGGCTTCAAGACCGGCGAGTTCATCGTCTATCCGGCGCATGGCGTGGGCCAGATCGTGTCGATCGATGAGCAGGAAGTGGCAGGCATGAAGCTCGAACTCTTCGTGATCGATTTCCAGAAGGACAAGATGCGGCTGAAGGTGCCGGTCGCCAAGGCGACCTCCATCGGCATGCGCAAGCTGTCCGAGACCGACTATGTCGAGCGCGCGCTGAAGGTCGTGCAGGGCCGCGCCCGCATCAAGCGCACCATGTGGTCGCGCCGCGCGCAGGAATACGACGCCAAGATCAATTCCGGCGATCTGATCCAGATTTCCGAGGTCGTGCGCGACCTCTACCGCGCGGAGAACCAGCCGGAGCAGTCCTATTCCGAGCGCCAGCTCTACGAGGCCGCGCTCGACCGCATGGCCCGCGAGATCGCCGCCGTCAACAAGATGTCGGAGACCGAGGCCGTGCGCCTGATCGAGACCAACCTGAACAAGGGCCCGAAGCGCGGCGCCAAGGCCGACAACGAGGAGACGGCCGAGCAGGACGAAGCCGCATAGGCTTCTCCTCCGCTCAAGGCTTCATGAAAACCCGGCCCCGCGCCGGGTTTTCTTTTGGGGTATCTCCCGATTGCAGGCTCGCGTGAGGGCGGGCGCGCTCACACCGTCCAGTAGTAGCGGACGATGTGGAAGAAGATCGGCGCGGCGAAGACCAGGCTGTCGGCGCGGTCGAGCATGCCGCCGTGCCCCTCGATCAGGTGGCCCCAGTCCTTGACGCCCTGGTCGCGCTTGATGGCGGAGGCGACGAGCCCGCCGAGGAAGCCCAGCGTGCAGATCATCAGCGCGACCAATCCCGCCTGCAGCGGCGCGAAGGGCGTGAAGACGCGATGCCGGCCGAACAGCTTGCCGAAGATGTACTGGAGCACGTCGGAGCCCTGCACCACGACGATCAGGAAGACGATCAGCATCGTCTGCCGGCCTTCGAAGCCCGGGACGGCGAGGAAGAGCAGGAAGGGCACATGGCTGATGCAGTAGACGGCGATCATGATCGCCCATTGCTGCTGAGCGACCCGCTCCAGATAGCGGGACGTGTCGCCGCGCAGCGCCGTTACCGCCGGCATGAGCAGGAAGCAGTAGACCGGGATGAATATGGTGAAGAGGCCGTACCATTCCGTCCAGACCAGCCAATACTGGAAGGGCAGGATGACGCCGAACATCGCCAGCAGGACCCAATGGTCGCTGCGGCTGGAATAGGTGAGGGTGACGAATTCCCTCAGCGCCGCGAAGGAAACGAAGGCGAAGAGCAGGATGATGGCGCTCTTGCCGATGAGAAACGCGCCGGTGAGCAGGATCACCATCACCCACCAGGCGTTGATCCGCTGGGTCAGGTTGAGAAGCGTCGGGTCGGGCCTGCCGCCGGCGCGCCGGTTGAGAACCGCCGCGACGGCGCTGGCGAGCGCCAGCACCGCGAAGGGCGCGAGGATCATCGGAAGGCTGACGGAAGGCATCAGCGTCTCCCCGGACGCGGGTCGAGGGCGGCCAGCGTGTCGCGGGCGCGGCTGAGGAAGGCGTGGCGTTCCTCGTTCGCCCCGGGCGCGATCGGCGCGCCGAACACGACGCGGCAGAGCAGCGGCACCGGCAGGAACTCGCCTTTCGGCAGCACGCGCGACATGTTCTCGATATAGCAGGGGACCAGCTCGACGTCCGGCCGGGCGAGCGCCAGATTGTAGAGCCCGGACTTGAAAGGCTGTATCGGCATGCCGGTCGTGTTGCGGGTGCCCTCGGGAAAGAGGATCAGCGAGTCGCCCTGGTCGAGCACGCCGAGCATGACCGCCATCGGATCCTCCTTGCGTTCCACGAAGTTGCGGTTGATCAGGACGGAGCGGAGCATGTCCTCGGCGATGAAGCGCCGGAGGCGCGACTTGCCCCAGTAGTCGGCCGCCGCGACGGCGCGCGTCCGCTCGCGCTCGCGGGCCGGCAGGCAGGCGGAGAGCAGGATGAAGTCGCCGTGGCTCGCGTGATTGGCGAAATAGATGCGCTGCCTGTCGGACGGCGTGGTGCCGAGCCACAGCGGGCGCACGCCCGTCACCACGCGCGCGAAGGCGGCCAACCCGGCCGAGGTCACGGCCCGCAGGAAACGGACGAGAATTTCCTTTGCCAAGGCGCTTGCCTCCTCGCGCGCTGGTTACGCGAAGTCGCTCCCGAAGGCAAAGGCCGGCGTGCCGGCCTACAGGACAAGGAATTCAGGTTGACGAGACCTTACCACCCCCACCCCTGACCCCCCACAAGGGGGATCGGGAAACCGCCGCCATTCCCCTCCCCCTTGTGGGGAGGGGTCAGGGGTGGGGGTCGCAGGTCGGAAAATAAGAGCGTGGATCCGAAGTTCAGAGCCGGGGTGGCGGCCTACAGCAGGTCGTATTCGATGAATCCGGTGCGCCTGGCGACGTGGTCGTAGAGGCGTCGCGCCGTGTCGTTGGTTTCGTGGGTCATCCAGTAGACGTTGGCAACGCCGCGCGCCAGCGACGCCTCGTGAACCGCCTCGATCAGGGTTGCGCCGACGCCCTTGCCGCGCGCCGCGGCGTCGGCATAGAGGTCCTGCAAATAGCAGTTGCCCTCGACCGACCAGCAGGAGCGGTGGAAGAGGTAATGCACGAGGCCGACAGGCCGGCCGCCAAGCATGGCGATGAAGCCCTTCGGCTCGAACTCGCCGTCGGTGAAGAGCCGCCGCCATGTCGTTTCGTAGACCTCTTCCGGCACGGTCGCCTTGTAGAAGACGAGATAGTCGGTCCAGAGCCTGCGCCAGGCCTCGTGGTCGGTCTTTTCAAGCGGGCGGACAACGATGTCGGTCATTGGGAACCTCCTCCGGACTGCGCCGACAGGACCGCCGGCGGCCCCGGCTGTCAAGACGCCATGCCGCAAAACACCCGAATTGCCGCTCGCGCGAAATGCTGGTATGAGCGGGGCGATGGAGAAGCTTTTCTCGGATCCGCACTACAAGGGGTTCGTGCTGCAGGACAGGAAACGCCTGCCGGCACGTTTCTTCGCGTGCGTCTCCGGAGCGCTGGCGTGCCGACTTCCGGCCTGAGCGCGACTTTTGGCTGACGGGCTTCCGGCAATCCTGCCGGACTTCTTCATAACCCTTCTATCGACGGATCAGGACAATGAGCGCACCGCGTACTCTCTACGACAAGATTTTCGACGATCACGTCGTCGACAGGCAGCAGGACGGCACCTGCCTGCTCTATATCGACCGCCATCTCGTGCACGAAGTCACCAGCCCGCAGGCCTTCGAGGGCCTGCGCATGGCCGGCCGCAAGGTGCGCCATCCCGAGAAGACGCTGGCCGTGGTCGACCATAACGTGCCCACCTCGCCGGAC
>JAFKJW010000152.1 GCA_017305925.1 Hyphomicrobiales bacterium | reverse complement strand
GAAGAGCGTCAGCCCGGCCCGCGCGCCGCGCCGCGCCCTGACGACGATGCGGATCGCCGCCTCTTCGGATCGCGGATGGACGGGAACGATCTGGGCGCCGCCGAAACGGCCCTCCAGCGCCGACAGGAGCGCCGGAAGCGACGCCGGACGGGCGATGAGAGCCACCATGCCGCGCGGCCTCACCAGCGCGGCCGCGGTGCGCAGCCAGCTCTCGAAGGTGGTGTCCGTCATGACATGAGCGCTGCGCTTCAGGGCGCTCGGCGTTGCCCTGTCGACGGCCGCGTTGAAGGGCGGGTTCATGATGGCGGCCTCGTAGGCGTTGTCGGCGAGCCCCGCCGCGGCCCTTTGCCGGCCGGCCAGCGCCACGTCCGCCTCGATCACCGAGACGCGCGGCGCCAGATGCGCGTTCCGCTCGTGTGCGCAGGTCAGCCGGGCGAAGGCCGCCATCTGCGGCGCGTTCTCGACCAGATCCACCCTTGCCCCTGCGCAGCGGGAGGCGACCGCCATGCCCGCCGCGCCGGCGCCGGCGCCGAGGTCGACGAGGCGCCCGGCAAAGCCTGTCGGCACGGCGGCCGCCAGCATCATCGCGTCCATGCCGGAGCGGTGGCCGCCCTTTGCCGGCTGCGCGACCCAGAAATCGCCGCGATGGAACGCGTCGAGCGTGAAGGCGGCGGCGGTCTCGTCGGCCGGACCGGTCATGCCCGGCGCGGTCAGCCTTCGCGGATCTCGTGGCCGATGCCGGCGGCCGCCACGATCTCCCTCGCCTCGTCGAGATCGTCCTCCGCGACGAGGATCCGTCTGGGCAGGATGCCCAGCGATCCGTCCATCACGCTCATGTTCTGGTCGGCGACCATGCATTCTATGCCCGCATCCTTCAGCAGCGACTGGACGAAGGACAGCACGACGGCGTCGTTGGTGCGCATTAGCTCGTTCATGGGCGGAAGGTGGCAAATCGGCGGCCGTCTGTAAACGGCGGTCCGGGGCGCGCCATTTCGACCTGTTGCGGGATGGCCCGCAAGGCCGCTATATTTTACGCGGGAAACGGGAAGGTGCGCCTGTTGCGCACCCTGAGTGGAGAGTTCCGGTGGGCGTAGTCTTGAACCTGGAAGGCGGCCGGCGCGAGGCCGCGTCGATCAAGCCGCTGGTCGAGCTGACGGCAGGCGACATGGGCCGCGTCAACGAATTGATCCTGTCGAAGGCCGGTTCCGAGGTCGCGATGATTCCCGAGGTCGCCAACCACCTGATCTCGTCGGGCGGCAAGCGGCTGCGCCCGATGGTGACGCTCGCGGCCGCGCAGATGTTCGGCTACCACGGCGACGGGCACGTCAAGCTCGCCACCAGCGTCGAGTTCATGCACACCGCGACGCTGCTGCACGACGACGTGGTGGACGAAAGCGATCTGCGGCGCGGCCGCAAGACGGCGCGCATGATCTGGGGCAACCAGGCGAGCGTGCTGGTGGGCGACTTCCTGCTCGGACAGGCGTTCCGCATGATGGTCGACGTCGGTTCGCTGGAAGCGCTCGACATCCTCTCCACCGCCGCCTCGATCATCGCGGAAGGCGAGGTCATGCAGCTTGCCGCCGCCAAGAACCTGGAGACGACCGAGGACGAGCACTTCGCCGTGATCAAGGCCAAGACCGCCGCGCTCTTCTCCGCCGCCGCCGAGGTCGGGCCGGTGATCGCGTCCGCCTCGCGCAACGACCGCGCCGCGCTGCGCTCCTACGGGATGAATCTCGGTCTCGCCTTCCAGCTGATCGACGACGCGCTGGACTATGGCGGCAACAGCGTCGATCTCGGCAAGAATGTCGGCGACGATTTCCGCGAGGGCAAGGTGACGCTGCCCGTCATCCTCGCCTACAGGCGCGGCACCGAGGCCGAGCGGGAGTTCTGGAAGGCGGCCATCGAGAACAACGAGGCCGACGACGCGGCGCTCGACAGGGGCATCAGCCTGATGACGCGCTACGGCGCGATCGCCGACACGGTGGGCCGCGCGCGCCATTTCGGCGAGATCGCCCGCGACGCGCTGGCGCCGCTGGCGCAGACGCCGCAGAAAAAGGCGCTGATCGAGGTCATAGAGTTCTGTCTGAGCCGCGCCGTGTGAACCAAGTCCTAACCATGAGCGTCTAGCGTCGTTCCGCGGCAGCCTCGATCTTGTGATTGCCGTCTCGATTGACGGCGACCGCAAAAAGGTCATGGTTTTTTCGGATGAGCGGCAGATGGAGTCACGCCGGTGCCGTGACCCTGCCGGAAAGGGACAGGATGCGTCAGACACGTACCATCTCGCGCGCGATGCTTGCCGCATTGACCGCGGTGCTGATGGCGACAACGGCGGGCCACGCCAAGCAGGCGGAGGCTCCCGTCACCGTCAACTCCTTTTCCGGGGCGTATCTCGCCGCCCGGGTCGCCGAGGCCGACAACGACCTGGACGACGCGATCGCTTATTACAAGCGTGCGCTGAATTTCGACCCCGACAATCAGAGCATGCAGCAGAGCCTGCTGCTCGCGCTTTTGTCGGACGGGCAGTTCGAGCAGGCGCTTCCCTATGCCGACAAGCTCAAGGCCGTTCCGGAGGTGGAGCGCTTCTCCCGCCTGGCTCTCGCGGTGGAGGATTTCCGCAAGGGCCGGTTCCAGCCCGCGGAGAACATGCTGAAGCTGGCGCTGTCCTCCGACCTCGACCGGCTGATCAGCGGGCTGATGACGGCCTGGGCGCGCGAGGGTGCGGGCGACGGCAAGGGCGCGCTTCAGGCGCTCGATGCGCTGAAGGGCCCCGAATGGTACGGCATATTCAAGAATTTCCATCGCGCGCTGATCGCCGAGGCGGTCGCCATGCCGGCGGAAGCCGACAAGGCCTATGAGGCGACGCTCGACGACCTCTCCTCGGCCGGGACGGCGCCCGACACCTGGCTGCGCGCCTCCGAAGCCTATGCCGGCTTCCTGGCCCGCAAGGGCGACAAGCAGAAGGCGCTCTTCATCCTCGACCGGGCGGACCAGTTCGCCACCGGACGCGTCTCCATCAACGAGCTCCGCGCCAGGATAAACGACGGCGGCAAGATCGAGCCGACGGCGGCCTCGGCGACCGACGGCGCCTCGGAGGTGCTGCTGGATGTCGGCAGCGCGCTGAACCGCGGTGGCGGCGAGCCTTTCGTGCGGCTTTACCTGCAACTTGCGCTCGCCCTGAGGCCGGACAGCGACGCGACGCTGATCCAGCTCGCCGCCTTTGCCGAGCAGCAGGAGGATGCCCAGACGGCGATCGATCTCTACCGGCGGATCCCCGCGGCCTCGCCGCTGCGCCGCGCCGCGCAGTTGCAGCTCGGGCTCAACCTCGCTGACCTCAAGCGCCATGCCGAGGCCGAATCCAGCCTGCGCCAGCTTCTGGCCGAGGACCCCGACGACATGCGCGCCTATCTTGCGCTCGGCGGCGTCTACTCCTCGCAGGAGAAATACGCCGACGCGGCCAAGCTTTACGACGAGGCGGTCGCGCATCTCGAAAAGCCCGACGCGAAAGTCCGCACCGATGGCGCCCAGACCGCCAACTGGAACGTCTACTATCAACGCGGCATCGCCTATGAGCGGCTGAAGCAGTGGGACAAGGCCGAGCCCAGCTTCCGCGAGGCGCTGAAGCTGGCGCCCGACCAGCCGCAGGTGCTGAACTATCTCGGCTATTCGCTGGTCGACATGAACCGCAACCTGGAAGAAGCCCTCGGCATGATCCAGAAGGCGGTCGACCTGCGTCCGAGCGACGGCTACATCGTCGATTCGCTGGGCTGGGCCTATTTCCGCCTGAACCGCTTCGACGAGGCCGTGGTCCAGCTCGAACGCGCCGTGTCGCTGCGGCCGGACGACCCGGTTCTCAACGATCACCTCGGGGACGGCTACTGGCGCGTCGGCCGCAAGCTCGAGGCGACGTTCCAGTGGAGGCATGCGCGCGACCTCAAGCCCGATGCCGACGTGCTTGCCGGCGTTCTGAAGAAGCTGAAGGAGGGCCTGCCGCCGGTCGTGGAGAAGGCGACGGCGGAAGAGCCTTCCTCTCCTCCCGCGCCCGCCGCGACCGAACCGGCGGCAGCCGTGCAGGGGGAGGAACGCACCGACGCCGCGCCTGCGGGCGAGGAGCCGGCCACGGCGACCGCGGCGGCGGTGGTTCCCGCCGCCTATACGGTGCAGCCCGGCCAGTCCCTGTGGTCGATCGCCGACGACGTGCTCGGCGACGGCCACCGCTATCTGGAGATCCTCAAGGTCAACCCGAAGCTCCAGCGCAACCCGAGCCGGCTTTTCCCGGGCGAGGAGCTGGTCCTGCCGCAGGCGCATTGATCGGCCCCGTGAGCATGTCGCCCGAAAGCGGGAACCGGTTTCGGGACAACGACAGGCGAAAATCCAAGACCTGAAGCGCCGAGCGATCTGGAAGATCGCGGCGCGCTTCAGGCTGCGGCCTTCAGGCCGCCACGGCGCGCTCCGCTTTGCCGATCTCGGCGATGTCGAAAGGCGTCGTCTGGTAGAGCTGGTTGATCCAGTTGCCGAACAGAAGGTGCGCGTGGCTGCGCCAGCGATTGTCGGGCTTCTGCGTCGGATCGTCCTTCGGAAAATAGTTGCGGGGCATCGCGATCGGCTTGTTCGCCGCCCGGTCGCGGAAATATTCGTCCGCGAGCGAGTTCGAATCGTACTCGACATGGTTGAACATGTGCAGCGCCCGGTGTTCCGGGTCGTCGAGCAGGCACAGGCCCACATCGTCCGCCTCCATCAGCACCTTCATGCCGCTGTCCTGCGGGATGTCGTCGCGCCGCACCTCCGTCCAGCGCGAGACGGGGATCGAGAAATCGTCGGAGAAGCCGCGCAGATAGGGCGACGCCGGCGCGAGGTTGCGGTGGCGGTAGACGCCGAACGCCTTTTCCGGAAGCTGGTATTTGGGCATGCCGTGGAAATGGTGGACGGCCGCCTGCGCCCCCCAGCAGATGTTGAAGGAGGCGTGCACGTGGGTCTGCGACCAGTCGAAGATGCGCCTCAGCTCGTCCCAGTAGGTCACCTTCTCGAACGGCATCGTCTCGATCGGCGCGCCGGTGACGATCAGCCCGTCGAACTTCTCCTGCCGGACGTCGGCCCAGTTGCGGTAGAAGGACAGAATGTGCTCGTTTGGCGTGTTGCGCGCCACATGGTTGGTCATCTTGACCAGCGTGAGCTCCAGTTGCAGCGGCGTCGAGCCGAGCAGCCGGGCGATCTGCGTCTCCGTCTTGATCTTGTTGGGCATGAGGTTGAGGAGCGCGATATGGAGCGGCCGGATGTCCTGGCGCACGGCGTCGGCCTCGCGCATCACCATCACGCCTTCGGCCTCCAGCGTGGCGCGGGCGGGAAGATCGTTGGGTATCTTGATCGGCATCGGCCTTGCTGTCCTTCGCTGCACCGAGCGGGACAGACGCTGTGGCGAGATCCGTTTTGTTGCCGGTTCGGCCACATCCTCCCTCGCGGGAGCGCCACCTTGCCCGGACAGGCAGGTTGGCGTCGGGCGTCCGCCCAACTCTGGATGTTGGCAGCGTATCTAGCCGGCGCGGAAGAAATTTTCAATGGCCGCCTTGCGCCGGCGCCACGCTTGCACGCAGGGCGGGGCAGGCGAGGGCGGAATTGCTTGCGGCGGAAGCCGCGCTTGACCCGTCCGGACCGCCGCACTACGAGAAGCGCGCATTCCCTTCCGCCTTCCAGTACGGGGCCGCCCGTGGCTTCAACGAACCACTCCGATCCAAGCCGTTCCTTCCAGGGGCTCATCCTGGCGCTGCACGCCTATTGGGCCGAGCGCGGCTGCGTCATCCTCCAGCCCTACGACATGGAGGTGGGCGCCGGCACTTTCCATCCGGCCACCACGCTGCGCGCGCTCGGGCCGCTGGCGTGGAACGCCGCCTATGTGCAGCCCTCGCGGCGACCGAAGGACGGGCGCTACGGCGAGAACCCGAACCGGCTCCAGCACTATTACCAATACCAGGTTATCCTGAAGCCGAATCCGCCGGACCTCCAGGAGCTCTATCTCGGCTCGCTGGAAGCGATCGGCATCGATCCCCTGCTGCACGACATCCGCTTCGTCGAGGACGACTGGGAGAGCCCGACGCTCGGCGCCTGGGGTCTCGGCTGGGAGTGCTGGTGCGACGGCATGGAAGTCTCGCAGTTCACCTATTTCCAGCAGGTCTGCGGCATCGAATGCGCGCCGGTGGCGGGCGAGCTGACCTACGGGCTGGAGCGGCTCGCCATGTATGTGCAGGGCGTGGACAACGTCTACGACCTCAATTTCAACGGCCGCGAGGGCGAGGACAAAGTCACCTATGGCGAGGTTTTCCTCCAGGCCGAGCAGGAATATTCGCGGCACAATTTCGAATTCGCCAATACGGCGATGCTCCTGAAGCATTTCGAGGACGCTGAGGCCGAATGCAGGGCGCTGCTGGCCGCAGGCGCGGAGCGCCCCGAAGGAGAGCCCTACCGCATGGTTCTGCCGGCCTATGACCAGTGCATCAAGGCCAGCCACGTCTTCAACCTTCTCGACGCGCGCGGCGTCATCTCGGTCACGGAACGCCAGAGCTACATCCTGCGCGTGCGCAACCTCGCCAAGGCCTGCGGAGAAGCCTTTCTCCAGACCGAGGCGGGCGGCTTCCGGCCCGTGAGGGAGGCCGCATAAATGCCTGACCTTCTGCTCGAACTTCGCTCGGAAGAAATCCCGGCCACGCCGCGCGCCCGCAGCACCTTCGGCGCGAGGACGCGCAAACAGGAAAACAGCATGCGGGCTGGAATACGCTGATGCCTGACCTTCTGCTCGAACTTCGTTCCGAGGAAATCCCCGCCCGCATGCAGCGCAAGGCAGCGGGCGATCTGCGCAAGATGCTTACCGACGGTCTCGTGGATGCGGGCCTGACTTACGAGGGCTGCCGTGAATACTGGACGCCGCGCCGGCTGACGCTCGATATACGCGGCCTCACCGCGCGCTCCAGGGACGTCCGCGAGGAGCGCAAGGGCCCGAGCACCAAGGCGCCCGAACAGGCGATCCAGGGTTTTCTGCGGGCGGCGGGCCTGACGGATATTTCCGAGGCGCATGTCCATACCGATCCGAAGAAGGGCGATTTCTACGTCGCCCACGTCGTCAAGCCCGGCCGCACGACGGAGGAGATCGTCGCCGAGCTCGTCCCCTCGATCGTCCGCAATTTCCCGTGGCCGAAATCGATGCGCTGGGGCGCGGCCTCCGGGCCGAAGGGCCGAAGCTATGGCGGGGTCGAGGGCCGCGGCGGCGACGCGCTGCGCTGGGTGCGGCCCTTGCAGTCGATCCTCTGCACCTTCGGCCCGGAGGGCGCCGATACGGCGGTGATCGACTTCGAGATCGACGGCATCCGGTCCGGCAACGTCACCTGGGGCCACCGTTTCCTCGCGCCGGGCGCCATCGCGGTGAAGCGCTTCGAGGACTATGCGGCGAAGCTGGAGGCCGCCAAGGTGGTGCTCGACGCGGAGCGCCGCAAGGAGATCATCCGGCAGGACGCCCGCAACCTGGCGTTTGCCGCCGGCCTTGACCTGGTCGAGGACGAGGCGCTGCTGGAGGAGGTCTCCGGGCTGGTCGAATGGCCGGTCGTGCTGATGGGCGAGTTCGAGAAGGAGTTTCTCGACATCCCCGCCGAGGTGATCCGGCTGACCATCAGGGCAAACCAGAAGTGCTTCGTCGTGCGTCCGTCGAGGCCGGCTTCGCCGGCATCTCGGGATGAGGGAGGCCTTGGCCTGCACGACGGTCCTCATCCTGAGGTGCGAGCGGAGCGAGCCTCGAACGACGCGCTGTCGAACCGCTTCATCCTCACCGCCAACATCGAGGCGAGCGACGGCGGCGCGGAGATCGTGCGCGGCAACGGCAAGGTGGTGCGCGCCCGGCTCTCCGACGCGCTCTATTTCTGGAAGACGGACCAGGCCGACCTGCCGGACCTGCCTTCGCTGAAGGCATCGGGCGAAAAATTCGGGCTCGACCTCGAAAAGCCGCTCGACCAGCGCATGGCGCGCCTCGACCATCAGCGGGTCACCTTCCACGCCAGGCTCGGCACGCAGGGCGAGCGCGTCCAGCGCATCGCCCGTCTGGCGGAAGAACTGGCGCCGCTCGTCGGTGCCGATCCGGCGCTGGCGCGCCGCGCTGCGGTGCTCGCCAAGGCCGATCTCCAGACGGAGGTCGTCGGCGAGTTCCCGGAACTGCAAGGCGCGATGGGCCGAAAATATGCCATCCTGCAAGGCGAGCATCCATCCGTTGCCGCCGCGATCGAGGAGCACTGGAAGCCGCAGGGACCGTCCGACCGCGTGCCGTCCGATCCGGTGTCGGTCGCCGTGGCGCTGGCCGACAAGCTGGACACGCTGGCCGGCTTCTGGGTGATCGACGAGAAGCCGACGGGCAGCAAGGATCCGTTCGCGTTGCGAAGGGCCGCGCTGGGGGTGATCCGAATCGTCCTGGAAAACCGACTGAACTTTTCCATCGATCCATTCAACGACGTGCAGATCTTGCGTCATCAGATCGGCGCAACGCCCTCAAAGCCGGAGAAATTGAATGCGATCCTTTCGGCGGCCGCGGCAGGTGGAGTGTTCGGTCAGCGTGCGCGCGCATTGATCGCGGAAGCAAAAGCCGATGCACCTTCATGGCTGCCGCTGATAGATGAACACGATCCATCGATAAGCGACGATCTGCGTGCGTTCCTTCAGGATCGCTTGAAGGTCTATTTGCGCGACAGCGGTGTGCGTCACGATCTCATTGACGCAGTCATAACACCGAGAAGCTGTAACCTCCTTCAGATCGTCCGCCGCGTCGAGGCACTCGGAAAGCTGCTCGATACTGAGGACGGCAGGAACCTCCTGGCCGGCACGAAGCGCGCGGCGAACATTCTGGCGGCCGAGGAGAAGAAGGGAACGCGCGTGGCCGATGCCGTCGATCCGACGCTTTTCAGGGAGCCGGCCGAGAGGGCATTGCATGAGGCGGTGAATCAGGCCGGGAGCCGCGCTGCGCAAGCGATTGAGAAGGAAGATTTTTCCGCCGCGATGGTCGCTCTTGGCGCGTTGCGCGAACCTGTTGATTCATTCTTTGAACAGGTTCTCGTGAATGATGAGGACGAGGCGGTGCGGGCCAACCGCCTCGCTTTGCTCGCGCGCATCCGCGCCGCGACGGATCGGGTCGCGGATTTCTCGCGCATCGCGGGCTGAGGCGCTGCTTCGCCGCTCAATAGCCGATGACGCGGACCTTCACGCTGTTGGCGTAGACGGTCACTTCCACCACCGGATCGCCGCTGACGATCGCCTTGCGGGTCGACGCGCTCATGGCGCCGCTACGGCCGAGCATCCTTTCTAGCCGCACACGCGAAGCGGTCGTTGTGAACCACACGTCGTCCTCGTCCTCGGCGTCGCCGCGGCCGAACTTGTGCCAGTTGGCCCGGTCCTGGCGCACCATCTGCGCCGCCGTGTCGAGCGGATAGCCGTCGCTCGCGCGATGGTCCTTGCCCGAGATGCGCGCCACATAGGAGCCCAGAAGCTGATCGGCCTGCGCCGTTCCGGCGGCGGCCGCCAGCAGAGCCGAGGCCGCGACAAGTCTGATGAAGGAATGCATGATGAACTACCCCTTTTGCCACGGCCGCACGCTGTCGTCCGGCCATGGCCGAAATAGGGCGACCTGAACGTCAGGCTACAGAGCGAAGGACGGCGGGGCAATCCCGCGAAACGGCAGGGAATGGTGCGGTCGGCTCAGCGAAGTTTCCGGCGCGAATTCTGCGGGTCGGATTTGGGCTCCGCCTGCTTCTCATTTTTGCTCCCGCCCTCGTCGAGGGTGCTGTAGGGCCATGGGAGAGAAACCTTCTGCTTCGCAACGGCCGGCACCGCCGCGGCGGAGGCGGAAGCGCGGGCGAAGGGATCGCCTTCGATGCCGGCCCGGATCACGAACGGCATGCTGTTGAAATAGGTGGTCCGGGGCGGCGGTGTCTCTTCCACTCTGGCGACCTCGACCGTCTTTTCGGGCTCGGACGGCGGACCGAGGGCAAGAATCGAGGAGGACTCCACGGCGTCGCTGCCGACGACCTCGATGGACGGAGCAGCCTCAGGCGCCGTGTCCTCGACAATGACGAAGGACGACGCCTGTGCACTGCACGACATGGAGGCCAGGAACGCGGCCGCGGCTACAAAACGCATCACTGTCGAACCATCCCAAGGGCTCAATCCGGCAGGTCTAGCACGCAGGGTGTTTAAGTCCGGTTTAAGACGTCATCGCGATTGAAACGATTTATGCCTGCTTGTGCAGGGCGCCGCGGAGGGATACGCGGTAGGACGGAAAAGGGGTTGCGATGGCCGAGATCTTCCCGGAAGACCAGGCGCTTTCGCGCGCGCTCGCGACGCTGCGGGCGGGCGAGGTGGTCGCCCTGCCCACCGAGACAGTCTATGGGCTGGCGGCCGACGCCGCCAACGGAGAGGCGGTCGTCCGGATATTCGAGACCAAGCGAAGGCCGCGCTTCAACCCGCTGATCGCGCATGTGGCCTCGCTCGACATGGCGCAATCCCTGGCGTCCTTCGATCCCGTCTCGTTGCGGCTGGCCGAGGCGTTCTGGCCTGGACCTCTCACGCTTGTCCTGCCGCTTCGCGAGCCGGCCGGCGTCCATCCCCTCGTCACCGCCGGCCTGCCCACCGTCGCGCTGCGTGTCCCGCGCGGGTTTGCGCGCGACCTGATCGCGGCGTTCGGGGGGCCGCTCGCCGCGCCCAGCGCCAATTCCTCCGGCCGCATCAGCCCCACCAGCGCGGCCGCCGTCATGGCCGATCTCGGCAGCCGCATTCCGCTGATCGTGGACGGCGGCCGGACGCTCGTCGGCGTGGAATCCACGATCGTGAAGGTGAATGACGGCGAGGCTGTCCTGCTCAGGCCCGGCGGCATCGCCGCGCCTGACATCGAGCGGGTCTTGGGGCGGCCGCTGCATCGCGGGACCCATGGCGCGATCGCCGCGCCTGGCATGATGGCCTCGCATTACGCGCCGCGCGCGGCCGTCCGGCTGCATGCGTCGGATGTCGTTCCCGGCGAGGCGCTTCTGGCGTTCGGGCCGCGCCGCATTCCCGGCGCGGAAGGCGCGGCGCGCATGGAAAACCTCTCGCCCGCCGGCGATCTCGGCGAGGCGGCGCGCAATCTCTTCGCGATGATGAACGCGCTGGACCTGCCCGGCGTGCCGGCGATCGCCGTGGAGCCTATTCCCGCCGAGGGGCTGGGCGAGGCGATCAACGACCGGCTTGCCCGCGCCGCCGCGCCGCGCGACGCCGGCCTCGCCCAAGGTGCATGACCAGTCCCGGATGCCGCGATGACCGACCCTCTGCCTTCCCTTGACCCGGCGGTGCTCGACCGCTTCGCCGCCATTGTCGGCGACCGTCACGCGCTGCGCGGCAGTGCCGAGACGCTGGCCTACACGACCGAGCCGCGCGACCTGTGGGCGGCGCCCGCCGCCATGGTGCTGCGTCCCGGCGGCGTCGACGAGATCGCCCGGATCATGCGGCTGGCCACCGAGACGGGCACGCCGATCGTGCCGCAGGGCGGCAATACCGGGCTGGTCGGCGGGCAGATGCCGCGCCGCGGGCACGGCGAGGTCGTCCTGTCGCTTTCGCGCCTGAACGCCATCCGCGAGATCGACCCGGCCTCCAACACGGTGACGGCCGAGGCCGGCGTGATCCTCCAGAATCTCCAGAAGGCGGCCGAGGATGCCGATCGGCTCTTTCCCCTGTCGCTCGCCTCGCAGGGAAGCTGCGAGATCGGCGGCAATCTTTCTTCCAACGCCGGCGGCACGGGCGTGCTGGCCTATGGCAATGCGCGTGAGTTGTGCCTCGGCGTGGAGGTGGTGCTGCCCACCGGCGAGGTGCTGGACGACCTGCGCAAGCTCAAGAAGGACAACACCGGCTACGATCTCAAGAACCTCTTCGTCGGCGCGGAGGGGACGCTCGGCGTGATCACCGCCGCCGTGATGAAACTCTTTCCGAAGCCGCGCGGCCGCGAGATGGCCTGGGCCGGCCTGGCGAGCCCGGAGGCGGCCTTGCGCCTGTTCGAGCTCGCCA
>JAFKJW010000151.1:7764-20086 GCA_017305925.1 Hyphomicrobiales bacterium | reverse complement strand
GGAGCGCTTCAGGCGGCCGGAAACCTTTTCCGACAGCGCCCGCAGCACCGGCACGAGGTCCGCGGACGAGGCCAGGTCCTGGTCGAAGGTCGTTTCGGCCGAAACGCTCTTGGCGTCGCGGTCGGGATGCACCGAGCGGTCGTCCTCGCCGCGTGACAGGCGGTGGAGCCGGTCGCCCATCGTGCCGTAACGCCGCAGGAGTTCGCCGCGATCCAGCTTCTGGAGCTGGGCGATGGTGCGGATGCCGTCGCGTTCCAGCACGGCGGCGAAGGCCCTTCCGACGCCCCAGATCAACGTGACGGGCTGGTCGGCCAGGAACGACACGGCCTCGGCCCGGCCGATCACCGAAAAGCCGCGCGGCTTGCGGAAGTCCGACGCGACCTTGGCGAGGAACTTGCAATAGGACAGGCCGGCGGACACGGAGATGCCGATCGCGTTCTCGACATCCTTCGCGAAGCGCGCGAGCACCAGGGCCGGAGGCATGCCGTGCAGGCGCTGCGTGCCGGAAAGGTCGAGGAACGCCTCGTCGATGGACACCGGCTCGACCAGCGGGGTCAGCGCCTGCATCATGGCGCGCACCTGGCGGCCGACGCCGACATATTTCTCCATGTCCGGCTTGACGACGACGGCATCCGGGCAGGCCTCCAGCGCCTTGAACATCGGCATGGCGGAGCGCACGCCCCTGATGCGGGCGATGTAGCAGGCGGTCGCGACCACGCCGCGCTTGCCGCCGCCGACGATCAGCGGCCGGTCGCGCAGCTCGGGCCGGTCGCGCTTCTCGATCGCCGCGTAGAAGGCGTCGCAATCGATATGCGCGATCGACAGGTCGTAGAGCTCGTCATGGCGGACCAGGCGCGGGCTGCCGCAGCGCTCGCAACGCGGCTGGCCGCCGCCTTGGCGCGCCAGGCAGTCACGGCAAAAACCCTGCGTCGAAGCGTTGACAGCGGATGCCATCTTTGAGAACATAATAAGAACAAAAGGAATGCTATGCCAGTGGCCGCCCCCGCACAAGGGGGGGCGCATGGGCGCGAGCTTATGGGATGCATTGGAGGACGGTGCGTTGAGCACAGAAATCGTGCCCTTGACGCCGGATCTATGGCCGGACTTCGAGAAGCTCTTCGGCAAGCAGGGGGCCTGCTACGGCTGCTGGTGCACGCATTTCAGGCTGCGGCCGAAGGTTCGCCAGGGCACCCCGGGCGAAGGCCGCAAGGAAATCATGCGCGCCCGGATAGAGGCCGGACCGCCGCCCGGCCTGCTCGCCTTCGTGCAGGGGATGGCCGTGGGCTGGATGCAGATCGGCCCGCGCGCCGACGTTCCGGAATGGAACAATGCCGGACGCTGCTCGGCGCCGGTCGACGCCACCGATGCGCGCGATCCCGGCGTCTGGGCGATCTCCTGCTTCTTCCTGCGGCCGTCGGCGCGCCGGCAGGGGCTGACCCACAGGATGGTGGCCGCTGGTCTCGACCACGCGCGGGCAAGGGGCGCACGCCTCGTCGAGGCGTGTCCGATGACGCTGTCGCGCGATTCGCGCTCCATCGGGCTCTTCGTCGGATCGAAGAGCGTGTTCGACAAGGCCGGTTTCCGTGTCGTGGCCGAACGCAAGCCGGGACGGCCGCTCATGCGGTTCGACCTTTTAGGGAAGGCTTTTCTGCCGGTCGTCCCGTCGACGCATTGACCCCCGTGGTTCGTGAACCTGCCGGCTATGCCGCCGACAGATCGAGCTCGACGGCGACCGGCACGTGGTCGGACGGCTTCTCCCAGGCCCGCACGTGTTTTTCGATGGAGGCGGAGGTCAGGCGGTTGGCCGCCTCGGGCGAGAGCAGCACGTGATCGATGCGGATGCCGTTGTTCTTCTGCCAGGCGCCGGCCTGGTAGTCCCAGAAGGTATAGGCGTCCGCGGAATGGGTGACGTTGCGGACGGCGTCGGTGAAACCAAGCGCGCAGAGCCGCCGGAACGCCTGCCGCGTCACCGGCTGGAACAGCGCATCGTTCACCCATTGCTCGGGATTCTTGGCGTCCGCCGGCTCCGGAATGACATTGTAGTCGCCGGCGAGCACCAGCGGCTCCTCGAGCGCCAGCCGCTCCCCGGCCCAGCGCTCCAGCCGTTCCATCCATCTCAGCTTGTAGCCGAACTTGCGCTCCTCGGTGATCGGGTTGCCGTTCGGCAGGTAGAGCGAGACGACGCGCAGCGCGCCCCGGTCGGTGGAGAAGACACCCTCCATGAAGCGGGCATGGTCGTCCTCGCCTTCGCCGGGCAGCCCAAAATTCACCTCGTCGAACCTCAGCTTCGACAGGATGGCCACGCCGTTGAAGCTTTTCTGCCCGTGCGTCTCGACATGGTAGCCCAGCGCCTCGATCTCCAGGCGCGGGAACTGCTCGTCCATCGTCTTGATCTCCTGCAGGCAGACGATGTCGGGTGCGCTTTCCTGCAGCCAGTGCAGAAGGTTGCCGATACGGGCGCGCACGCCGTTGATGTTCCAGGTGGCGATCTTCATCGAACACTCTTTCGGGCCGGGGCTGCATTAACAGGAAGCGGCCGTCCCGCGTCAACCTGCGGCCGCCACCGCGGCCCGGCTCTCCTGACGGGCGATCATGGGGCCCCGCGCGCATTCGTCTCTTTACAGATGGTTCGCGACCCCTTAGGAAGCGCGCTGCTGTGCCGAAAGGTGCATGCAGGGGTATAGCTCAGTTGGTAGAGCGGCGGTCTCCAAAACCGCAGGTCGCGGGTTCGAGCCCTGCTGCCCCTGCCATCGCGGCCGGGCTATGAAATGATCTGCAGGCAGCCGTCGACGGAACGATTGGATGGTTCCGGGACCGGTGCGTTTTGCATAAGAGCCGTCTTTGCCCTTGCCTCGCAGGGGAATCGGTCTTATGTAGGCGCGACGGACGCGCGGCGCGTGGAGCTGAGGGATCGGCTTGACGCGCCCAAATGGCATGGCGGAAGCATCTTAATGATGCGGAAAGCGATGTAGCGGGCGTGCGGAAAGCGGGCGCAAGCCCTGTGTATACAGAAGGCCGGATCGAACGGTCCTCGCGAGACAGAGCGGCAGATGGCGACAAAGACCTTGAATCCTTTCACGTTCCTGCAGCAGGTGCGGCAGGAAACCGCGAAAGTGACCTGGCCCTCCCGCCGCGAGACGATGATTTCGACCGTGATGGTTCTGGCGTTCGCCGCGCTCGCGGTGGTGTTCTTCTTTGCTGCCGACCAGCTCATGGCGCTTGGCGTCGAGCTTATTCTCGGCATCGGGCGTTAATACGGCTCTTACGGAGACAAGATCGAGATGACCGCCCGGTGGTATATCGTCCACGCCTATTCCAATTTTGAGAAGAAGGTCGCGGAAGATATTGAAAACAAAGCGAAACAGAAAGGGTTGAGCGGCCAGATCGAGCAGATCGTGGTGCCGACCGAGAAGGTCGTGGAGATCCGCCGCGGCAAGAAGGTGGATGCGGAGCGCAAGTTTTTTCCGGGTTATGTGCTGCTCAAGGCCAACCTGACGGACGAGATCTTCTCGCTGGTCAAGAACACGCCGCGCGTCACCGGCTTCCTGGGCGGCGACAAGGCCAAGCCGGTGCCGATCACCGAGGCCGAGGCGCAGCGCATCCTCAACCAGGTGCAGGAGGGCGTGGAGCGGCCGAAGCCGTCCATCACCTTCGAGGTGGGCGAGCAGGTTCGCGTCTCGGACGGTCCGTTCGCCACCTTCAACGGCTTCGTCCAGGAAGTGGACGAGGAGCGTGCGCGCCTCAAGGTGGAGGTTTCGATCTTCGGGCGCGCGGTGCCCGTCGATCTGGAGTTCGGTCAGGTCGAGAAGGGCTGACCGGGACGGCCCGAGCGATCGGGGCGGACGGCGGGGGCGCGCGGCGCCCTGGCCGTGAAAGTGGTGGGAGGCGAGGGCGGCTTAGCCGGCCGCCGGAACCGCACCACCGGACTGCAACCGCCGGCGTCTCCCGCATGAGGGGAGCCGGCACGAGAAGAAGGCAGGCAAGAGATGGCTAAGAAGATTGCAGGCCAGCTCAAGCTGCAGGTTGCCGCGGGCTCAGCGACTCCGTCGCCCCCGATCGGTCCTGCGCTTGGTCAGCGCGGCATCAACATCATGGAATTCTGCAAGGCGTTCAACGCCCAGACGCAGGAAATGGAGAAGGGATCGCCGATTCCGGTCGTGATCACCTATTACCAGGACAAGTCGTTCACCTTCGTGATGAAGACGCCTCCGGTGAGCTTCTTCCTGAAGAAGGCCGCGAACCTGAAGTCGGGCTCCAAGGAGCCGGGCAAGGTGAAGGCCGGCACGATCGACCGCGAGAAGGTGCGCGAGATCGCCGAGAAGAAGATGAAGGACCTCAACGCCAACGACGTGGACGCAGCGATGCGCATGGTCGAAGGCTCCGCCCGCTCGATGGGCCTGGAAGTGGTGGGCTGAGACCATGGCTAAAGTTGCAAAGCGTGTAGCCAAGTCCCGCGAGGGCATCGACCGCAACAAGGCCTATTCGCTCGACGAGGCGGTGGCGCTCTTGAAGGCGCGGGCGACCGCGAAGTTCGACGAGACCTTCGAGGTGGCGATGAATCTCGGCGTCGACCCGCGCCATGCCGACCAGATGGTGCGCGGCGTGGTGAACCTGCCGAACGGCACGGGCCGCGACGTGCGCGTCGCCGTCTTCGCACGCGGCGCCAAGGCCGACGAGGCCAAGGCAGCCGGAGCCGACATCGTCGGCGCCGAGGACCTCGTGACGACCGTCCAGGGCGGCACGATCGACTTCGACCGCTGCATCGCCACGCCGGACATGATGGCGCTGGTCGGCCGGCTCGGCAAGGTGCTCGGCCCTCGCGGCATGATGCCGAACCCGAAGGTCGGCACCGTGACGATGGATGTCGCGGCCGCGGTCAAGGCCTCGAAGGGCGGCGCGGTGGAGTTCCGCGTGGAAAAGGCGGGCATCGTGCATGCCGGCGTCGGCAAGGTGTCCTTCGATGCCAATGCGATCGCCGAGAACGTGCGCGCCTTCACCGATGCCGTGACCAAGGCCAAGCCGACGGGCGCCAAGGGCAACTAC
This sequence comes from Hyphomicrobiales bacterium, assembly GCA_017305925.1. Lineage (GTDB taxonomy): Bacteria > Pseudomonadota > Alphaproteobacteria > Rhizobiales > Rhizobiaceae > Arvimicrobium. The sequence goes on along the minus strand of JAFKJW010000151.1, from coordinate 15,043 downwards.
GTCAAGAAGGTGTCGCTGACCACGACCATGGGACCGGGCCTGAAGCTCGACCCGTCCAGCCTGACGGCAGCGCCGTAAGCATTCCGGCGCGCGCCGCGGAGTGCGGGCGCGCCTTGCGGGCTTAGGCAAGAACTTGCCGAGCCCGTCGTGAAATTCCGCTTCCCGGCTCGCCGGGGAGCGGGGTTCCGGACCGGAGACGGTTCCGGAAAATCCTGTCCGAGATTGCAGGCGGCCGCGCCCCGGCGGGGCCTTAATCCCAACGGCCTGCATGAGACGGGTGAAGACCGGACAAAGGGACCTCTGCGTCCCGATGAAGGGTTCGAACCGTGTGCGCCTTTTGCCTTTGCCTCCGGTGCAGATCGCCGGCGGCAACGAAAGGGGACAGGATCCTCGAGCGTCGTTCGGGCGATCCGTGACTGGAAGACCCGGCGGCAAAAGGCAACCGATCTCCGTCCCGCAAGGCGGAGGTCAACTGGAGATAGGCTGTGGATAGAGCGGAAAAACGCGAGCTCGTCACGGATCTGAACGACGCTTTCAAGAGCGCCGGCTCAGTCGTCGTGGCCCACTATGCCGGTATCACCGTCGCGCAGATGAACGATCTTCGTACGAAGATGCGGGCTGCCGGCGGCACCGTCAAAGTCGCGAAGAACCGCCTCGCCAAGATCGCTCTTCAGGGCACGGACTCCGCGGAGATCATCGATCTGTTCAAGGGACAGACGCTGATCGCCTATTCGGAGGATCCGGTTACGGCGCCGAAGGTTGCGTCCGAGTTCGCCAAGGGGAATGACAAGCGCGTCATTCTCGGCGGCGCGATGGGCGCTACCGCTCTCAATGCCGACGGTGTGAAGGCTCTCGCCACGCTTCCGTCGCTGGACGAGCTGCGCGCCAGGCTGGTTGGCATGATCGCCACGCCGGCAACCCGGATCGCCCAGGTCGTCAACGCGCCGGCAGCGCAGCTTGCCCGCGTGTTCGGCGCCTATGCCCGGAAGGACGAGGCGGCGTGAGGCCGTTCCTCGCTATCACTACTTGTTCGAACCCATTGAAGGATAAAGAAAATGGCTGATCTGTCGAAGATCGTTGAAGACCTGTCGGCGCTGACCGTTCTGGAAGCGGCAGAGCTTTCGAAACTGCTGGAAGAGAAGTGGGGCGTTTCCGCCGCCGCTCCGGTGGCTGTCGCTGCCGCTGGCGGTGGTGCCGCCGCTGCCGCCGCTCCGGTCGAGGAGAAGACCGAGTTCGACGTCGTGCTGACCGCGGCCGGCGACAAGAAGATCGAGGTCATCAAGGAAGTGCGCGCCATCACCGGCCTCGGCCTGAAGGAAGCCAAGGATCTGGTCGAGGGCGCTCCGAAGACGGTCAAGGAAGCGGCGGCCAAGGCCGACGCCGAGAAGATCAAGGAGCAGCTCGAGAAGGCCGGCGCCAAGGTCGAGCTGAAGTAATTCGGGTTCCGGCCGGGTGGCGGTCGATCGGGCTCATGGCCCGAGGGATCGTCGCCCGGCCTGTCCTGCCGAGGCAGGGCGCCCTTTGGGGGAGTGACGGAAAACCTCTTTCCTGAGCGCCGGGAGCGGCGCTCAGGAAACGGGTTTTCAGCTGTTTTGGCCGGGCGCATGGGCCAGGGCGGCAGAACCGACGACGAGGACCGCAGCGCGGTCGATCAATGCAAGGCGTTCCGGCGGGAGCGCCCCAAGCAGGTAGCCAAGGAGCGACGATGGCCCAGACCCAGACTTTCAACGGCCGCAGGCGCGTACGCAAGTTCTTCGGAAAGATCCCCGAAGTCGCCGAAATGCCGAACCTGATCGAGGTGCAGAAGGCATCCTACGACCAGTTCCTCATGGTGGACGAGCCCAAGGGCGGCCGTCCCGACGAGGGATTGCAGGCCGTTTTCAAGTCCGTTTTCCCGATTTCCGATTTCTCCGGTTCCTCGATGCTCGAATTCGTCAAGTACGAGTTCGAGGCGCCGAAGTTCGACGTGGACGAGTGCCGCCAGCGCGACCTGACTTTCGCCGCGCCGCTGAAGGTGACGCTGCGTCTCATCGTGTTCGATATCGACGAGGACACCCAGGCCAAGTCGATCAAGGACATCAAGGAGCAGGACGTCTATATGGGCGACATGCCGCTGATGACGATGAACGGCACCTTCATCGTCAACGGCACGGAGCGCGTCATCGTCTCCCAGATGCACCGTTCGCCGGGCGTCTTCTTCGATCACGACAAGGGCAAGTCGCATTCGTCCGGCAAGCTGCTGTTCGCCGCGCGCGTCATCCCCTATCGCGGCTCCTGGCTCGACATCGAGTTCGATTCCAAGGACGTCGTGCACGCCCGCATCGACCGCCGCCGCAAGATCCCCGTGACGAGCCTCCTGATGGCGCTCGGCATGGACGGCGAGGAAATCCTGTCGACCTTCTACGAGAAGATCACCTACAGGAAGTCCGGCGACCACTGGCGCATTCCGTTCTCGGTCGAACGCTTCCGCGGCATGAAGGCCGTCAACGACCTGGTCGACGCCGACACCGGCGAGGTGGTCGTGGAGCAGGGCAAGAAGATCACCGCGCGTCAGGCCAAGCAGCTCGCCGACAAGGGGCTGAAGGCGATCAAGGCGACCGAGGACGACCTGTTCGGCTCGTATCTGGCGGAAGACATCGTCAACTATCAGACCGGCGAGATCTATCTCGAGGCCGGCGACGAGCTCGACGAGAAGACGCTGAAGGTCCTGCTGTCGACGGGCGAGGAGGAGATCCAGATCCTCGACATCGACCACGTCAATGTCGGCGCCTATATCCGCAACACGCTGGCCGTCGACAAGAACGAGGGCCGGCAGGACGCGCTGTTCGACATCTACCGGGTGATGCGTCCGGGCGAGCCGCCGACGCTGGACACGGCGGAGGCGATGTTCAACTCGCTGTTCTTCGACAGCGAGCGCTACGACCTGTCGGCCGTCGGCCGCGTCAAGATGAACATGCGCCTCGAGCTCGACTGCCCGGACACCGTGCGCGTGCTGCGCAAGGAGGACATCCTCGCAGTCGTGAAGACGCTGGTCGAGCTGCGCGACGGCAAGGGCGAGATCGACGACATCGACAATCTCGGCAACCGCCGCGTGCGTTCGGTCGGCGAGCTGATGGAGAACCAGTACCGCGTCGGCCTGCTGCGCATGGAACGCGCGATCAAGGAGCGCATGAGCTCGATCGAGATCGACACGGTGATGCCGCAGGATCTGATCAACGCCAAGCCGGCCGCCGCCGCCGTGCGCGAGTTCTTCGGCTCCTCGCAGCTCTCGCAGTTCATGGACCAGACCAATCCGCTCTCCGAGATCACCCACAAGCGCCGCCTGTCGGCGCTCGGGCCGGGCGGCCTGCCCCGTGAGCGCGCCGGCTTCGAGGTGCGCGACGTGCATCCGACGCATTACGGCCGCATCTGCCCGATCGAGACGCCGGAAGGCCCGAACATCGGCCTGATCAACAGCCTCGCCACCTTCGCGCGCGTCAACAAATACGGCTTCATCGAGAGCCCGTATCGGAAGATCGTCGACGGCAGGCTGACCGACGAGGTCGTCTATCTTTCGGCGATGGAGGAAGCCAAGCACCATGTCGCGCAGGCCAATGCCGAGCTCGACAAGGATGGCCGCTTCGTCGACGAGTTCGTCATCTGCCGCAACGCCGGCGAGGTGATGATGGCGCCGCGCGAGAACGTCGACCTGATGGACGTGTCGCCCAAGCAGATGGTGTCCGTCGCCGCGGCGCTGATCCCGTTCCTCGAGAACGACGACGCCAACCGCGCGCTGATGGGCTCCAACATGCAACGCCAGGCCGTGCCGCTGGTGCGTGCCGAGGCGCCGTTCGTCGGCACCGGCATGGAGCCGATCGTCGCCCGCGATTCGGGTGCCGCCATCGGCGCGCGCCGCGGCGGCATCGTCGACCAGGTGGACGCGACCCGTATCGTCATCCGCGCGACGGAAGATCTCGATCCCGGCAAGTCGGGCGTCGACATCTACCGGCTGATGAAGTTCCAGCGCTCGAACCAGTCGACCTGCATCAACCAGCGTCCGCTGGTAAAGATGGGCGACCATGTGAACAAGGGCGACATCATCGCCGACGGTCCTTCGACCGATCTCGGCGACCTGGCGCTCGGCCGCAACGTGCTCGTCGCGTTCATGCCGTGGAACGGCTACAACTACGAGGACTCCATCCTGCTGTCCGAGCGCATCGTCGCCGACGACGTGTTCACCTCGATCCATATCGAGGAGTTCGAGGTGATGGCCCGCGACACCAAGCTGGGGCCTGAGGAGATCACGCGCGACATCCCGAACGTCTCGGAAGAGGCGCTGAAGAACCTCGACGAGGCCGGCATCGTCTATATCGGTGCCGAGGTCCAGCCGGGCGACATCCTGGTCGGCAAGATCACGCCGAAGGGCGAGAGCCCGATGACGCCGGAGGAGAAGCTGCTGCGCGCCATCTTCGGCGAGAAGGCGTCCGACGTGCGCGACACCTCCATGCGCATGCCTCCGGGCACCTTCGGCACGGTCGTGGAAGTGCGCGTCTTCAACCGCCACGGCGTGGAGAAGGACGAGCGCGCCATGGCGATCGAGCGCGAGGAGATCGAGCGGCTCGCCAAGGACCGCGACGACGAGCAGGCGATCCTCGACCGCAACGTCTACAGCCGCCTCAACGGCATGCTGGTCGGCAAGGAGGCCATCCAGGGGCCGAAGGGCTTCAAGAAGGGCACCGGGCTTACCGGGGAACTGCTGGCCGACTATCCGCGTTCGCAGTGGTGGCAGTTCGCCGTCGAGGACGAGACCGCCCAGCGCGAGCTGGAGGCGCTCCGCGGCCAGTACGACGAATCCAAGAAGGCGCTGGAGCAGCGCTTCATGGACAAGGTCGAGAAGGTGCAGCGCGGCGACGAGATGCCTCCGGGCGTCATGAAGATGGTCAAGGTCTTCGTCGCGGTGAAGCGCAAGATGCAGCCCGGCGACAAGATGGCCGGCCGCCACGGCAACAAGGGCGTGGTGAGCCGCATCGTTCCGGTCGAGGACATGCCGTTCCTGGAGGACGGGACGCATGCCGACATCGTGCTCAACCCGCTCGGCGTGCCGAGCCGCATGAATGTCGGCCAGATCCTGGAGACGCATCTGGGCTGGGCCTGCGCCGGAATGGGCAGGAAGATCGGCGATCTGATCGAGGCCTACAAGGGCAGCGGCGACATCAAGCCGCTGCGCAAGACGATCGAGCAGATCATCCCGGCCAACGACCGCAACGAGCCGGTGCGCGAGTATGACGATGAGTCGATCGTGCGGCTCGGCGAGCAGATGAGGCGCGGCGTGTCGATCGCCACGCCCGTCTTCGACGGCGCGCACGAGGCCAACATCAACGAGATGCTCGAACTGGCCGGCCTTCACTCCAGCGGCCAGTCGACGCTCTATGACGGCCGCACCGGCGAGCCGTTCGATCGCAAAGTGACGATGGGCTACATATATATGCTCAAGCTCCATCACCTGGTGGACGACAAGATCCACGCGCGCTCGATCGGTCCGTACAGCCTCGTCACCCAGCAGCCGCTGGGCGGCAAGGCGCAGTTCGGCGGCCAGCGCTTCGGCGAGATGGAGGTCTGGGCGCTGGAAGCCTACGGCGCCGCCTACACGCTCCAGGAGATGCTGACGGTGAAGTCGGACGACGTGGCCGGCCGCACCAAGGTCTACGAGGCGATCGTGCGCGGCGACGACACGTTCGAGGCGGGCATTCCCGAGAGCTTCAACGTGCTCGTCAAGGAGATGCGCTCGCTCGGCCTCAATGTCGAGCTGGAGAACACCAAGGTCGACGAGCAGCCGCGGCGGCTGCCCGACGCGGCCGAGTAAGGCGACACGCGGCCGCGGGCTTTCCCGCGGCCGCCTGAATTCCTCGCGGGCCAGGGCCCGCAACCGAAATGCAAAGGGGTTTTCGAGGACCCCACAAGGAGAATGGCATGAACCAAGAGGTCATGAATCTCTTCAACAACCAGGCGCCTGCGCAGGTGTTCGATTCGATCCGCATCTCGCTGGCCAGCCCGGAGAAGATCCTGTCCTGGTCCTTCGGCGAGATCAAGAAGCCGGAGACGATCAACTACCGTACCTTCAAGCCGGAGCGCGACGGCCTGTTCTGCGCGCGCATCTTCGGGCCGATCAAGGACTACGAGTGCCTGTGCGGCAAGTACAAGCGCATGAAGTACAAGGGCGTCATCTGCGAGAAGTGCGGCGTCGAGGTCACGCTGTCGCGCGTCCGCCGCGAGCGCATGGGCCATATCGAGCTCGCCGCGCCCGTCGCCCACATCTGGTTCCTGAAGTCGCTGCCCAGCCGCATCGGCACGCTGCTCGACATGACGCTGAAGGACATCGAGCGGGTTCTCTATTTCGAGAACTACATCGTCATGGAGAACGGCCTGACCGACCTCAAGCAGCACCAGCTCCTCTCCGAGGAGGAGTACATGCTGGCGGTCGACAATTACGGCGAGGATGCCTTCACCGCCAAGATCGGCGCCGAGGCGATCCAGGAGCTGCTGGCCGGCATGGAGCTGGAGAAGATCGCGGGCGAGCTGCGTTCGGATCTCGCCTCCACCACCTCCGAGCTGAAGCAGAAGAAGCTCTTGAAGCGCCTCAAGGTCGTCGAGAACTTCATGGAATCCGGCAATCGCCCGGAATGGATGATCCTCAACGTCGTTCCGGTCATCCCGCCGGATCTGCGTCCGCTGGTGCCGCTGGACGGCGGCCGCTTCGCCACGTCGGATCTCAACGACCTCTACCGCCGCGTCATCAACCGCAACAACCGCCTGAAGCGGCTGAAGGAGCTGCGTGCGCCCGGCATCATCATCCGCAACGAGATGCGCATGCTCCAGGAGGCCGTCGACGCGCTGTTCGACAACGGCCGCCGCGGCCGCGTCATCACCGGCGCCAACAAGCGCCCGCTGAAGTCGCTGTCGGACATGCTGAAGGGCAAGCAGGGCCGGTTCCGCCAGAACCTGCTCGGCAAGCGCGTCGACTATTCGGGCCGCTCGGTCATCGTGACCGGACCGGAGCTGAAGCTGCATCAGTGCGGCCTGCCGAAGAAGATGGCGCTGGAGCTGTTCAAGCCGTTCATCTACGCCCGTCTCGACGCCAAGGGCTTTTCGTCCACCGTCAAGCAGGCCAAGAAACTGGTCGAGAAGGAGAAGCCGGAAGTCTGGGATATCCTCGACGAGGTGATCCGCGAGCATCCGGTGCTGCTCAACCGCGCGCCGACGCTGCACCGCCTCGGCATCCAGGCGTTCGAGCCGCTCCTCA
>JAFKJW010000151.1:0-7681 GCA_017305925.1 Hyphomicrobiales bacterium | reverse complement strand
CACCCTCTGGTCTGCACGGCCTTCAACGCCGACTTCGACGGCGACCATATGGCGGTGCATGTGCCGCTGTCGCTGGAGGCGCAGCTCGAGGCGCGCGTGCTGATGATGTCGACCAACAACATCCTGCATCCGGCGTCGGGCGCTCCGATCATCGTGCCCTCGCAGGACATGGTGCTCGGCCTCTACTATCTGTCGATCGTCAACCAGAACGAGCCGGGCGAGGGCATGGCCTTCGCCGACATGGGCGAGTTGCAGCATGCGCTGGAATCCAAGGCCGTGACGCTGCACGCCAAGATCAAGGGCCGCTTCAGGACCGTCGACAAGGACGGCAACGTGGTGTCGAAAATCTACGACACCACGCCCGGCCGCATGATCATCGGCGAGCTTCTGCCGAAGAACGTCAACGTGCCGTTCGAGATCGCCAACCAGGAGATGACCAAGAAGAACATCTCCAAGATGATCGACACCGTCTACCGCCACTGCGGCCAGAAGGAGACGGTGATCTTCTGCGACCGCATCATGTCGCTGGGCTTCGCCCATGCGTGCAAGGCGGGCATCTCCTTCGGCAAGGACGACATGCTGATCCCGGACACCAAGCACAAGCTGGTGGCCGACACCGAGGCTTTGGCCAAGGAGTACGAGCAGCAGTACAATGACGGCCTGATCACCCAGGGCGAGAAGTACAACAAGGTGGTCGACGCCTGGGCGAAGTGCTCGGAGAAGGTCGCCGACGAGATGATGGGCCGCATCAAGGCGGTCGAGTTCGATCCGAACGGCCGCCAGAAGCCGATGAACTCGATCTACATGATGAGCCATTCGGGCGCCCGCGGCTCGCCGACCCAGATGCGCCAGCTCGCCGGCATGCGCGGCCTGATGGCGAAGCCCTCCGGCGAGATCATCGAGACGCCGATCATCTCGAACTTCAAGGAAGGCCTCACCGTTCTGGAGTACTTCAACTCCACGCACGGCGCCCGCAAGGGCCTGGCCGACACGGCGCTCAAGACGGCGAACTCGGGCTACCTGACCCGCCGTCTCGTCGACGTGGCGCAGGACTGCATCGTCAACGCGACCGACTGCGGCACGGACAAGGGCCTCACCATGCAGCCGATCGTCGACGCCGGCCAGGTCGTCGCCTCGCTCGGCCAGCGCATCCTCGGCCGCACGGCGCTGGAGGACATCAACCATCCGCTGTCGGGCGATGTGCTCGTCAAGGGCGGCAAGCTGATCGACGAGCGCGACGTGGACCTGATCGAGAAGGCCGGCATCCAGTCGGTGCGTATCCGCTCGGCGCTGACCTGCGAGGTCAGGGTTGGCGTCTGCGCGGTCTGCTACGGGCGCGATCTGGCGCGCGGCACGCCGGTCAACATCGGCGAGGCCGTGGGCGTCATCGCGGCGCAGTCGATCGGCGAGCCGGGCACCCAGCTCACCATGCGCACCTTCCACATGGGCGGCACGGCGCAGGTCGTCGACCAGTCGTTCCTGGAAGCCTCCTACGAGGGCACCGTGCAGATCCGCAACCGCAACGTGGTGCGCAACTCGGACGGCCAGCTCGTCGTCATGGGCCGCAACATGGCGGTGCTGATCCTCGACGAGGCCGGCAAGGAGCGCGCCACGCACCGCGTCACCTACGGCAGCCGCGTCTATGTGGACGACGGCGACAAGGTGAAGCGCGGCCAGCGCGTCGCCGAGTGGGATCCCTACACCCGTCCGATCCTCACCGAGATCGAGGGCCGCGTGGAGTTCGAGGATCTGGTCGACGGCATCTCCGTGCAGGAGACCACCGACGAGTCGACGGGCATCACCAAGCGCGAGGTCATCGACTGGCGGTCCACTCCGCGCGGCTCGGACCTCAAGCCGGCGCTCACCGTGCTCGACGCCAAGGGCAAGGTCGGCAAGCTGTCGAAGGGCGGCGATGCCCGCTTCATGCTCTCGGTGGAGGCCATCCTGTCGGTCGAGCCGGGCTCAGCAGTGAAGCCGGGCGACGTGCTGGCGCGTATCCCGATGGAAAGCGCCAAGACGAAGGACATCACGGGCGGCCTGCCGCGCGTGGCCGAGCTCTTCGAGGCGCGGCGTCCGAAGGATCACGCCATCATCGCCGAGATCGACGGCACGATCCGCTTCGGGCGCGACTACAAGAACAAGCGCCGCATCATCATCGAGCCGCACGACTCGACGCTGGAGCCCGTGGAGTACCTGATCCCGAAGGGCAAGCCGTTCCATCTCCAGGACGGCGACGTCATCGAGAAGGGCGACTACATCCTCGACGGCAACCCGGCGCCGCACGACATCCTCGCGATCAAGGGCGTGGAGGCGCTGGCCTCCTACCTCGTCAACGAGATCCAGGAAGTCTACCGGCTGCAGGGCGTGGTCATCAACGACAAGCACATCGAGGTGATCGTCCGGCAGATGCTCCAGAAGGTCGAGATCACGGAGCAGGGCGACTCTGTCTACATCCCGGGCGACCATGTCGACGTGATCGAGCTCGACGAGGTCAACGAGCGGCTGATCGAGGAGGGCAAGCAGCCCGCCGCCGGCCAGCCGGTGCTGCTCGGCATCACCAAGGCCTCGCTGCAGACGCCGTCCTTCATCTCGGCGGCCTCCTTCCAGGAGACCACGCGCGTGCTCACCGAGGCGGCAGTGGCCGGCAAGATGGACACGCTGCAGGGCCTCAAGGAGAACGTCATCGTCGGCCGTCTCATCCCGGCCGGCACCGGCGGCCAGATGAGCCAGATCCGCCGCATCGCGACGCATCGCGACGAGCTCATCCTCGACGAGCGGCGCAAGTCGTCCGGCGTGGAGGTGGCCGATCCGCTGCTGGCGGACCTCTCGACCGCCGCTCAGTAAGCGCGGTTTTCGACAAACGGAAAATCAGGGAAGGGGCCGCAAGGCCCCTTCTTCATCTGAAGAGCCATCCGCCTTCGGTTCAGGCGGATTGCCGGCCGGCGTCCATCGCGGCGCGCATCCTGCGGATTGCCCGCGGCAGCCCGACGAAGACGGCGTCGCCGACGATGAAATGGCCGATGTTGAGCTCCACGATCTCGGGGATCGCCGCGACCGCGCCGACATTCTCCAGTGTAAGGCCATGGCCGGCATGGCATTCGAGGCCGATCGCGGCGGCGTGGCGGGCGGCAGTCCGAATCCGCTCGAGTTCGGCCGCGTCATGCGGCGCGGCGTGCGCGTAGGCGCCCGTGTGAAGCTCCACCACCGGCGCGCCGACGCGCACCGCCGCATCGAGCTGCGCGATCTCCGGGTCGATGAACAGCGAGACGCGGATGCCCGCCGCCGCGAGCCTGGCGATGGCCGGCTTCAGCGCTGCCTCTTGGCCGACGACGTCCAGTCCGCCTTCCGTCGTCACCTCCGTGCGCTTCTCCGGCACGAGGCAGGCGGCGTGCGGCCCGACCTCGATCGCGATCCCGACCATCTCCTCGGTGACGGCCATCTCCAGGTTGAGGGGCGCCGCAATTTCGGCTTTCAGCCTGCTTATATCGGCGTCGCGTATGTGTCGCCTGTCCTCGCGCAGATGCGCGGTGATGCCGTCGGCGCCGGCCTCCAGCGCGGCATGGGCAGCCTCGACCGGATCGGGATGCGATCCGCCGCGCGCGTTTCGAATGGTCGCGACGTGATCGATGTTGACGCCCAATCGAAGCTTTTTCGTCATTCTGCTTTCTCCTGACGGCTGGCGGCCATGTCCGCCGCCATCCTTATAGCGGCGATCAGGCTCGACGGATCGGCGGCGCCCGTGCCCGCTATGTCCAGCGCTGTCCCGTGGTCGGGCGATGTGCGCACGAAGGGCAGGCCGAGGGTCACGTTGACCCCGCCGTCTTCGGCCAGCGTCTTGACCGGTATCAGCGCCTGATCGTGATACATGCAGATCGCTGCGTCGTAGCTTGCGCGCTTGCGCGTGGTGAACAGCGTATCCGCGGACCAGGGTCCGGTCGCGTCGATGCCGCTGTCGCGCAGTTGACGGATGGCCGGCGCGATCAGCCGCTCCTCCTCGTCGCCCATCGCGCCGGCCTCGCCGGCGTGAGGATTGAGTCCGGCGATCGCTAGGCGCGGCGCGTCGATGCCGAAATCCTCGCGCAGCGCCCTGGCCGTGATCGTCGCATCCTCGACGATGCGCCCGGTCGTCAGCGTCGCGATCGCCTCGCGCAGCGACACATGGACCGTCACCGGAACCACCCGCAGGTGCCGGCAGGCAAGCATCATCACGGCGCGGATGCCGGGACCGGCAAGCGCGCCCAGGAATTCGGTGTGGCCGGGATGGACGAATCCTGCCTGATAGAGCGTGGACTTCTGGATCGGGTTGGTTGCCACCGCGCCAGCGGCGCCGAGCCGGACCAGTTCCACGGCGCGCTCGATGGAGCGGATGACCGCGCCTGCGTTGCGCGGATCGGGCCGGCCCGGAGCCGGCGGATATTCGAGCCGCTCCGGCAGGACGGGCAGGGCGCTGCGGAACAGGGAAACGGCTTCTCCCGGATCCGCGATCGTCCGGATGGGCACGGCCCAGCCGAGCGCGGCAGCGAGCGCCGCGAGCCTCTCCGGATCGTCGAGGAGAAAGAAAGCGGGTCCAGTCTCCTTCAACGCCGTCCAGGCCATCAGCGCGCTCTCCGCGCCGATGCCGGCCGGTTCGCCCATGGTCAGCGCAACGGGCGCGGCCTGCGTCATGATTTCAGTCGAAGAACGGCGCGACGACGTTGCGCTTGCCGAGCAGGAAGGCGTCCGCCACATGGCGCAGCGGGGCGACGTCGACGTCCGAAACGCCGTCTCGCACGATCCCGGCGAAGCGCTCGTAGAGAGCGGGATACTCGCGCTCCGGCTCGTCCTGGACAGGCTTGCCGTCGATGGCGAGCTTCGCGCCGCCCGAGGACAGCGCCATGCGCCCGGCATCCGTCTCGGCCACGATGTCCCAAGTCTGCGGGCCGGTCTGGAGCCAGTCGATATCGGCGCTCGCAGTCAGGCCGTTCGCGCCGGCGAAGTCGATGCGGGCGGCCACCGGGGCGTCGCGGTTTTCCGGAAAATCGAGCAGGGCCCTGGTGACATGCAGCGGCGGCAGGATGTGGGTGACGATGGAAAGGCAGTTGATGAACGGGTCGAAGACGCCGAAACCGCCGGCTTCCCAGATCCAGGCCTGACCGGGATGCCAGCGCCGGACGTCCTCCTTCCAGACGAGGCTCGCTTTGCGGACCGTCGTGCCGGCGAGGAATTTCCGTGCGGCCTCTACCCCCGGGGCGTAGCGGGAGTGCCAGCTTGCGAAGAGCGTCACGCCTTTCGCGTCGGCCAGCGCCTTGAGGTCCTCGACCTCGCTGATCGTCGCGCCGGGCGGCTTTTCGAGGAAGACGTGTTTTCCCGCCGAGATCGCCTTGTGCGCGGCGTCGTAGCGGACCTGCGGGGGCATGCAGAGCGACAGCGCGTCCACGGCCGGCCCCTCGGCCAGCAACGCCTCGATCGACCCGAAATTGGCCACGCCCTCGACGGTCGCGTTGCGGCTCGCGGCAGCGACCAGCTCGAAATCCGGATTCTTCGCCAGCGCCGGCAGATGCTGGTCGCGGACGATCTTGCCGACGCCGACGATGGCGATTCGGATCGGAGTTCTGGCTGTCATGGTGTCCCGTCGCGGTTTCGTTGCCGGCTCGCGGGAGCGGTCATAGCAGGATGGCGGAGAAGGACAAGAAGGCCGTGTCCAGCGGCCTCACGCAAACGTCGTCATCCTCGGACAAGCGACCGCGAAGCGGAAGCGCGATCCGAGGATCCATGCCGGAACGGCTCAGGCTGGATCCCAGGGTCTGCGCGACGGCCTCCGGCCTGCTCCGCCCTGGGATGACGAAATGTTGGCTGCTTTGCGCGCCTCAATCCTCTTCCTCGAAGGTGACGACCGAAACCTCGCCCTCGACGGCGCCCTGATAGGCCGAGGCATGCGGCTCCTCGTCCGGCATGCCCTCCATGTCGCCGATCTGGTCGAACTCGGCCTCGGCGAAGCCTTGCCCCGCGAGGGCCTCCAGCGCGCGGCGGACCGCGGTGTCGTCGTCCGGCGCGACCAGCATGACATGCACGCCCTCCGGCTCGCCGCCCTTGTCGCGGAAGACGCGGCCGGTGATGATCTTCACGGTGGGCGGGTCGTTGTCGTTCATACGCCTAAGCTAGAGGAGAGATCGCAGAAGCGGAACCGCCCAAGCCTTCTCAACTTGCCAAATCTTAAACAGAATGTATGCGGCATACAGCCCGCTGCCGACAAAAAGCAGCGCGAAGACGCCAGACGACCCGTCCTGCCCAGAAGAGAAGTGCCACCATGATCCAACCCAGGATCATGAGATAAAGCTTCATGGCATGCATTGAGTAGACGCGCAGCGCGAGGCCAGAGCAGAACACCGTAAGTCCAAGCAGCTGAACAAGAATGCGACTCTTCAAGCTCAACTTCCACCATCCAGAATCGATTGGCAGCCATCGAGCAATACAGGAGCCGCTTAACGATTCGACTAAGGGCCCTTCCGATCGCTTGCGGTCGGCGCTTTTTGCTCGAGGCCAGCATCTGGGCGACAGATTCTTTCGTTTGCCTTGAAGTGCGTCCGGTGCATACCCCATATGCGCCGAGGCGGCGAGATTTCGACCCCGTCGGGGTTGACGCTTTCCGACTCTCATCGTATTAGCCCGCCTGTCTGGGCCGATGTGAGGCTTTCGGTTCGGGGCGGCTTGCCCTGGAATATTGCCTCAAACAGGGTTCGTTCCTAGAGCGAAGACATTTCCGGAATGCATGAGGCGGTCATCCGCTTCCTCTGCTTTTGATCGGGCGGAACCGTAAAACGCGGTTTTTGGCCCGTTTCGCATATGGAAATGGCGGCTCTTCGAAGAGGGTTTTCGGACCCGCGACGCGTGATTTGAACAAAGAAGGACGGCTAGATGCCTACCGTAAACCAGCTGATCCGCAAGCCGCGCCAGGCGCCGGCGACGCGCAACAAGGTTCCGGCCATGCAGCAGAACCCGCAGAAGCGGGGCGTGTGCACGCGCGTCTACACGACGACGCCGAAGAAGCCGAACTCGGCGCTGCGCAAGGTCGCGAAGATCCGGCTCACCAACGGCTTCGAGGTGATCGGCTATATTCCGGGCGAGGGCCATAACCTCCAGGAGCACTCGGTGGTGATGATCCGCGGCGGCCGCGTCAAGGACCTGCCGGGCGTGCGCTACCACATCATCCGCGGCGTGCTCGACACGCAGGGCGTGAAGAACCGCAAGCAGCGCCGATCCAAATACGGCGCCAAGCGTCCGAAGTAAGGTTTTGTCCCGGCTTCGGCGCTTTCGATGCCGCCGGACCGATGTGAACGAAAGACGAGAAGAATATGTCCCGACGTCATGCCGCAGAGAAGCGCGAGATCAATCCGGACCCGAAGTTCGGCGATCTTGTCGTGACCAAGTTCATGAATGCCGTCATGTATGACGGCAAGAAGTCGGTCGCCGAGACGATCGTCTATGGCGCGCTCGACCAGGTGCAGGCCAAGACGAAGCAGGAGCCGGTGGCGGTTTTCCATCAGGCGCTCGACAACGTCGCGCCGCATGTCGAGGTCCGTTCCCGCCGCGTCGGCGGCGCCACCTATCAGGTGCCGGTGGACGTGCGTCCGGAGCGCCGCCAGGCGCTGGCGATTCGCTGGCTGATCACGGCCGCCCGCAATCGCAACGAGCAGACCATGGT
>JAFKJW010000150.1 GCA_017305925.1 Hyphomicrobiales bacterium | reverse complement strand
CCCGCTCATTGTGCGGCCACCGCGCTCGCCATGCTGGCCTTGAGGGCCCGGCGGAGCACCACGCCGGCCAGATCGCGGCGGTATTCCTGCGAGGTCGATGCGTCCTCCATCGCGTCCACATCGGCCATTGCCGCGTCGGCGGCGGCGGCAAAAGCGCCTTCGCCGGGAGGCTGTCCGTCGAGCGCGGCCTCGGCGACCGCGATGCGCCGGGCCTTTTCCTCGATCCCGCCAAGACCGATGCGGACGTTGCGCATCACCCCGTCGGCAAGGTCGTAGGTCGCAAGCGCAATGCCGAGCGCGAAATCTCCGGCCCGCCGATTGAATTCGTAGAAGCCGAAACGCGCGCTGTCCGGCAGCAAGGGCACGCGTGCCTCGATCAGTATCTCGTCCGGCGCGCGCGCAGTTTCCATCGCTCCCTCCAGATATTCCGCGGCTGGAACGGAACGTGTGCCGGACGTGCTTTTCAGCATCATGGTGGCGTCGAGCGTGGCTGCGGCGAGACACCATTCGGACGCGGGATCGGCATGGGCGAGGCTGCCGCAGAAGGTGCCGCGCTGACGGATCGGGTAATGTGCGATATGGCGGACGACAGTCGACAGCAGACGGCCGAGCACGCCTGCCTGCGGCAATGGTCTGTGAAATGCGGCGTGCCGCACCGTCGCGCCGATCGACAGCGCGCCGTCGGCGACCTCGATCCGGGAAAGACTGTCGATGGCGTTGATATCGACGAGGTGTGGCGGGTAGGCGACGCGCAGCGCCATCATCGGAACGAGGCTCTGCCCCCCGGCAAGAACCAGGCCACCGTCCCCGGCGACGTCGGCCAGCAGCGCGGCGGCCTCGTCAAGGGTCTTTGGACGGTGCAGCGTGAAGGGAGCTGCCTTCATGTTTCATTCCTTTTTAAACGGCCGTGACGCCGAGCCGCGCCTGCCAATATTTCCAGCATCGGTCGACGGCGGCTGCCGCGACGGCCCGGCCCTTCTCGATTTCTCCCATCGAGAGCGGCGTGACCACGCCGAGCATGGCCGCTTCCTTCAGGGCATCGGCATCGCGACAGGCATAGACGGCTTTGAAGACGACCTCGCGCACGCTCGACCCGGCGACGGTCGCGCCATGACCGCGCATCAGCACCAGAGACCCTGCGCCGAGGCTGCGCGCCAGCGAGGCGGCCTGTTCGGGCGTATCGACGAGGAGGCGCGTGTCGCCGAATTCGTCCGCACTGTCCCAGAGGGGAGTTGCCCTGCCGAGGAAAGCGCCCGTCTGGCTGACGGCCGCAAGCGGGCGGGCAGTCATGCAGAACGGCATGATGGCGGGCGCATGGTGATGGCAGATCGCGCCGACATCGGGCCGCGCGGCATAGATCGCCGAATGGATGTAGCGCTCGGAGTAGAGCGGCAGATCGGTTTTTTCGACCGGTTCGCCGGACAATCCGAAGGAAAGGAGATCGTCCTTCCCGATCAGGTTGGGAGGCTTGGCGGATGCGAGCCAGAACCGATCGGGATGGGCAGGATCGCGCAGGCTGACATGGCCGAATGCGTCGAGCACCTTTTCGTTGACGAGAATGCGGTGTGCCGTGGCCAGGTCATCGAACATGTCGGGTGCGTGCTCGGCGTTCATGCCGCGGCCTCCAAGGCGGATCTCCTGCGCAGCGCGTCGATCAGGCTCTGGGGAGAGACGGGCGCGTGCGTGAGATGGAGCCGGGCGTGCCGCCATGCGTCGTCGATTGCCGAGACGATCGCCGGCGCGACCGGTATGACACCCGACTCGCCGACACCCTTTACGCCGAGCGAATTGAGAGGGCTGGGAGATTCGGTGTGCAGGATCGTGACCGGCGGCATTTCCGAGGCCGAGACCAGGAGGTAGTCGGCGAAAGTCGTCGTCAGCGGCTGTGCCTCGGCGTCGAAAAGCATTCTCTCGAAAAGCGCGTTGCCGAGACCATGGGCGATGCCGCCGACGATCTGGCCGTCGACCAGCATCGGGTTGACCATGCGCCCGCAATCATGCGCAAGGGTGAAGGCGACGACGCGCACCGCACCCGTTTCCGGATCCACCTCCACCTCGGCGACGGCACTGCCGTTGGAATAGGCCATGTCGTTGATCATCACCTGTTCGGTCACCATGATTCCCGGTTTCTCGAGAGCCGGGATCGGGAAACCGGCCAGGCCCGCCGCGGCGCCGGCCAGATGGGCAAAGCTCACCGAGACCCCGTCGGCGCCCTTGACGGCAACCTTGCCGGGCAGGACGTCGAGATCGTTCTCGTCCACCTCCAGCATGTGCCCGGCCAGCTTGAGCAGAAGACCGCGCACCTTCAGCGCGGCGGCCTGGGCGGATGCCCCCGCCGTGACCGTCTGGCGCGAATTGAACCCGCCGAAACCGAGGAGGCTCGTCGTGTCGCCCGTTTTCACGGATACAAGCGAGATATCGCCGCCAAGATTTTCCGCGACGATCTGCGAGAGCATCGTCTGCGTGCCTTGTCCCATCGCCGCGGCGCCGGTCGTCACCTCGATCCGGCCGCGGTTGTTCACCTTCACCCGCACGCTTTCGTAAGGGCCGCGCCCCGTCCCTTCGACATAGTTCGCGATGCCGATTCCCCTCAGCAGGCCGGCCTCTCTTGCCTTGATCCGGCGCGCCTCGAAATCGTCCCAGCCGCTTTCGGCGAGCGCCCTTTCCATCGTGGCGGGATAATCGCCGCTATCGAGGACGATATTGGTGCCGCCGCGCAGCTTGAGCGGCTTGACGCAGGGCATCTGGTCGGCGCGCACGAGATTGCGCCGACGTATCTCGGCGCGATCCAGCCGCATTTCCGCGGCGGCCTTGTCGAGCAGCCGTTCCATGACGAAGGCCGCCTGCGGCTGGCCGGCGCCCCGAACGGAGGATGTCGGCACCTTGTTGGTGAGCGCGAGACAGACTTCGAGGCTGTAGGCGCCGACATTGTAGGCCAAAGGCAGGCTGACGCCGGCTCCATAGGCGATGTTCAGTCCCCTTACCGTATAGGCGCCGTGGTCGTGCAGCAGGCGCCCTCTTATCCCAAGCACCCGGCCCTCCGCATCGAGCGCCATCGCCATGTCCCCGATCTGGTCGCGCTCCTGCGCTGTGGAGACGAAATGCTCGCGCCTGTCCTCGACCCATTTGACCGGCCTGCCGAGGATCAGGCACGCGGCTGCCACCGCGATCTCCTCGATATAGGTCACCAGTTTCGGACCGAAACCGCCGCCGAGATCCGGCGTCTCGACGTTGACGCTGCTTTCCTCCCGCGCGAGCATGTCGCACAGGAACTTTTTCAGCGCGACCGGCGTCTGGGTTGAGCTCCACACGTCCAAGGTCCCGCGCAGCTTGTCCAGTGCGGCAAGGACGCCTCTTCCTTCCATCGAATGCGAGCCGCCGCGGTGAACCTCATAGCTGTCCGAGACCGTGTGCGCAGCGCGAGAGAACACATCGCCGGTGTCCCCATACTCGAAACTGAAGCGCGCCAGGCGGTTGTGAGGCAGATCGCGGTGAACGGTCGGAGCGCCCTCGGCGAGGGCCTCCCGGCAATCGGCCATCACCGGGAGCGGCTCGAAGTCGACTTCGATCGTCTCGGCCGCGTCCTCCGCCTGGGCCCGCGTGTCGGCGACGATCATGCAGATCGCTTCGCCCACATGCACGACTTCGCCATCCGCCAGGACGGGCCGGTCGACCTGCAATTCGATGGCCGCGCTCGGAAGACCCACGACGAGCTTACGGCTGGTCAGCACCGGCATCAGATCGTCCAGCGTGAAGACGGCACGGACGCCGGGCATGTCTCGCGCAGCCGTGCGGTCGATCCGGCTATAGGCCGCATGCGCATAGGGACTGCGCAGGAACGCCGCGGCGAGGCAGCCGTCGGGACAAAGATCGTCCAGAAAGCGGCCGCGCCCGGTGACGAGCGCGCGGTCCTCCACGCGCTTGACCGACCGGCCGAATATTCCGGCCTGCGGAACCTCAGCCATCACAGCCTCCCGCCTCGGCGATCCGCCGGAGCAGGTATTGCGGCGTGACGGGCAGGCGATCGACGAGGCCCGGACGTTCGAGCGCGTCGTCAATCGCGGAGGCGATGGCAGCCCCGGCTGCGTTCACGCCGCCTTCGCCGGCGCCTTTCATGCCGAGCGGATTGAGGGGGCTCGGCGCATCCTCGAGGATCAACACGTCGACCGGAGGCATTTCGGCCGCCGTTACGGTCAGATAGTCGGCGAGGGTGACGGAGAGAGGCTGTCCGTTCCCGTCATAGACGAATTGCTCGAAAAGTGCGCCGCCGAGCCCCTGCGCGAGTCCGCCGACGATCTGCGCCTTGACGAGCGCCGGATTGATTGCGCGGCCGACATCGTAGGTGACGGCGTATTTTTCGACGATGACGCGCCCGGTCTCGCGGTCGACCCGTACCTTGGCGATATGGACGCCGTACGGATAATTCATGTGGGAACTGTGGAACCAGCCCGTCGCCGAGAGGCCCGGCATGCGATCGCCGCGAAGCTTCGATGCCGGATCGAGATTTCTCGCGATCTCGCCCAGCGTCAGGGTCGGCCCGTCGCCCCTCATGGAGCAGACGACCCCGTCGATGACGTCGAGCGCGGCACTGTCCGTATCCAGCAACTCGGCGGCGAATTCGAGGGCCTTTTCGCGAACCGCCAGGCTGGCGCGCCGGGTCGCCTCGCCGGTCATCACGGTCACGCGCGAGGCATGCGCGCCGAAGCCGTAAGGGATGCGGTTCGTGTCGCCATGCAGCACACGGATCCTGCGGTAATCCGTGCCGAGCGTTTCGGCGCAAATCTGTGCGATGACGGTTTCCATTCCCTGGCCGAGCGAGGCCGCGCCGGTCGTCACGGTGACGAAGCCGTCCGTCCCGACGGCGAGGTCGACCATTTCCGAGGGGCCGAGACCGCTCTTTTCGACGAACATGGCAAAACCGATGCCGACGGCCTCGCCGCCGGCGCGCCGCCGAGACGCCTCCTCGCGCAAGGCTTTCCAGCCGGCAAACTCGAGCGCCTTGTCGAGAAGCCCCTCGTAGTCTCCGGAATCCAGGATCACCTCGGTCTCGATCGCCGTGAGGCCGCGCTCGTAGGGCATTTCGCCGGAGGCAATGAGATTGCGCCGGCGTATCTCGATAGGATCGATGGAAAGCTGGTGGGCGATCGCTTCGATCAGGCGCTCGCGTACGAAGCTGCCTTCGAAACGCCCCGGCGCGCGATAGGTCGCCGCCGGCGTCTTGTTGGTCAGCCGGTAATGCGCCCGCGCCCTGTAGGCCGGAACCCGGTAGGGGCCGAGGAGCAGCCCTATCGTCATGTCCGCCACGCGGGCGCCATGGGTTCGCACATAGGCGCCCTGATCGTGATAGAGCGTCTCGTCCAGCGCGGCGATGCGGCCCTCCCTGTCCACCGCAGCTCGGATCAGATGGCGCTGTTCGCGGGATTGATTGGCCGCCATCAGATGTTCGCGCCGGTCCTCTATCCATTTTACCGGCCGCTTCAGCTTCAATGCGGCATAGCAGACGATCACGTCTTCCGGATAAAGCTCCCCGCGTACGCCGAAGCCGCCGCCGACGCTGTTCTCGTAAAGCTCGACGCGCGACGGACTCATCGAGAACATCTCGGCGAGCCGGTCGCGGTTCCAGTGTGGCTTCTTGGCCGCCCCGTGCATTTCGAGCACGCCGCGGGCTTCGTCGAAACGGCCGATCAGGCCGCGCGTCTCCAGGGGAACGGCAGAGTGGCGCCCGACCGAGAGGTCGAGTTCGACGACGGCATGGGCGCCGGCGAAAGCGGTTTCGACATCGCCAAAATCTTTCTTCACGATGACCGGCTCGCCGTCGAGGCCCGGCGCAAACGGAACCGGCGCGAGGCTGGCATCGAGATAAGGCTCCTCCGGCTCGATCTCGACCAGGACGAGTTCGGCCGCGTCTTCTGCCAGATAGGCATCTTCGGCGATGACGACCGCCACCGGCTCTCCGACATAGCGCACATATCCGCGCGCCAGCGCCGGCTGGGTATAAGGGCCGAGCCCGTCGATGGCGGTGGCACGGAAAGGTATGTTGGGAATGTCGGCGAGATCGGCGCCCGTCCAGACCGCCACCACTCCTTCCGTTGCGAGGGCCTGCTCCGGCTCGATCCGCACGATCCGCCCGCGCGCATGGGCCGAACGCACGATGCGCGCGTGAAGCTGGTTCGGAAAGCTGAGGTCGCTGACAAAGCGCGCACGTCCCGTGACGAGCGGAAAATCCTCAAGTCGCGTCAGCGGCTCGCCGATATACCGCTTGCGGTTGGCGCGCGCAGCCAAGTCACCCAATTCCGGATTCTCCTTCTCCCAGAAAGGGCTCGCCGAATGACCGGACGCCTGTCGCCTGGCCGCTTTCCCATGAAATCCGGCCTGGTCCGAGCGTGACGACAGGCAGCACGGACTCCGTGCCTGCCGCCTTCGAGGGAAGTCACTCCCAAACAGCAGCGTCCTTCGTCAGGAGAGCAGAAAGTGTAACGGATTTCAAGCCATTTACCATTTTTGGTACAAATTTCGAAACCAACCAAGGGTCGTGCGTCATGCCTGCTGCCGGCGTATCCTGGAGGCGCCACCGGAAAAGATCTTGTCGACCGTGGCGGGGTGTCCGGAAGCGGCGAGCCCTGATCCTTAGCCGTAGATCGACGCGATCATGCTGCGCAGATAGGCGGCGGCTTCGCGGCCTTTGAGCGCGGTGCGCCACATCTCGTCCACAACGGCCTCGTGCAGCGACACGGCTTCGTGGTTCTCCGTGATCATGGCGACGCCCAGCCTGATATTGGGCTGCTCGCCGAGCCGGAACGGGCTTATCGATAGCGTCTTGCGGTCACCGCTGCGGAAGATCTGGAAGCCCGTATGGGGCAGCGTCCCGGTAACGAGGCCGATCTGTATCCCGATGGGTTCGGCCTCCATGAGGTGGGCGAAATGCTCTATCTCGGCACGCGCATGCTGCTGGCGGACGCGGACTTCCTCCTCCGCGATCAGCGGCCGGCCGACGAAGCCCGATCTGAGCAGTCGCTCGATGTCGAGCGCCGCCATCAGGTTCACGATGGCAGGCTTGCGCCGTTCGTAATTCTTCCGCCTTTCATCCAGTATTTCGAGTATTCGCTCCACATCCTGCAGCGATTTCTCCCTGCGGCCGTCTTCGCTCTCCACGCTTTCCCGGAGCAAATCCGACAGCTGGTTGCGAAACTCCGGCGAGCCGACGAGGAAAGAGATCGGACCGGCGAGGACGATGATCCGATCCGCGGCTTCTTCGAGCTGTCGCAGCCGTTCGAAATAAGTAACAGCCGACGAGATATATTCGATCTCGATGCCGAGAAGAGTGGCCAGGGAGACGCCGAGAAGTTCGGCCAGGCTGGCCAGGGTCTCGATCTTGACCACCTCGCCCTTTTCAAAGCGGTAGACGGCGGTCCTCGAAATTCCGATGCGCTTGGCGATTTCGTCCGCGCTCATGCCCGAACCAAGCCGGAACGCCCTCAAGCGCTGACCGATTTCATCGTATCTTACCACGATTGCAACTCCGTGGTCTGTCTATACCGACCATGTGCGTGGATTGCTTTCGGTCATCCCTAACAGGCGACATTCGGGGTGCACAATTCCCTTCGCGCATCGGTGGTCGAAATCTGTGATATTCTCCCGAAAAATGGCGGCATGGGAGCCCCGTGGGATAGCTGCCATTTCGGATAATTCGCAAAAAGCTTTTCACTAAATTGGTACTTGTATTGATTTTAGGACTATAATGGAGTTGAAGAATGATGGGACACGACGATTTTCGAGGACATGGATGGGCGCCGAGGTCGACAGCGGTCAAAACCTGCTTACGCGCTTGAGCAGGCGGCTGCTGGAGCGGAATTATGCCGCCGGCTGGTGGAAGGACGACACAATCTATGAATGCGCTGCGAGGCAGGCAAAGGCAGCGCCAGGGCGGGTCGCCGTCCGCGACAGCAATTGCGCCCTGACCTATGGAGAGATCGTTGATCTTGCCGATCGGGCGGCCTCGGCCTTGCGGCGGCAGGGTCTTGTCTCCGGAGACCGGGTCGCCGCATGGATGTCGAGCCGCGCCGAACTGACGGTCATTCTGCTCGCCTGTTCCCGCGAGGGGTTCGTTCTTTGTCCGTCGCTTCATCGCAATCATACGGTCGACGAAATCGCGACGCTCCTCCGGCGTTGCTCGGCAAAGGCGCTTTTCTTCGAAGCCGGATATGGCGCGGACGCGGACACAAAGGATATCGTCGCGGCGGCTGCGGCCCTCGAATCCCCGCCCTTCCTATCAAGGCTCTCCCCGCCGGCGTCGAGAAATGCCGCCGACATCGGCGCTGAACTCCAGCTCCCCGAAGCGAACGGCGGCGCGCCTGCCGCCCTTGCCGACGACATCGTCTACCTCGCCTTCACCTCCGGCACGACGGGCGAGCCCAAGGGGGTGATGCATTCGAACAATACGCTTCTTTCCAATGCCCGTTCCCTTGCGCGCGACTGGGGTTTCAGCAGGGACTCGATCACCTATACGCTCAGTCCGCTCAGCCATAATCTCGGGTTCGGCGCGCTGGTGCTGACGATGCTCGTCGGCGGCGAGCTCGTCCTTCACGATCTGTCACGCGGCGAAAGCCTGCTGCAACGACTGCGCGAAACCCGGACCGGCTTCGTCTTCGGCGTGCCCGCTCATGCCGTCGATCTTTTGAGGGAGATAGAGCAGGCAGGGAAGGCCGATCTCGAAGATCTTCGCGGCTTCCGGATTTCGGGCGCGGCGGCTCCGCCGACTGTCGTCGAGCGTTTGCTGGCCTACGGGATCATTCCGCAGAGCGGTTACGGAATGACCGAGGCCTGCTCGCACCATTATACGCTGCCGACGGACGAGGCGGCCCGCATCGTCAACACTTCCGGCCGTGCGTGCCCCGACTACGAGGTCCGTATCTTCTCGGTCGACAATCAGGACAAGGAGCTCGCCGTCGGGGAAGTCGGCCAGATCGGCGGCCGTGGCGGCAGCCTGATGCTCGGCTATTTCGACGACCAGGCCGCCACGGAGAGGTCGTTCAACCGCGACGGCTGGTTCATGACCGGCGATCTGGGCTGCCTCGACGAGGATGGCTATCTGAAGATCACCGGACGCATCAAGGATGTCATTATCCGCGGCGGGCACAACATCCATCCGGCCCATATCGAATTGCTGACCATGCGCCATCCCGAGGTGGAGCGCGCCGCCGCCCTGCCGATGAAGGACGACCGCCTCGGAGAGCGGGTCTGCATCGTGGTGATGGCCAAGAACGGGGCCGCGGTGAATCCCCAGCAATTGCTCCTCCATCTCCATGAGCAGGGCCTTTCGAAATACGACATGCCCGAATATTTCCTGCAGGTGGACGAGATACCCTTGAGCGCCAACGGAAAGGTGCTCAAGCGCGCCCTTGCTCCTTCTATCGAGAGCGGTCGCCTTTCGCCGAAGCCCGTTCGCTGGCAGGGAGCCTAGGCATGCCGGTGGCGGATTTCGTCGGCCGTCTGCACGAGGAGATGGACCGGCCTCCCTTCAACCGCTGGCTCGCGCCGCGCGTCATCGGTGTGGACGCGGAGGCTCGAACCGTGTCGCTGTCGCTTCCGTTCCGCGCCGAATTCAGCTTCCATCCGACCGAGCCTTGCTTCCACGGAGGCATCATTGCGGCGCTCGCCGACGCCGCCGGGCATGCGGCGGTGGCGATTTTCCACGGCAAGCCCGCGCCCACGGTCACGCTGCAGGTCGATTTCCTGGCCCCGGCCAAAGGCCAGGCGCTCGACGCGCGCGGGATCCTTCGCAAATTGGGACGCTCGATCTCGCGCGCCGACGTGGAGCTCCATTGCGCGGACCGGCTCGTGGCCATCGCCCGCGGCACGTTCAGTACGGAGCACTGAACCATGAAGGCAGTCGTCATACATGAATTCGGGCCGATCGGCTCCGCCAGGATGGAGGAGGTGGCGAGACCGGACGCCGGAAGGAGCGAGGTCCTCGTTAAGGTGGCGGCTGTCGCGGCGAACTTCGTCGACACGCTTGTCCTGCAAGGCAAGTATCAGTTCTTGCCGAAGCGTCCTTTCAGCCCGGGAAAACTTCCCGCTGGAACCGTTCATGCTGTCGGGGAGGGCGTCAAGGGACTGAAGGAGGGCGATCGGGTGCTGACAATGGCCGAGCATGGCGGCTATGCGCAGTTCGTTGCGGTTGCCGAGGACCAATGCCTGAAAATTCCCGATGCCCTGTCCTTTGACGATGCCGCCGCCCTGTCGCTGGCGTTCGATACCGCCTGGGTGGCGCTTGCCGACCGGGCAAGGCTTGTCGCCGGCGACGATGTGCTGGTACTCGGCGCCACGGGGGCGGTCGGTCTCGCGGCGATCCAGCTCGCCAAGGCCAAGGGTGCTCGTGTTCTCGCCGCGGTGTCTTCACCGGCAAAGACGGATATCGTTCTCGCGGCGGGTGCCGACGAGGTGATCGACCTGTCCCTGCCCGACATGCGTGACAGCTTGCGCGAGCAGGTTCGCGCGGTCACGGACGGAGCGGGCGCCGACGTGATACTGGATACGCTCGGCGGCGACTTCTTCGACGCCGCATTGCGCGCGCTCGCCTGGCGCGGGCGGCTTGTCGTCATCGGTTTCGCCTCCGGCCGCATACCGGAAATGAAGGCCAACTATCTGCTGCTGAAGAATATCGAGGTGAGCGGTCTCCAGATAAGCGATTATCGCAAGCGCTGCCCGGAGATGATTGGCGCCTGCTTCGCCGAGATTTTCGATCTCTACGGGGAGGGCAAGATAAAGCCGCCTCCGGTCACCGTCTACCCGCTGGAGCACTATGAAAAAGCTCTCACCGATCTGCTCGACCGCAAAGTCGTCGGACGTGCGGTTCTGCATCCCTAGAGTCGGGATCTTTTCCGGAAAGCCCGCCTCATGGAAATAACCGGCAGCGAAAGAATCGGAGCCTCCCGCTCGGAAGCGTGGGAGGCGCCCGACCACCCGGGCGTACCGCCAATGCTTTCCGGGCTGCCGGCCGCGCGAACGAACCCTGCCGAACGAGATGGATGTATGTGGCTGAGATGCCTCGGTGCGCGCCGGCTTACGCGGGCTTGTGCCCTATGATGGAGATGATGCGATGGGTTCCTACGATGTGATCGTGGTGGGCGCCGGCAATGCCGCGTTCAGCGCTGCTCTTGCCGCAGAGGAGAACGGAGCCAAGGTGCTCGTGCTCGAGCGTGCGCCGGAGGCGGAGAACGGTGGAAACAGCAGGTTCACCGCCGGCGCGATACGGTTCGCCTATCGCGGCGTTGACGACCTCAAGGAAGTAATGCCCGATCTCTCGCAGGAGGAGATCGACCGGACCGATTTCGGCACCTACACGGAAGACCAGTTCTTCGACGACATGTTCCGCGTGACGCGCTACCGCTCCGATCCCACGCTGTGCGAGATCCTGGTGCGCCGATCCTTCGACACCATGAGGTGGCTGCGGTCGAAAGGCGTTCGCTTCCAGCCGATCTACGGGCGCCAGGCATTCAAGATCGACGGCAAGTTCAAATTCTGGGGCGGCCTGACCGTCGAGGCCTGGGGCGGCGGCCCCGGCGGAAGATCCATTCATAGGAATACTTCTGTACGACGCGGGGTTGTCCGACGCGACGCGATACGTCCGCATCGCGTGTCGAGAGGAGAACCGTGTCCACGACGCCTGAGTCCCCGACGCCGAACGCCCCCGTGCTGAACGACCCGGCGCCGTCCCCGGCGTTCGGGCTCATCACCGAGATGCCCGATCCGCAGTACATCATGGTCGGCGACGGCCTGCGCATCGCGACGTACTCCTGGGGCGAGCTCGATGCGCCCGTCGTGGTCGTGGTGCACGGGTTCGCCTCCAGCACGAAGGACAACTGGGTCGCGACCGGGTGGGTGCGCGATCTGCTCCGTGCCGGCTACCGCGTCATCGGCATCGACCAGCGCGGCCACGGCGCGAGCGACAAGCCGCACGACCCGGGCGATTACTCCATCCGTGCGCTCGCGGGCGACGTCGAGACCGTCCTCGACACGTACCTCGTCGACGAAGCCCTCTACGTCGGCTACTCCCTCGGAGCCCGCGTCGGGTGGGAGGTCGTGCAGGACATCTCCGAGCGGATCCCGCGCGTCATCCTGGGCGGCGTGCCCGACGGCATCCCCCTCGCACGGCTCGACATCGACCAGGTCCGTGCGTTCGTCGAGGACGGCACCCCCGTCACCGACCCGGTGAGCCAGAACTACCTGCGCCTGAGCGAAAGAGTGTCCGGCAACGACCTGCGGGCGCTCCTCGCGATCGCGGGCGGAATGCTGGCGACGAAGACCGTCGATCCCGATCCGGCACACGCGCCGCAGCAG
>JAFKJW010000149.1 GCA_017305925.1 Hyphomicrobiales bacterium | reverse complement strand
CATATATTGACGGATATTGGTCGAGTTCGGGCTGTACGCCGTGGAGAGCGGAAAGAGAAGCTTGGGGATCAAGGTCAATTGCAAGAACACGATGTCCGGTCAGCGCAAGGTGCTGGGCCAAATGCGCCGCCGTTGTTGTCTTTCCTGAGCCGCCCTTGAAATTGACGACGGCGATGACCTGCAACTTGTCACCAGGTCGGCGATGGGGAACATAGTTTTTGCTTTCGGAACGGCCGTGCCGATCCAGCCACTGACGGAGTTGCAAGAGTTGCTCGGCCGAATATGTTCTGCGCCCGCCCGAATGGACCGTTGGCTGCACACCCTTGCCTTCCAGGTGCAGCTTCTTCAGATTGCTTGTGGAGACGCCGAGGAAATAGGCGGCTTCTCCGAGCGAGAAGTCGCGCAGTGTCTTCGTGGCGTTCGGAGGGAATGTCTCCAGCCGAAGGAGATTCAGTTTGCGGCTGATTTCGCGGCCTTGGGCAGAAATCGTGTCGTCAAACCGCTGCTTGTTAACTGCCGAGACGGGAGCATTCATTTCATTGGAGCCCTCAAATGACGGCATTTGGTGCGAAATCGCCAGATTGCCGTCATTATGCCTGATTCTGTTCCCCTCACAAGAAATTTAAGGTTAACAGAATATGAACGGCGTCCCTGTGAAGTTTCGCTCCGGAAAGCATGCGGGTAGGACACCGATCAGAATATGGTCGGATCTCAGCCGCGTGGTTGGTCACAGAATCAAGTCTGATGTCGGCTCGATTGCGCGATGGTGGGAAAAAATAGACGGCAGTCTAAATTCCGCTTTTCCGCAATGATTTCAATAGGGATCGTCATTCCGGCGCGCGTGGCGTCGTGAGATCAACCACCTGCGGCTGTCGGGAAACAATTGATTGGTTTTCGGAGATTGTTTGGGACGTCTGTCCGAACCCGATAGAGTTCGCGAGGTGGATGCCGAGGCGATCCGCAAGAAGCGAGATGTGACGCAAGACGGGATGGCGACTGTGCTCGGACCCAGTCCTTCGGGATACAAGAGTGGGAACAGGAGACGCGGCAACCAAGTGGCGTTGCACGCACGCTGATTCATGTCATGGACCGCGAACCGGAGGCCGTGCTGCGTGCTCTCTTTTAAAGGACGGCGACCCAGCCTCGGCCAACTAGGCTGCCTCGCACTGAAGGCGGGCGCAGGGGAGGCCGCTCCTATGGCCCCCCCGGCGACGGAACTCATCCCGCTTCGGCCAACAGTTCCCGGCCCACCTCTTGCAAAGGCATCGCTTCGACACCGTGCTGAAGCGGGAAATGTTCCGATCCTGGGAACACGACAATACGGCGTTGCGGCGCGAGATCCTCGCACGCTTGGTAGAATCCTCTTTCCACTTTCGGCATCAGGCTCCGCTTGATTTCGATGGCCCAAGGGCGCTGCCCTGGCAAGGTGAGCAGCAGATCGATCTCGGCGCCGGCAGCGGTTCGGTAGAAATTACATTGCGTGCCGGCGGGCGCCGTCGCGGTGAGGGTTTCGATCACAAAGCCCTCCCACGAGGCGCCGGCGACAGGGTGGCCAAGTACCTCCTCTTGGGTGGCGAGACCAAGCAGCGCATGCGTGATGCCGCTGTCGCGAACGTAAACGCGCGGGGACTTGACCAGCCGCTTGCCAATGTTGGCATGCCAAGGCTCCAGTCGTCGAACTAGCAAGAGATCGACGAGGAGATCGAGATAGGACGCGACAGTCTTGCCGTCCACGCCGAGGGCACGGGCGAATTCGGCGGCATTGAGCAGACCAGCCTGATGATGCGCCAGCATGGTCCAGAAGCGGCGCAGAGTCTCGGCCGGAATGCGCGGCCCGAGCAATGGAATGTCGCGTTCTAGATAGGTGCGTATGAAATCCAGCCGCCAGCGCTGGCTGACGCGATCAGTTGTCGCCAGAAAGCTATCGGGAAAGCCGCCACGAACCCAAAGCTGGGATAGATCTCCGGCGCCGACTTCAAGGACGTCAATTGGATGCATCTCGAGATAGGCAATGCGGCCGGCGAGAGTTTCGCCCGACTGTTTCAGCAAGTCGATCGAGGCCGAGCCCAGCAGTAGAAAGCGGCCGGCCTTCCGACCGTGGCGTCGACCGCGATCGATCAAACCGCGCAGGTTCCGAAAAAGATTCGGAAGCCGCTGGACCTCGTCTAGGATGACGAGCTTGTTCTCGTGCTCGGCCAGATAAAGCTCGGGCTCGGCGAGCTTGGCCCGGTCGGCGCCGGATTCGAGATCGAGATAGATCGAGGGCCGCTGCTCGGCGATGGTCAGTGCGAGAGTTGTCTTGCCGACTTGGCGAGGCCCGAGCAAAGCCACGGCAGGCGTGCTATCCAGCAGTTCGGAGAGTTGAGCAGTGATACGGCGTTCGATCATCCTTGCATTTATGGAACTTCACTCCAGCTTTGCAAGGATATAGTGACTGAAGAGCGATGGTTCCCCGCGAGAAGGGCAGGGAAGGGGGCTTTGCTTCTACAGCCCCGACGCCTTGGTGAGGTTGACGCGAAACCGATCGCGATGCCGCTGATATTTCCGCGTCATCTCCGCGCTCGCGTGCCCGAGCTGCTTCTGGACATAGCGCTCGTCGACCTCGGCGGAGGAGGCGAGGCCGGCGCGGAGCGAATGGCCGGCGAACAGCTTTCCGCGCTGGCCCTCGGGCAGATCGCCGCGCACACCGGCGGCGAGCGCGGTGCGCTTGACGAGGCGGGCGACCTCCTGATCGTTGAGCCGATCGGCGCCGACCGCCTTGCCCTGGCCGGTCACACGCCGAAAGAGGGGCCCATGGGCGATGCGGGCGAATTTCAGCCAGGTCTCCAGCGCCACGACAGGGCAGGTGGCATCCGACGATCCACGTCCGACCTCGACCTCGCGCCAGCCGGTCTTGCCACGCAGGGTCACCAGCATGCCCTTTTCGAGGATTTCGACCCAGCCCGAAGAATCCTCGGTCTGGTCGCGGCCGGCATCGAGGCCGACGACCTCGGAGCGGCGCAAGGCTCCGGCAAAGCCGAGCAACAACATGGCCCGGTCGCGCAGGCCGCGCAGGCTGCCCCGGTCGAGCGTTTCCAGCATGGCGATCAGATCCTCGGGCAGAACCGCTTCCTTCTGCCGAGGCGGGGCGGCGTGGGTGTTGCGGATGCCGGCCATGACCGTGGCGATATGCCGGTCCTTCCTGTCGAGCGGCTGTCCGCGCTGGGCATAGTTCCAGGCCAGCGCGGAAAGCCGGCGCTCGATCGTCGACACCGACTTTTTCTCGCCGGTCGCCGGGCCTGCGGCCGTACCGGAGGCGAGCGCGGTGATGTATAGCCCCACCGTCTGCGGATCAGGCGGCATGAGCGGAAAACCCTGGCGCCGGCACCAGCTGGCAAACTGCTTCCAGTCCGAGGCGTAGGCACGACGCGTGTTGGCCGAGCTCGCCGCCTCGACATAGTCGCGGGCGCGGCCGGCGAGCGCGTCGAGATGCGCTGGCAGACGCGGATCGGCGACGGCCGGGAGGGGAGGGGGTGATGAGTGGTCGGCATCGCCGGCGGAAAGCCAACGACCTGGCTTTCCGAACTCCGAACGCCCGGAGCCATAGCGGAGGGCCTGGGCGTCCGCCGGCGGCTCTTCCGACGCGCGGCCCATCTCCAGGACGACGTCGACAATATCGGGGAGATCGTCGATGATCGGCGTCTCGGCCGCAGTCGAGCCTGCCGGAGTACCCTGGTCGACAGCGTCTCGATCGACAGGGGACGCCGTTTCCTGTGATCGAGCGGAGCGGTGCAGGGTAGGATTTCCGGGCTTTTGCTTGATGATTCGAGGCATTTCCCCGAAGAAGCACATGACGACGGATAATGCAATTTTATCGGTCGTTACGGCGGAAGGACAGGCCGTGCGGTCTTTGCCATAAATCATCGCCTCATCCGCACGGATCGGCTAGCACCGCCGGCCGCACGCTTCTGGCGTGACGGTGGCTGGCTGCCCTGCCAACGGAACATCCGCTGACGAAAAAACCTCGGCGAGGCGCTGGAGGCGTTTGGTCACGCGCCGGGCGGCGAGGCGGCCGGCGATTCGGCGAGCGCGCTTCGCCGGTTCTCGGCAGGCGGGATGCTCGGGATGGTTGCCAGCGCCTTCACGCCGCCGGGCTTGCGGCTGCGTTCTCTTTGGCATCATGCATCGACCGACCCACGACATCTGCAGCAACCGCTGTCCAGTTCTCGGCCGGCTTTGGCGAGCACATCGACGCGGCAAGGCGTGACGGCGGCCGGCAATGGCCGTCACCGCTCTATCCGGAGGACAGGTGCGCCGTTCAGTGCGCGCTCGTGGGAGCGCTCCAGCGGCATGCCGATCAGAGCAGGGTCGATGGCTCAACTTCGTGCGCGATCATGCCCTCGGCACCCAAGGCTTGCAGCAACTTTCGGCCGCGCGGCACAGGAATGTGCCCATCACCTCGTCGGGTCCGTTTATAGCGCGTGGAACATCGTCTCCAAAGGAATTGCGATCGGCTCGTTGTCGGGCATGGTCTCCATGATGTCGGCCATGCAGGCCCACCATCTCTGCATCAGCGGCTCGTGCCGAAGGTCGTCCATCCTGTGGCCGTCGGCCCGCCAGAGGACCGCGAAAAGGGAATTCGTCTCCTCGTCGAAATGGATCGAATAGTCGGTCAGGCCGGCTTCGCGCACGAGCTGCAGCAGCTCCGGCCAGATTGCGTCGTGGCGGCGCTTGTATTCGTCGCGCCGGCCCGGAAAAAGCTTCATCTTGTACGCGAATTTGTCCGGCATGAGCTTCTCCTCGTCCGCCCTCAAGGCGCGTATCGATCCCAGTTGCTCGGCGTGACGGCATAAAAGGCGGTCGTCTTTCCCTTGCTGCGGTAGATCACGGATTTGCCCATGGGGATGCTGATCATGTCGCCGGCCTTCAGCTCGTGAGCGACACCGTCCATGACGATCTCGAACTTTTCCTCCACGGCATGGCACATGATCAACTCATTGTACCAAAGCTTCCAGTGCATCTCGGAATCCCTGAAATAGACGATTCCGGCCGCCATTTGCGCGCCGCTGGCGGCGCTGAAGTGCTGATGCAGCGAATTGCCGTTCTCGTCGAATTGCGGGACGGCCTCTCCCAGCCGGAATACATGCCGGTCTGCCTCTTTGGTCACGAAGTCCTCCTTGATTGCAGATGCGCGTGTTCTTTCCGCCCGGACGACGGCGTCGGCACATGGTGGGGCAGCAGCCGCTCGGCCTTCAATTCGGCCCAGAAATCATCGGGGATCGGATGGTTGAAATAGCCGACATTCATTGTGATCTCGTGCGGGCGCGACGGACCGCTGACCACGCTCGCCACCGCCTCGAAACCGAACGGAAACTGCAATGCCGCGGCCGGCAGGGGAACGCCGTGGCGGCGGGCGACGGCGTCGATGCGGCGCACCCGATCGACGATGTCCGGCGGCGCGCCGGCATATTCGTAGCGCGCGCCTGCCACTGCGCCCGTCGCCAAAATGCCGGAGTTGAAAGCGCCCCCGATGATGACGCTGCCGCCCGCATCACGCAAGCGCGGCAGCTCGTCGGCAAGGATATCCTGGTCGAGCAGCGTATAGCGGGAGGCCACCAGGACGACGTCCATGGGATGACGGTCCAGGAAGGCGTTTATGGTTCCGCGCTCGTTCAGGCCGGTTCCGATCGCGGCGATCTCGCCGGCGTCCTTCAGCTCATCCAGCGCACGAAAGCCGCCGGTCTCGAGTTCGCGGAATTTTGCCGCGAGATCATCCGGATCGGGGAAATGCTGCGTGTCGAGATCGTGGATGAACAGGATGTCGACCTTGTTGATCCCCAGCCGTTGGAGGCTGTCCTCATAGGACCGCATGATCCCGTCATAGGTGTAGTCATGCACGTGATCGAAGGCGAGGCCGCCCGACCAGGCGATATGTCTGAAGCCGGCGCGGTCGCGCGGCGCAATCAGCCGCCGCCCGACCTTCGTGGAAAGAACGTAGTCGGCGCGCGGCTTGCGATAGAGCGCGCGGCCGAGCCTGTGTTCGCCCTGCCCCAGACCGTACCATGGCGCCGTGTCATAAAGGCGGATCCCCGCTTCCCAGGCCGCATCCAAAGTCCGCCGAGAGACCTCCTCCGGAACCTCCTCGAAAAGATCGCCCAACGGGCACATGCCCATCCCCAACACGGGGACTGCCAGGTCGGTTCTGCCGATCTTCCGCGCCTGGAGATGGTCCATCAGGCGCAATCGCCGGCGCCTGCGCCGACGAAACCTTGAGCGCGGCGCCGGGAGCCGCCTGATTTCAATCGGTCGAGCAAGCCGGTGCTCCATTCTCGGTCGATCGCCGCCTTCGACGGCGGCGCCGAACTTTGCCATTGACTCAAACATATCGGATAACTTAGAAACTTGAAAGACACCTTCCGAAGTTATCGAAGAAAGTTTGTCGATGGGCAAAGGCAAGACCAACGGGCCGCTGCAAGTCTGCCGGCAGAATCCGCGCTATTTCGCGGACGCCAGCGGCAAGCCCCTGCTGCTGACCGGCTCCCACACATGGGCGACCCTCCAGGACTACAATCCCGAAAATCCGTTCGATTTCCCGGCCATGCTGGAGAAGAGCCGCGCCTACGGACATTCCTTCATCCGGATGTGGGCTTGGGAACAGGCACGCTGGGCGGCGCATACGGAGCGCGATTTCCGGTTCACGCCTCTCGCCTATCAGCGCACGGGGCCCGGCGAGGCGCTCGACGGCGGCCCGAAATTCGACCTGACCAAATTCAACGACGCCTATTTCGCGCGCTTGCGCGAACGTGTCGGCCTCGCGGCCGAATACGGCATCTATGTCAGCGTGATGCTGTTCCAGGGCTGGAGCGTCGAATTCAAGACCTGGGGCTATGCGCCGGGCGTCCGCACCTGGAAGGCCCATCCGTTCCATCGCGACAACAATATCAACGGCGTGGACGGGGACCCGGAGAACACCGATGACGGACTCGCCACGCACACGCTCGCCGTGCCGGCCGTGACCGCGATCCAGCGCGCCTATGTCCGGCGCGTGGTGGATGCCGTGCACGATCTCGACAATGTGATGTTCGAGGTCTCCAACGAATCGGCGGCGACGCCGGCCTCGCGCGACTGGCAGTACGCGATGGTCGAGGAGGTGAAGCGCCGCGAGGCCGAACTGGGCGGCATGCGCCACCCGACCTGGATTTCGGCGATGTGGCCCTCGGCGCCGGAGGTGAACGACTGGCTGCGGGC
This sequence comes from Hyphomicrobiales bacterium, assembly GCA_017305925.1. Taxonomy (GTDB): domain Bacteria; phylum Pseudomonadota; class Alphaproteobacteria; order Rhizobiales; family Rhizobiaceae; genus Arvimicrobium. Next base: position 5,243 of record JAFKJW010000149.1, on the reverse strand, counting down.
CGGCCCTTCGGAAGCGATGTCGCCCTCCAATCTGCGCACCTATATCGGCATCGGCGACGATTACATGCTCGACCCGCCGCCGGGCGACGGCGTGAAGGTCGTGTTTGCCGACACGGACCACATCTGGGGCATCGGCGGCGATGTCGACTGGGTCTGGAGATCCTTCCTGCGCGGCCTCAACCCGGTCTTCATGGATCCGTGGGACGGCGACTTCGTGGTGCACCCCCCGTATGGCCCGGGCGCCCGGCCGGCTATGGGGCTCGCCAGAAATCTTTCCGAGGAGATCGACCTGGCGGCGATGACGCCGAGCGGACAGTTGGCCTCCAGCGGCTTTGCGCTGGCCGATCCGGCGCGCGAGGTCATTGTCGCCTTCCAGCCCGGCGACGGCAAGCTCGGCGTCGATCTGCGCGGTGCGGACGGCACCTATGCCTGCCAGTGGCGGCACGCCTATGTCGATTCCACGACCGATTTCCCGCCGCTGGAAGGCGGCAAGGTCCATCAGGTCGCGTCACCCTATGTGAGCAGCGGGATCATGATCCTGCGCAGGCAATAATCCGACGAAGGACAGAACCGGGAGGAAAACGAGATGAGCCTGATTTCACGCAGACACTTCTTCGCATTGAGCGGCGCTCTTGGCGCCGGCGTCGCAATAGGCCCTCATTTCGCATGGGCCGAAGCCGCCGGGACTCCGAAAAAGGGCGGAACCCTGCGCTTCGCGCAGGTCGGCGTGCCACCCGGATACGATCTGCAGAAATGGTGGAATGCGCAGGCCGGCGTGATCACCCCGATGCTGGGAGAAACGCTCATCAAGGTCAATCCCTATACGGGCGAGCGCGTCCCCGCCCTGGTGGAGGGAGAGCCCGCCGTCAGCGAGGACGGACTGACCTACACCTTCAAGCTGAAGCCGAACGTGAAGTTCGCCGGCGGCCACGGCGTCATGACCGCGGATGACGTGAAGTTCTCCTGGGAGCGCCTCATGTCCAAGGAGCTCGGGGCGGAGTCGGCATTCATCTACACCGGCGTTCCGTTCGTGGGCCTGCAGGATTTTCTCGACGGCAAGGCGAAAGACATCGCCGGCCTGAAGGCTGTCGACGACCTCACCTTCGAGGCGCGCCTCGAGCGCCCCGATTCCGCTTTCCTCCCCGCCTTCTCCTATTCGTATGCCTGCGTCATGCCCCGCTCCTACTATGAGGGAAAGGCCCTGGAGGCGGTGAACTGGTCTCCCGTCGGAACCGGCCCCTATCTCATCGACAAGCTCGACCAGGCCAAGGGGCTGACCCTCGTGCGCAATCCCGACTACTGGAACCCGGACGCGCCGTTCGCCGATGCCGTCCAGGTGGAGTTCAATGTCGAGCCGCAGCTTTCCCTGCTGCGCATCCAGAAGAACGAGCTCGACCTGATGCTGGAGCCCATCCCGGCCGCCTCCCTCAACCAGATCCGCAACGACCCGAAGCTCAAGGACTATTTCCACGAAGCCGCGCAGAACGACTGCCAGTGGCTGTCCCTGCCCCTGGAGATCAAGCCTTTCGACGACCTGCGCGTGCGCAAGGCGGTGGCGATGGCGGTCAACAAGCAGAAGCTCGCCAAGGTCATGAAGGGGACCGGCGTCCCGGCGAACGGCACGTTCTTCTCCCCGAAATCACGTTATTTCGAGGATGGCGTCGCCTATCCGTACGATCCCGAGGGCGCAAAGAAGCTGCTGGCCGAGGCCGGGTTCCCGAACGGTATCGAGGACGTTCCCTTCTGGTATCAGAACCAGCCGCCCTATTCCGACATGGGGCCGGCCATCCTCGAGGACCTGGCCCAGGTCGGCATCAAGTGCAAGGCCGAAGCCAAGATTTACGACCAGTTCATCCAGGAAACGAACCCCGGCCCGCCGGCCGTGATCCTGTTCGCGTGGGAGGATGCCTACGGCCACGGCTCCTACATCATCGACGCCGCCTTCACGAGCGGCGCCATCCAGAACGGCTGCTGCAACTATCCCAAGGTCGCCGATCCCAAGATCGACGAACTGGCCAAGCTCGGACATTCCGCCGACCTTGCGGTGTCCGACAAGGCTTACAGGGACGTGGCGCGGCTGGTCGTCAAGGACAAGGTCCTGTGGGTGCCGCTGCTCTACCCGGTGCGCTGCGATCTCGCCAACAAGCGGGTCAAGGGCTTCGAAAGCGCCGTCTATCCGACGGGCCAGTCCAAGCGCTTCGATATGTATTGGATCGAGGACTGATCCTCGGCGCGGCCCGCCTCCGGCAGAACCCAGACGGGCTCCGGTTCCGTCCATGGAGTGAGACTGATGAGATCCTTTTCTCGCAGACGATTGATGATTCTGGGTGGACAGCTCGGCGCCGCGGCGGCTCTCCGCCCGGCTCTCGGGTGGGCCGAGGATGCCGCGAAACCGGCCCGCGGGGGCACGTTGCGTCTCTCTCAGGTCGGTGTCCCCCCCGGCTACGACACGCAGAAATGGTGGAACGCCCAGGCGGATCTGGGCACCTCTATCGTCAATGAGACGCTGATCAAGATTCACCCCTACACCGGCGAGCGGATACCGGCACTGGCCGCAGGCGAGCCGACGATCAGCGACGACAAGCTGGTCTACACGTTCAAGCTGCGTCCGGACGTAAAATTCACCGGCGGCCACGGAGCCCTGACGGCGCATGACGTAAAATTTTCCTGGGAACGCCTGATGTCCCCGGACTTTGGCGCTGAGGCGGCCTCCATCTACAACGGCGTGCCGTTCGTCGGGATCAAGGACTATCTCGACAAGAAGGCGACCGAGATCCCCGGCCTCAAGGTGATCGACGACCTGACGATCGAGGTCAGGCTCGACAGGCCGGATTCGTCCTTCCTGCCGGCCTTCACCTACCAGCATGCCTCCATCGTTCCGCGCTCCTACTACGAGGGCAAGACGACGCAGGACGTGAACTGGGCACCGGTCGGCACAGGACCTTACATCGTCGAGAGCGTCGACCAGGCCAGGGGCGTGCGCTTCGTGCGCAACCCCGAATACTGGAACCCCGATCTCGTCCATGCCGACGCGGTCGAGATCGAGTTCAACGTCGATCCGCAGCTCGCTATCCTGCGCATCCAGAAGGGCGATCTCGACATGATGGCCGAGCCGATCCCGGCCGCGGCTCTCAACCAGATCCGCAACGATCCCAGGCTGAAGGACTTCTACTACGAGGCGCCGCAGAACGACTGCAACTGGCTTGCGATGCCGACCCAGCTCAAGCCGTTCGACGACGTTCGCGTCCGCAAGGCCGTCGCCATGGCGATCGACAAGGTCAAGCTGGCCAAGATCATGCGCGGCACGGCGACCCCCGCCACCGGTACCTTCTTCTCGCCCAAGTCGCGCTACTGGGAGGATGGCGTCGCCTATCCTCACGATCCCGAGCAGGCGAAGAAGCTGCTGGCAGAAGCCGGGCTCGCCAACGGCTTCGAAGCCCCGTTCTGGTGGCAGAACCAGCCGCCCTATACGGATATCGGGCCTGCAATTATCGAGGATCTCGCGCAGATCGGCATTGCCTGCAAAGCCGAGGCGATGGTCTATGACCAATATGTCACGCAGACCAATCCCGGTCCTCCCGCAATGATGATCTATGCCTGGGAGGACGCTTACGGCCACGGCTCGTTCATTGTCGACGGCGCTTTCACCAGCGGCGCGATCAAGAACGGCTGCTGCAACTATTCCAGGATATCCAGCCCGGAACTCGATGCGATGGTGACCAAGGGACATGACGGCGACCTTGCGGTCTCCGACCAGGCCTATAAGGATGTGGCGCGCTATATCGTTCAGGAGGCGGCGGCCTGGGTGCCGCTGCTCTACCCGGTGCGGTGCGAACTCGCCAACAAGCGGGTCAAGGGCTACCAGACTGCCTCCTATCCAAGCGGCCAGTCGAAGCGGTTCGAGATGTACTGGATCGAATCCTGATCCGGATGGCCGGACCGGCTTCCTTGGCTATGGGCGTCGCATGAGCAGTCAAGACATTCAGAAAGACCGCGGCTACTGGTACGAGGCCTGGCGGGAGATCCGCAGCGACCACATCGCGATGTTCGGTCTGGCTCTGGTCGTCCTGCTGATCGTTCTCGCCGTCTTCGCTCCCCTGCTCGCGCCCGCTTCGCCGACCATGCAGAGCGTCGACGGCCTTTCCGACATGGGCGATCCCCTGCCTCCCGGCTCGCCCGGCTTCATCCTCGGGTCCGACGGCCTGGGGCGCGATGTCCTGTCGCGCGTGATGTATGGCGCAAGCATCTCGCTTGCCGTGGGCGTGCTGGCCAATCTCATCGCCGCCGTTCTCGGAACGGCGCTCGGCGGCATGGCCGGCCTGATCGGCGGGCGCCTGGCGTCGTGGCTGATGCGCGTGGCCGACGTGATCGTCAGCTTTCCGGTGCTTCTCCTGGCCATGGCCATCCTGTCGGTTCTGGCCAGCCCCGGAGTCATCGCCATCGCCGCCGTCATCGGCGTCAATTTCAGCGGCTACATCGCCCGCCTGGTCTTCGGGCAGGTGACCCTCCTGCGGGAACGCGAATTCATCGTCGCCGTGAAGGCCGTGGGCGGCGGCAATCTCTATATCCTGCTGCGGCACATCCTGCCGCACGTCCTCCCGAGCGTGATCGTCTTCACGACGCTCGGCGCCGCGACCGCGATCCAGCTCGAAGCCGCGCTCTCATATGTCGGGCTCGGCATCCGGCCGCCGACCGCCTCGTGGGGCAACATGATCTCGGACGGCCAGGCCTACCTCTTCACCTCGCCCTGGCTGGTGCTCGTGCCGGGCGCCGCGATCTTCATCTCGATGATCGGCTTCAGCCTGCTCGGCGACGGATTGCGCGACGCTCTCGATCCGACGCTGGAGCGCCGCTCCATCCGCACGGTCATGGGGATGCGCTGATGCTGCGGACGCTCGGCCTCAAGCTCCTTCAGACGCTGGCGGTCCTCTGGGCGGTCGTGACGATCACCTTCGCCACGACGTTCCTCTCGCCGATCGACCCGGCGGTCGCCTATGCCGGCCAGCGGGCCACCACCCAGCAATTGGAGCAGGCGCGCAGGACGCTCGGCCTCGACCAGCCACTGGTGGTCCAGTATGTGCGCTACCTCGGGCGTGTGGTGCGCGGAGACCTCGGCAACTCCTTCGTCAGCGGCCAGAACGTGCGGGATCTGCTGCTGGCGCAACTGCCGCGCACCATGGCGCTGGCCGGAGCCGCCATGGTCGTGCAACTCCTGATCGGGATCCCGCTCGGGCTGCTCGCTG
>JAFKJW010000148.1 GCA_017305925.1 Hyphomicrobiales bacterium | reverse complement strand
CGAGGATGACGACCATACACGCGATCGTCATCCTCGGGCGAAGCAGGAGCGAAGCGAACTGCGCAGACCCGAGGATCCATGCCTGAACGCGGACGCCATCACCCACGCTCCCAACCGAATCGTTCAGGGGCCTTCCAAGGCCGTAAGCACGGCCTTCGCGTCCTCGCCGGCCCAGTTGGCCGGGCCGTTCATGCTGGCCAGCAGGCAGCCTTCCTTGTCGATCAAGAGCGTGACGGGCAGGCCGAGCGCCAGGCCGCGGGTCTTCAGCTCGTTGAAGAGGTCGAGCGTGTTGTCGCGGTAGTAGGCGAGCGTCCCGACATTCGTCTCCGCCAGGAATTTCTTCGGCTTGACATCGTCGCCCGTGTCGACATTGACGGCGACCACCTCGAAGGCGTCCCCGCCCATCTCCTTCTGGAGCGCGTCGAGCGCCGGCATCTCGGCGCGGCAGGGCGCGCACCATGTGGCCCAGAGGTTGAGCAGGATCGTCTTGCCTTCCCTGTCGCCCACCGTCATGGCGCCTCCGTCGGGACCGTTGAAGGCCAGCATCTTGACCGATTGCGGCGGGTCGGCGGCCAGAAGCGCGGCCACATCACCCTTCGCGGCAGAGGCCACCGCCTTGGCGCGGTCCGCCTTGCCCGCGCATTTGCTGTCGCCGACATCGACGATCGCCTCGCCGGCCGACGAGGTCGGGTTGCCAGCACGCGGCTCGGTGACATATACCGCCACCGCCCCGGCGAGGATGCCCGCCAGGGCCGCCGCGGCGATCAGTTTCGGGGCGGGCAGCATTTTCCTCGGTCCGGCCATTCTTTTCAGTCTCCAGCCTTCCGGTTATCACGATGAGCGACGCCAAGACCAGCAACCAGATGTGGGGTGGCCGTTTTGCCGCTGGCCCCGCCGCGGTCATGGAGGCGATCAACGCCTCCATCGGCTTCGACCGCAAGCTCTATGCCCAGGACATAAGGGGCTCGCTCGCCCACGCCGAAATGCTGGCGGAAACGGGCATCATTTCGAAGGCCGATCAAGAGAAAATCGCTCACGGCCTGAACACGATTTTGAAAGAGATCGAGGACGGCCGCTTCGTCTTCTCGACGAAGCTGGAAGACATCCACATGAATGTCGAGGCGCGGCTCGCCGAGCTGATCGGACCGGCGGCCGGCAGGCTGCACACGGCCCGCTCGCGCAACGACCAGGTGGCGGTGGATTTCCGGCTCTGGGTCAAGGACGAGCTTTTGCGCGTCGCCGACGTGCTGAAGGGGCTGATGGGCGTGCTGCTCGCCCGCGCCGAGGAGCATGCCGCCACCGTCATGCCCGGCTTCACCCACCTCCAGACCGCGCAGCCCGTCACCTTCGGCCACCATTGCATGGCCTATGTGGAGATGTTCTCCCGCGACCTGTCGCGCGTCCGCGACGCGCTCGAGCGCATGGACGAGAGCCCGCTCGGCGCGGCAGCACTTGCCGGCACCGGCTTCCCGATCGACCGCCACCGCACGGCGGCCGCGCTCGGCTTCCGCGAGCCGACGCGCAACTCGCTGGATTCGGTGTCCGACCGCGATTTCGCCCTGGAATTTCTGGCGATCGCGGCGATCTGTGCCACGCATTTGTCGCGGCTGGCCGAGGAGATCGTCATCTGGTCGACGCCGCAATTTGCCTTCGTCAGGCTCTCCGACAGCTTCTCCACCGGCTCCTCGATCATGCCGCAGAAGAAGAACCCCGACGCCGCCGAGCTGGTGCGCGCCAAGACGGGCCGCGTCAACGGCCACCTGATCGGCCTGCTGACCGTCATGAAGGGCCTGCCGCTGACCTATTCGAAGGACATGCAGGAGGACAAGGAGGCCGTGTTCGACACCGCCGAGACGCTCGACCTCATGCTGGCGGCCATGACCGGCATGATGGGCGACCTGACCGTCAATGCGGCTGCGATGAAGAAGGCCGCCGGCTCCGGCTACGCAACCGCGACCGATCTGGCCGACTGGCTGGTGCGCACGCTCGGCCTGCCCTTCCGCGAGGCGCATCACGTCACCGGCCGCGCCGTGGCGCTCGCCGAGCGCAACGGCGTCGCGCTCGACCGCCTGCCGCTCGCCGACCTTCAGGCGATCCATCCCGGCATCACGGCGGACGTGTTTTCCGTTCTGACGGTCCAAAAGTCCGTGAACAGCCGCAAATCCCTCGGCGGCACGGCGCCCGCCGAGGTGAAAAGGCAGATTCGATACTGGAAGAAGCGGCTGGCGAAAGCATGAGGGCGGGTGGAGGCCCGGGCTGACGGCGGCGCCTCAGCCCCCGGCATGACGCCTTATGAAGCCTGCCATCGCGCGACGCGCCGCTTCCGCCGATTTCGGCGAATAGACGAGACGGGCGGTCGGATCGGTGCCTGCTTCGGGATTATCGAAGGCATGATGCGTCTGTCCGAACAGCACCAGCTCGAAATCATTGCCCGCGGCATCCATCTCCGCGACGAGTTCGGCGACGACGTTCATCGGCGAAACCTGATCCCGCGTGCCTTGCAGCATGAGAACCGGCGGCTCGATCCTTGTCGGCTGACCGGGCTCGGCGGTCCTCAGCAGGGCGGAGCAGACGATGATGCCCGCGATCCGCGCGCCGCTGCGTCCATAGTCGAGGGCGATCATCCCGCCGGCGCTGTAGCCCAGACAGAAGAGGGGGACCTCCTGCGGCAGACACGCCTTCAGGGCTGCGACGCAGGATGCCAGCGCCGCCGCGCCGGTCCGCCGATTGTCCAGCAGCCGCTTGACCATCGGCCCGACCTGTTCGGGACTGTCCGGATTGAAGCCGCCGCCATACAGATCCGCAATCGCCACGACGCAGCCCAATTCGACGAGATGGTTTGCATGGTCCCGCGCGAGCGCGCTTTGCCCGCGCCAGTCCGGCAGCAGCACCACCGCCGCAAGAGGATCCGCCTGCCTGCCGCGAAGGACCAGCCCACGGTAGCTCTCCCCGCCGGCTTCGTAGTCAAGAGGTGCTTCCATCGGCTCGACCAAGGCAACTCCTGTCCCGGCTGGATTTTCGATAGGGCTGCTGAACGGATGGCGGCATCGCCGGCGGACACCGCAGAATATGTGGCCGCCTGCACGGCGAACAAGGCACATGCCCAAAATCTTCAATCGCGCCATCAGGCCTTGCCATCGCCTTCGGCAACAAGACAGGGTGCAATTCCGCCCGATCTTCGCTAAGAGCGTCCTACCCGTTCTCCGGAAATGCCCATGACCGTTTCTCGCTTTCTCCTTTCCGCGGCTCTGGTCGCAGCCCTCGGCCTTGTTTCGGCCTGCGGCCGCAGGTCCGACCTGGACACGCCCTATCAGGCGGCCGTCGACGCCCGCAAGGAGGCGGAGAAGAACAAGGAGGAGCCGCTGCCGCCCGTTCCGGAGAAACCCGACAACGACAAGCCGTTCTTCCTCGACAAGCTGATCAAGTAGCGTTTTCCGGATCCATCAGGTGAATCACTTCGAGTATCGCGACGGCGTGCTCCATGCCGAGGATGTGGCGGTTCCCGACATCGCGGCCGCCGTCGGCACGCCCTTCTATTGCTATTCCACCGCCACGCTGGCCCGCCACGTCAACGTCTTCGCCAGGGCCTTCGCCGGCCTCGACGCGCTGGTCTGCTACGCGCTGAAGGCGAATTCCAACCAGGCGGTGATCCGCACGCTTGCGCGGCAGGGAGCGGGCGCGGACGTGGTCTCCGAGGGCGAGCTGCGCCGCGCGCTGGCGGCCGGAGTCCCGGCGGGAAAGATCGTCTTTTCCGGCGTCGGCAAGACGGCGCGCGAGATGGATTTCGCGCTCGCGGCGGGCATATTGTGCTTCAATGTCGAGTCCGAGCCCGAGCTGGAGCTGCTCTCCGAGCGCGCCGTCGCGCTCGGCCTCACCGCGCCGGTCTCGTTGCGCATCAATCCGGACGTCGATGCCAGGACGCATCGAAAAATCTCCACCGGCAAGGCGGAGAACAAGTTCGGCATCCCGCTCCACCGCGCCCGCGAGGTTTATGCGCGCGCCGCGGCCCTTCCCGGCATACGGCCGACCGGCGTGGACACCCATATCGGCAGCCAGATCACCGACCTGGAACCCTATGACGACGCCTACCGGCTGCTCGCCGAGCTGGCGCGGACGCTGCGCGCCGACGGCCACGCCATCAGTCACGTCGATCTCGGCGGCGGGCTCGGCATCCCCTACCGGATGGACAACACCCCTCCGCCGCTCCCCGACGCCTATGCGGAAATCGTCAGGAAGCACGTCGGCGACCTCGGCCTCAAGGTGATCTTCGAGCCCGGCCGCATGATCGTCGGCAATGCGGGCATCCTGGTCAGCGAGGTCGTCTACCTGAAGGAAGGCGAGGCGAAGAATTTCGTGATCGTCGACGCGGCGATGAACGACCTGATCCGCCCCACGCTTTACGACGCGTTCCACGAAATCCGCCCCGTCGTCGAACCGGCGGCGGACGCGCCCCGCATCACCGCCGACATCGTCGGTCCGGTCTGCGAGACGGGCGACTATCTCGGGCTGGACCGCAACCTGCCGCGCCTGCAACCCGGCGACCTGATCGCCGTCGGCACCGCCGGCGCCTATGGCGCGGTCCAGTCGGGTACCTATAACACGCGCCTGCTGGTGCCCGAAGTTCTGGTGGACGGCGACCGCTTCCACGTCATCCGCCCGCGCCGCACCTATGACGAGCTGATCGGCCTCGATTCCATGCCCGACTGGCTGGCATGACGCAGCCACGCAGTCCGTCTGCCGCCCTCACGTTTTCGGCAGGCGCCTCGTCTTTGCCGTGTTTGCTGCTATTGTTTGAATCTGTAAGACGCGACATCGCCCGCGACGCCGGAAAGGCCGGATGCACGACCCGAAACCAGCGCACACCCGCTCCGATACGCCGGGGAGCCTCCGCGCGGCCCGCCTGACGACGGGCCTCGCGATGCTGGTCGAGCGCCTGTGGCCGCTCGTCCTGCCGCTCGTCATCGTCGCAAGCCTCTACGCCAGCGCCTCCTGGCTCGGCGTCTTCCACGCGGTCCCCGACATGGCGCGGCTGGCGCTCGGTGGCCTTTTCGCGCTGGCCGCGCTCTGCGCGTTCTATCCGCTGCGCTATTTCAGGCTGCCGCGCCGCGAGGTGATCGACCGGCGCATCGAGACCGCCAACGCCCTGCCGCACACGCCGGTGACGGTGCAGGACGACCGGCTGGCTGGGGCCGACAGCGGCTTCGCGCAGGCGCTCTGGCGCGAGCACCAGCGCCGCATGGCCGAGAAGCTGCGCGGCGTCGGCGGCGATCTGCCGCGCACGCGCGTGCCCGAGCGCGATCCCTGGGGCCTGCGCGCCGTCGCGGCGCTGCTGCTTGCCACGGCCTTCGCCTTTTCGTTCGGGCCGTCCGGCGGCAGCCTCGACGACGCCTTCCATCCGCGCCCCGCGCCGCCGCCGGTGCCGCCCCGCATCGACGCCTGGGTGACGCCGCCCGCCTACACCCGCAAGCCGCCGGTGTTCCTGACCGGCGATCCGACGCAGCTCGGCGCGGCATATACGGTTCCCGAGGGCAGCGAGGTCGCGCTGCGCGTCACCAACGGCAGCGGCGGCGAAAAGCTCGTCTTCACCGACAGCAACGGCAACGCCCGCGATATCGGCGCGGCGGGCGAGGATGCGGCTGCCGGTCCCATGCAGCCGACGACGATGCCGCGCCAGTTCGCCGAAAAGCCAGGCTCTGAACGGCACGCTGGAGCTGAACTACGAGATCTCCGACGACTATGGCGCGGCATCCGCGGAAGCCGCGTTCGAGCTGGCCCAACCGCAACAGCCGGACGCCCGGCCGCTCTACGCGGCCCCGGAACTGCCGCTCGCCTTGCCGCGGCGCGGTGGCGACGGCAAGTCCGCAAAGGTCTCGCGCGACCTCACCGAGCATGCATGGGCCGGTTCCGCCGTGACGCTGCGGCTGAAGGCGAAGGACGATGCCGGCCACGAGGCGGTCAGCGAGCCGAAAACCTTCATCCTGCCCGAAAGGCCCTTCAACAATCCGCTGGCGCGCGCCGTGATCGAGGACCGGCGAATCCTCAGCCTCGACGCGGGGCGCAAGGACGACGTGCTGGCTTTCATGGACGCGATCACGCTCCGTCCCGAGGACACGTTCGACAACATGTCGAACTATCTCGGCATCATGGCCGGCCGTACCCGCCTGGACCTCGCGACCACCGACGAGCAGTTGCGCGACGTCGCCGACTATCTCTGGCAGATGGCGCTGTCCATCGAGGACGGCGCGCTCTCGACGGCCGAGAAACGGCTGCGGCAGGCCCAGCAGAACCTCAAGCAGGCGCTGGAGAACGGCGCCAGCGACGAGGAGATCGACAAGCTCATGAAGGAGCTGCGGGAGGCGATGGACGATTTCCTGCGCGAGTTCGCCGAGCGCGCGCGGAAGAACCCCGCCCTCGCCGACCAGATGCCGCAGAACGGTCAGGAGCTGCGTCAGAGCGACCTGCAGAAGATGCTCGACCAGATCGAGGAGATGGCGAAGTCCGGCAACCGCGACCAGGCGCAGCAGCTCCTCTCGCAGCTCGAGAACATGATGAACAATCTCCAGGCCGGCCGCGGCCAACAGCAGCAGCAGGGCGGCGAAGGCGGCGAGATGAAGAAGCAGATGGACCGGCTGGGCGACATCATGCGCCGCCAGCAGCAGACCATGAACGAGACTTTCGGGCTCGGCCGTCAGCAGCAGCGCGGCGACCAGCCGCAGCAGGGTGGCCAGCAGGACGGCGAAGATCAGCAACCCGGCATGGGCCAGGCCCCCGGCGACCGGCAGGACGGCAACGGCATGACGCCGGAGGAATTCGCCGAGGCGCTGAAACAGCTCCAGCAGGGCCAGGGGCAGTTGCGGCAGGATCTGCAGGGCCTCATGAAGGACCTCGACGCGATGGGCATCAAGCCGGGCGAAGGTTTTGGCGAGGCGGGCGAGGCGATGGGCGAGGCCGAGGGCGCGCTCGGCCAGAAGGACGGCGAGCGCGCCACCGGCGAGCAGGGCCGCGCGCTGGAGGCGCTGCGGCGCGGCGCGCAGGACATGATGGCGCAGATGATGCAGGCCATGCAGGGCGAGGAAGGCGGCAGCCGGGAAGGCGGCCGTCAGCAGGGCGCCGACCGCGACCCGCTGGGCCGTCCTCGCGCCACCACGGGCCCCGACTTCGGCGACTCCGTGAAAGTCCCCGACGAGATCGACGTGCAGCGGGCGCGCCAGATCCTGGACGCCATCCGCAAGCGCCTCGGCAACGCGCTCAGCCCCGAGCTGGAGCGGAGTTATCTGGAACGCCTGTTGCAGATGCGCTGAAGGTCTCGAAAGGCCCCTCTCCGGCATCGCCCGCCCGTCCCAGGCCGACGACGCACGTCGCGACTTCCCGGCAACCGTCAACAGGCCTTCACAATTTCGCCGCGCCCTCTAGTTTTCATGACAGTTCGATGACAGAAGCGTGACGTTCGCGCGTAGACTGAGGGTTTGTTTTGGTTGCTTCGGTATTGAAAGGCGCTGCCCTGCCGCTCGACTCCGGCCTGTCCGGACGAAAACTCACAGGGCGCTGGCACCTGGCGCGCGGTTTCCGGACCCTTTCCGTCACCCTCCTCATCGCGCTCGTCCTGACCTTCGCCATCGAGCTGGTGTCGCGCGGCTCGGCGGGCGGCGCGCTCGGCTTCTTCCTGCAACCCTACCAGCCGAGCTGGGCCACGGTCGCGGTCTTCGTCTTCCTCTTCATGGCGCTCGACGCGATCCTGGGCCGGGCGCATCAGGGGCTCCTGGTGCTGGCGCCGCTTTTCATGGTCCTCGCCTTCGCGGGGCATCAGAAGGCCTACTATCTGGGCGATCCGCTCTATCCGACGGACTTCCTCTACGCGCGCCAGATCGTCGAGCTCCTGCCGCTTCTGGTGGCCGACCGTCCATGGACCGCAGTCGGCATGGCCGCGTCGATCCTGGCGGCCGGCGGCGCGCTTTTCCTGGTCTGGCGGTTCTGGCGCCGCCGCTTCCCGCGCCTTTCCATGCGCGACCGGGCGATCCGCCTCGCCATAGCGGTCCCCGCGCTGGCCTTCTTCGCGTCGATCATGGACTACGGCACGTTCTCCTGGACCCGCGACCGGCTGCAGATCTTCCCGATCATGTGGGACCAGAAGGAGAATTACGCGCATAACGGCTTTACGCTGGCCTTCGCCATGAACATGCCGATGGCCAAGGTTTCCGCGCCCGCCGGATATTCCCCCGAGGCGATCGCCGGCCTTCCGAAGCCTGCCGTCGCCGCCTCCGTGCCGGCGGACAAGCCCGACATCATCATGGTGATGAGCGAATCCTTCTGGGATCCCTTGCGGCTGCCCGGGACGGAGATCAAGCCCGATCCGCTCGTCAACACGCGCGAGGTCCAGTCGGGCCACATGTTCTCGCCCGAGTTCGGCGGCATGACCGCCAATGTCGAGTTCGAGGCGCTGACGGGCTTCTCCAACGCCTTCCTGCCCTATGGCAGCATCCCCTACCAGCAATATGTCAGGAAGAGCCTGCCCTCGGTCGCCGGCTTCCTGAAGAGCCAGGGCTACGACACGCTGGCCATCCACCCGTTCGAGGGCTGGTTCTGGAACCGCGCGCCGGTCTACAAGGCCTTCGGCTTCGACAGGTTCCTCTCCTCGGAGAAGCTGCCGCCCATGCCCAAGCGCGGCCGGCTGGCCTCCGACAAGGCACTGACCGACGAGATCATCGGGCGGGCAGAGGCGGAGATCGGGCCGTTCTTCCTCTTCGCGGTGAGCCTGCAAAACCACGGTCCCTACGAACCCAACCGCTATCTCTCGACCAGCCACACCGTGCGCACCATCGGCGGGCCGTGGGCGCAGAGTTCGATCCTGACCTATGCCGAGGGAGCGGCCGATGCCGACACCGGCCTGCAGCGCCTCATCGACTGGGCGTCGAACCGCGAGCGCCCGACCATCGTCGTCTTCTTCGGCGACCACCTGCCGCCGCTCGGTCCCGCCTATGTGAGCACGGGCTTCCTGAAGAAGCCGGTGCCGGACAGGCTGGAGCCGGTGGACAAGATGACGCTGCACCGCGAGACGCCGCTGGTCATATGGTCGAACCGCACGGGCACGACCGAGACGGGCACGATCAGCCCCGCCTTCATCCCGCTGGAGATTTTCCGCACCGCCGGCATCGAGCACCCCTATTACACCGGCTTCCTCGGCCAGGTTCACGACCGCTATCCGGTCGTCGAGCGCAACATGCTGATCAGCACCGGCAAGCTCGACATGCCGAACTGGGCGCGCGAGAAATGGCTGCCGCCGGTGGTCCGCAACTATCGCTGGCTGCAATACGACATGATGTTCGGCGACAAGAAGGGCGCGGCGAGCTATTTCCCCGAGACCGTGCCGCCGAAGAAGCCGGACGGCGCAGACAAGAGCAAGGCCAAGGATCCGATCCTCGGCCTCGACGCCGGCGCGCAGGACACCACGGTGCTCTGAGGGCTTCTTAAGACTTCACCACGCCGACGAAGGGCAACTCGCGAAAGGCGTGGGCGACGTCCATGCCGTAGCCGACCACGAAATAGTCGGGGCAGTCGAAGCCGACGAAATCGGCTTCGATCGTCGTCTGGCGGCGCATCCGCTTGTCGAGCAGCACGGCGATCGAGCAGCTCCGCGCGCCACGCGCCAGCATCAGGTCGCGGGTGAAGGACAGCGTCTTGCCCGATTCGAGGATGTCGTCGATCAGCAGCACGTCGCGGCCCGCGACGTCGTTGTCGATGTCGCGCAGCACCCTCACCTCGCCGCTCGTCGTGCCCGCGCCGTAGCTCGATATGAAGATGAACTCCACTTCGGGCGACAGGCCGGCATCGTGCATGGCGCGGATGAGGTCGGCCGCGAAGATGAAGGAGCCCTTCAGCACGGAGATGACCAGCAGGTCATGGTAGTCGCGCGCCGCGATCGACTTGGCGAGCTCCAGGTTGCGCCGGGCGATCGCAGAGGCGGAGAAGAGAACCTCGATATCCTTGCCGCGCACCACGGGCATGGCCGTCAATCCTGTTGGTCGAAGCTGACCGAAACGGTCTTCACCCCGTCCTTAGGCACATCGAGGCGGCTGGAAAAGCTGTATTTCGCGCCGGGCGGCAGCGGCGTGCGCAATGTCCCCAGCCTGTAGACGGACGCCTCCCCCGAAAGCGACACGACCTGGATGGCCAGCGCCGGCACCGCGCCCGGCGCCTTGCCCTCGTTGCGCACCGTCCCGTCGACGAAGAGCGCGGGCGCGCCGTCCACGGTGCGGGTGGTCGACACCACGTCGCGGACCGAGAGCGCGGCCGCCTCGGCGGCGTAGGGGATGGCGCCACGCACCAGAGCATGTCCCCCCGAGATCCAGAAGGCCGCGCAGACCGCCGCGCATCCGCCGATCCAGAAGGCCGGACCGCCACGCCCGGAAAGGACCGGCAGACGGCTCGCGCCGGACTGGCGCAGCATCTCCATCTGCGGCATTTCCGCCGGCTGGGGAGCCGGCCTGGCCGCCTGGGCGGGCGCCGGCCGCTCGGGCGTGACCTCGATATAGTCGGCGTCGATGACGTCGGCGGGCGCCTCCGGCCGCCGCGAGGCACCGCCAGTCATCATTTCGCCGGAAAAATGACGTGTGCTGCGCTCAGCCATCTGGCTGCATCGTCCTTCACGATTGGTTCCTTAATCGGTCGTAAACGACAATGGTTAACCATTGCTGACCGGGGGGCGATTCGTGATCGCGACGGCGCGGCGGAATTAACCGCTGGTTAACCATGACCGGACCAGTGTCGGACGACAGGCGGCCGGGGCACCGCGAAAGATTCAAGGGACATCGAAACGTGATCCGGTTCGAAAATGTCGGCCTGCGCTATGGACTGGGTCCCGAGATCCTGCGCGACATCAGCTTCGATCTGCCGGAGCGCTCCTTCCAGTTCCTGAGCGGCCCCTCGGGAGCTGGCAAGACGACGCTGCTGCGCCTGCTCTTCCTGTCGCTGAAGCCGACGCGCGGCCTGATCACCATGTTCGGCAAGGACCGCGCGCGCATCACCCGCCAGGAGCTGCCTCTCCTGCGCCGCAAGATCGGCGTGGTGTTCCAGGATTTCCGGCTGCTCGACCACATGACCACCTTCGACAACGTCGCGCTGCCCTTGCGCGTGCGCGGGCGCGAGGAATCGGTCTACCGCCACGACGTGACCGAGCTCCTGAAATGGGTGGGGCTGGGCGACCGCATGCACGTCCTGCCGCCGGTGCTTTCCGGCGGCGAGAAGCAGCGCGTGGCGATCGCCCGCGCGCTCATCGAGCAGCCCGAGATCCTGCTGGCGGACGAGCCCACCGGCAATGTCGACCCGCCGCTGGCGCGCCGCCTGCTCAGGCTATTCATCGAGCTGCACCGGCTCGGCACCTCGGTGGTGATCGCCACCCACGACGTGCACCTGATGGAGCAGGTCGACGCCCGCCGTATGATCCTCGCCGGCGGAAGGCTGGATATCTATGAGTGACGTGCCGGCCGCAGAAGCGCGCGCCCCGGCCGTCGCGCGCTCCCGCCGCAGGGCGGCGCCGATCATCCCTGAGGAAGGGATCGCCGGGCAGTCGCTCGTGTTCGTCATCGCCATCATGACCTTCCTTTCCTGCCTGACGCTCGGCGCGGTCACGATGATCCGCGACACCGCCACGGTCTGGCAGACTCAGATCTCGCGCGAGGCGACGATCCAGGTGAAGCCCGCCGAGGGGCTGGACATGGACCAGGAACTGGTGAAGGTCGCGCAGCTCGCCACCGGCTTTCCGGGCGTCACCGGCGCGCGGATCGTCGACAGGCAGGCCACCGCCCGCCTGCTGGAGCCGTGGCTGGGCGGCAATATCGACTTCGAGAAACTGCCCATCCCCCGCCTGATCGTCGTGACCATAAACCGCGACGCGCCGCCCGATTTCGCCGCGCTGCGCGCCAGGCTGGCCGAGGAGGCGCCGAGCGCGCTGCTGGACGACCACCGGACATGGGTGGATAGGCTGATCGCCATGGCGCGCTCCATGGTGACGATCGGCATGGCCGTGCTGGGGCTCATGCTGGCGGCGACCGCGCTGACGGTGGTCTTCGCCACCCGCGGCGCCATGGCGGGCGCCGGCCAGATCATCGACGTCCTGCATTTCGTCGGCGCCGAGATCGGCTTCATCGCCGTCCAGTTCCGCCGGCACTTTCTCCTCACCGGCGCCAAGGGCGCGCTGGCGGGAGGGTTTGCCGCGATCCTGACCTTTCTCGGCTTCTCCTGGTGGTCCTCCTCCAACATGGCGACGCCCCAGGGCGACCAGGCGGCGGCGCTGTTCGGCAACTTCGCCATCGGCGCCAGCGGCTATGCGGGGGTGGCACTGGTCATTCTGGCGATCACGGGACTGACGGCGCTGACCTCGCACCTGACGGTGATCGCCTATCTGACCGACCTCGACAGCCGGCCGCACGATAGCGGTTCATAAAGGGATGGATGTTCTTGCGCGCCGGAGATGGTGGACTAACTTTACGATGATGAGAGGCTCGAAGGCCGCCGCTCCGGAAAGGTACGGCCGCCCCGGCCGCGGGGGGGTGCGGCGCATCGTGCGCATCGCCATTCTGGCGACGCTCGTCTGTGTCCTCGGCTTCGCGGGCGGATTTGCCCTGTTCGCCGACTATGTGAGCTCCATGGCGACGCCCCGCGATCCGCGCGCGGCCGACGCCATCATCGTCGTCACTGGCGGCAAGGCGCGACTCGAAGCCGCCGTCGGCCTGCTGAAATCCGGCAAGGGGGAGCGGCTGCTGATCAGCGGCGTGCATCCGGCGGCCGATCTCGACGACATCCGCGCCGCGACGGGCGGCGACCGCAAGCTGTTCTCCTGCTGCGTCGACGTCGACTATGCGGCGCTGGACACGACCGGCAACGCGCAGGAAAGCGCCAAATGGCTGCGGGATCATGCCTACAGCACCGTCATCCTCGTCACCAACAACTACCACATGCCGCGCGCCTTGCTGGAGATGCGCCGCCTGATCGGCACGACGCGCTTCGTGCCCTACCCCGTCGTCAACGCGAGCATCGACCGCGGCAACTGGCTGACCAGCCGCGAGGTGCTGCGCGTGCTCTTCACCGAATACACGCAATATCTGGTGGCACTGGCCCGCAGCGTGCTCACCGGCGAGCCGCCGGGCGGGCAGGTCCGGCTGGTGAATGCCGACGACAACCACGGCTGAAGCCCCTGCCATGCGCGACCGCCGCAATTCCTTTTTCGCGGCGGCTGGTGTAACGAGCGCACGCTGACCAACCGCGACCCCTTCCCGATGCTCGTCCTCCGCTCCGTGGCGTTCAACGCCATCTTCTACCTGAGCCTGATCGTCCAGATGATCCTCTGGTCGCCCTTCTATTTCCTGGCGCCGCGCAAGGCCGCGTGGTTCGTGCCGAAATTCTGGTCGCGCAGCAGCCTGTGGCTGTACGCGCGCGTCGCGGGCACGAAGAGCGACATCGCCGGCGAGGAGAACCTGCCGGCGGGCTCCTTCATCCTCGCGCCGAAGCACCAGTCCTTCTGGGACACCATCGCCTTCTTCCCCTATCTCGACGACCCGCTCTACATCCTCAAGCGCGAGCTTCGCTGGATCCCCTTCTTCGGCTGGTACGTCATGAAGATGCGCATGATCCCGGTCGACCGCGGCAGCCGCTCGAAAGCGCTGAGGGCCGTGACGGCGGCGACGCGGGCCGAGTTCGCCCGCAACCCGCGCCAGCTCATCATCTATCCCGAGGGGACGCGGCGTCCGCCCGGCGCCGAGCCCGCCTACAAATGGGGCATCGCGGAACTCTACAATGGGCTCGGGCTGCCGGTCGTGCCGGTGGCCCATGTCGCCGGCCTCTACTGGCCGCGCCGCAAGTTCCTGCGCTATCCCGGCACGATCCGCGCGCGGTTCCTCAAGCCGATCGAGCCCGGTCTCGGCAAGGAGGCCTTCATGGCCCGTCTGATCGCCGAGACCGAGGCCGGCTGCGACCGCCTGCTGGTCGAGGCCGCGCGGTCGGAAAACCCGCCGCCGCTGCCGCCGAGCGCGGTGAAGCGCCTGGCCGAGTTGGGAGAGCGGGTGCCGGCGGCATTGTAGGGGCTCACGGCCTTTCCGCCGTCAGAAATTGTCCTTGCGCCTGCGGATCTCGGCAAAGACCTCGGCGTTGGTGGCGTTTTCCATGTCGAGATGCCTGCGAATCGACGGATCGCCCCAGCGCAGGAACGGATTGGTCTCCAGTTCCTCGCCGATCGTGGTGGGCAGCGTCGCCCTGCCCTGCGCACGCAGTTTTTCCACCTTTTGCGCACGCGCCTTGAGCTTGGGGTTGTCGGGATCGACGCTCAGCGCGAATTTCGCGTTGGAGAGCGTGTATTCGTGGCCGCAATAGACGGCCGTGTCGGCCGGCAGCGCCGCCATCTTGGTGAGCGATCCGTACATGACGGGGAGCGGCGTCTCGAAGACGCGCCCGCATCCCAGCGCGAAAAGCGTGTCCCCTGCGAAAGCCAGCTTCGACTTCGGCAGATGATAGACGATGTGGCCGAGCGTATGGCCCGGCGTCGCGATGACGCGGATGTCCTCGCCGCCGAAGGCAATGGCGTCGCCTTCCTTCACCTTCTCGTCGATCCCCGGGATCTTCGCCGCCTCGGCCGCCGGCCCGACGATCTTCAGGTTGAACTTCTGCTTCAGCGCCAGATTCGCCTCGACATGGTCTGTATGGTGGTGAGTCGTGAAGATGGTGGTGGGCTTCCAGCCGGTGCGCCGGATGGCTTCGAGGATCGTCGCCTCCTCCGGCGCGTCGATCAGCGCGGTCTCCCCCGTGGTGTCGTCATGGATCAGAATGCCGAAATTGTCGGCGCGGCAGTTGAATTGGTCGACGCGAACGGTCATCGAAATCTCCTGATGCGGCCGAAGCATAGGGAGGCCCGCCTTTGATGTCACGCCGCCGGACGGATTGTTGAAGTCTCGGCCGCCGGCGTTTAGCTTTTGCCCATGAACTCCGACATCGTCACGCTGCGCGCATTCTACGGTTCGATGCTCGGCCGCCTCGCCGAACGCTCGATCACCATGGCGCTGTCGGCCGTCTGGGCGAAGCTGTCGAACGAGCGGCTGGTGGGCCTCGGCTATCCGGTCCCCTGGCTGGATCGATTCGGTACCGATGCCGAGCGTGTCTTCGCCTTCATGCCGGCCACCCAAGGCGCCGTGATGTGGCCGGTCGGCGGACCGTCCGCGACCGCACTGGTCTTCGACGAGGAGCTGCCGCTGGTCGACGCCTCGATCGACCGCATGCTGGTCGTGCATGCGCTGGAGCATGCGGAAAGCCCGCGCGAGACGCTGAAAGAAATATGGCGGGTACTGGCGCCGGCCGGCCGCGTGGTCATCGTCGTACCGAATCGGCGTGGCGTATGGGCCCGCTTCGAGCACACGCCCTTCGGCACCGGCCGGCCGTTTTCGCGCGGCCAGCTCACCGAGCTCCTGCGCGAGACGAATTTCACGCCGTCCGCCTGGGCGGACGCGCTGTTCTTCCCGCCCTCGAAGCGGCGGACGATGCTGCGCATGCACCGGCTGCTGGAGCGCATGGGCCGCCGGTTCTGGCCGATCTTCTCCGGCGTCATCGTCGTGGAGGCGCAGAAGCGGCTCTATCAGGGCCTGCCGGTCGCGCAGCGCGCCTCGCGCCGCGTCTTCGTGCCGGTGCTGACGCCGCAGGGCGTGCGGACTGCCTCCGTCGCCGGCAACCTCACTCAGACGGTCCGCGTGACCTTGGCCAGAAGCGCCGGCGCATCCGGATTTTCGCCGAGCGAGACCGAAAGCCCCTCGACGAAGCGGTAGAAGGAGGCGATCCGGCAGATCGGGTTGAGCAGGCTGTGTCGCGTCGTGACGACGGGCAGCGCCTCGGCCCTGCCCGGCGCCGGCCCGGCGACGAACACCCGGGCGCCCGCCTCCGAAAGCTTCTCCACCGCATCGAGGACGCTGGCGTCCGTCTCGTCGCCATTGGTGAAGGCGAGCGCGGCGAACCTGTCGCGGGCGAGCGCGATCGGGCCGTGGCGCACTTCCGCGGCGCTGTAGGCCTCGGCATGCAGGCGGCAGGTCTCCTTGAGCTTCAGCGCCGCCTCGCCGGCGACGCCCAGCCCCGGCCCACGGCCGATGGTGAAGAGCGAATGGGAGGCCGCCAACGGCAGCGCGGCGGCGCTCCAGTCGCACTCCAGCGCAGCCGACAGCGACTCCGGAAGCGCCGCCAGCCCCTCGATCAATTCCCTGTCGCCCATCCAGGACGCCGCGACGCTCGCCAGCGCGATCAGCGAGGCGGCGAAGGATTTCGTCGCGGCGACCGCCCGTTCCGGCCCCGCGAACAGCGGCAGGACCGCCGCTGCCGAATGGCCGACCGGCGAATCCGTGACGTTGAGCAGCGCCACGGTGCGCGCCCCGCCTGCCGCCGCCCGCTCCTGAAGGCTGACGAGATCGGGACTGCCTCCGGATTGCGAGACGGTCAGGAAGGGCACGCCCTTCAGATCGAGCATGGCGTTGTAGACCGAGCCGATGGACGGGCCGATCGAGGCGACGGGAATGCCGAGCCGCGACTCGGCCAGATATTTGAAATAGGTGACGGCCTGGTCGGACGTTCCGCGCGCGCAGGTGGCGAGGAAGCGCGGCGCCTCGCGCCGGAGCCGCTCGCCCTCCTCGCGGTAGAGGGCGCTGCCCTCGGCGAGCTGGCGCGCCGCGACGGCCGGAATCTCCCGGATCTCGCGCAGCATCTGCGTAGGTGTCGTGCCCATGTCGGATCCGTCCGCGAAACTGTGGTCGACGCCTATGTGCCCCACCTGCGGCCTCTGCCGCAAGCCGGAGGCCGCCGCCTCACTTCAGCGGCCAGACGACCAGGAGGGCCGGCACGGCCGCCAGCACCACGATGATGGAGAGCGGCAGGCCGAGCCGGGAATAGTCGGAGAATTTGTAGCCGCCCGGACCCATGACGAGCGTGTTGCACTGGTGGCCGATGGGCGTCAGAAAGTCGCAGCCCGCGCCGATCGCGACCGCCATGAGGAACGCCTCCGGCCTGTAACCCAGGCCCTGCGCGAAGCTCGCGGCGATGGGCGCCATGACGAGCACCGTGGCGGCGTTGTTGAGGAACGGCGTGACGGCCATGGCGCAGACCAGGATGAGGGTCAGCGCGCCGTAGCCGGGCAGTCCCGCACCGATTTCCGCGAGCCTTCCCGCGATGGCGTCGGTCGCGCCGCTGGTGCGCAGCGAGTCGCTGACCGGGATGAGCGCCGCCAGCATCACCAGGATCGACCCGTCCATCGCCGAATAGACCTCGCGAAGCGGCACCGCCCGGAACAGCACCATCGCGACCGCCGCGGCGAAGAAGGCGACGGCCACGGGAATGGCGCCCATCGCGGTGGCCCCCATGGCGCAGGCGAGAATGGCGAGCGGCAGCAGGCCGCGCCGCGCACTGCCGAGCAGCAGGGGCCGCTCCGCCAGCGGCAGGCAGCCGAGCTCGCGCAGGAGGTCGGGCATGGCGGCGCGGTCCGCCTGTAGCACCACCACGTCGCCGAGGCGCAGCGTGACCTCTCCCAGCCGCTCGGACAGCCGCTCACCGGTGCGGCTGACCGCCAGCAGGTTGACGTTGAAGCGCTCGAAGAGGGCGAGCCGCTTCGCCGTCCACCCGATGAGCGGCGAGTGCTCGCCGATCACGGCCTCGATCGATCCTGCCTCCACGCCGTCCGCGTCGCCGATCTCGCGATCCCCCGTGAGGCTCAGCTTCGCATGGGACACGACGCGGGCGAGCGCTTCCGGATCGCCCTCCAGGAGGACGACATCGCCATCCCTGAGCGTGGTGTCCGGCAGCGGCGCGATCCTGAGCCCCGACCGCAGGATGGAGGTCACGGCCGCCTCGCCCCGCGCCACCTTGAGCAGGTCGCGCAGCGGCTTGCCCAGCACCGTCGAGGCTGCATTGATGCGCGCCTCCGCAAGGTAGTTCTTGATGTCGATCGCCTCGTGGATGGCGTTCGCCTCGCGGGAGCGCACCGGCACGAGCCAGTGGAACAGGATCAGGAACGTCACGCCGGCGAGGCACAGCACGGCTGCGACGGGCGTGAAGTCGAACATGGTGAAGGACGTGCCGCCCATCTCGGCGCGCAGCCGCGACACGACGATGTTGGGCGAGGTGCCGACCTGCGTCAGCAGCCCGCCGAGCAGCGACCCGAACGCCATCGGCATCAGGAAGACCGAGGGCGACGTGCCCGACCGCTTGGCGAACTGGAAGGCGATGGGGATCATGATCGCCAGCGCGCCGATGTTCTTGACGAAGGCCGACAGCAGCGTCACGACGATGACCAGGAGGGCGAGCTGCGCACGCACGGAGGTGAGCTCCGGCGCGAAGCGCTGCACGGCATATTCCATGACGCCGGAGCGCATGCCAAATAGTCTCCG
>JAFKJW010000147.1 GCA_017305925.1 Hyphomicrobiales bacterium | reverse complement strand
GGTGCGCACGGCAGCACCCGTCGACATCGGATCGGCCGCGACGCCGGCCTCCTGCAGCGCGGCGCGCAGGCCGGCGGGCAAGGGCCTGAGGTCGGGACCGGATCCGACCAGCAGAATCTCGATTTTCCCGGCCTCCGCCAGCACACGCTCGAAATCGGCCGCCGCCAGCCTGGACGGGTCCGCCGGCTGCCATCCGTAAATGCCGCTCGGCAGGCACAGGATCGAACCGCGATGCGACATGTCCGCGAAGCGGAAGCCGCCATTGCCGTAGGCGTCGATCGGAGCGCGGCCCGGAAAATGGGCCGCGCGCATGATGATGCCGGACGTCATCACTTCGCCGGCAGGCCGTCCTCGGGAACCATCTGCCAGGCCGGGCGCAGCCGGAAGAAGATGAGGATCGGCGCGGCGATGAAGATGGACGAGAAGGTGCCGATGAACACGCCGAACAGCATCGAGGCGACGAAGGAGCGGATCACCTCGCCGCCCAGCAGGAAGAGCGCGAGCAGCGCCAGGAAGGTCGTGACCGACGTCATCGTCGTGCGCGACAGCATCTCGTTGTCCGACAGGTCGAGCAGCTCGCCGAGCGGCATCCTCTTGAAGCGCCTGAGATTCTCGCGAACCCGGTCGTAGATGACGACCGTGTCGTTGAGCGAGTAGCCGACGATGGTCAGGATCGCCGCCACGGTGGACAGGTCGAACTGGAGCTGCGTGACGACGAGGAAGCCGAGAGTCAGGACCACGTCGTTGACGGTTGCCACCGTGGAGCCGATGGCGAACTGCCACTCGAAGCGGATCCAGATATAGATCAGGATCGCGCCGATGGCCGCGAGCACGCCCAGGATCGCCGTCCAGACGAGTTCGCCCGAGACGGTCGGGCCGACGAGCTCGGTGCGGCGGATGTCGTAGTCGGCCGAAAGGCTCTCCTGCGCCTTCGTCACGATGACGTTGCCCGCCGCCTCGTCGCCTTCCGGCGCCGCGCCGATGCGGATCAGCGCGTCGCTCGGAAGGCCGAAGCCCTGCACCTGCACCTCGCCGACGCCGGCCGCCGCGAGGCGCGCGCGGATGTCGCCGACATCGGCCTCGCCGGATTTCGCCCTGACCTCCATCAGCGTGCCGCCGGTGAAGTCGATGCCGAGGTTCAGCCCCTTGGTGAAGACCAGGCCGATCGAGGCCACGCACAGCATGATCGAGACCACGAAGACCTGCAGCCGCACCCGCATGAACGGAATGTGCGTCACCTCGGGCACGAGGCGGACGTAGCCGTGGGGCAGTTCCTTCGGCCGCCGGCGGCGCAGCCATTCGGCCACCAGCCAGCGCGTCAGCGTGAAGGCGGTGAAGACGGTGGTGATGATGCCGACGGCGAGCGTCACGGCGAAACCGCGCACCGGGCCGGAGCCGAGGAAGAACAGCACGACGGCGGCGATCAGCGTGGTGATGTTGGAATCGAGGATGGTCGCGAGCGCCCTCTGGAAGCCGATGTCGATCGACTGGACGACCGAGCGGCCGCTGCGCCTCTCCTCGCGGATGCGCTCGTAGATCAGCACGTTGGAATCGACGGCCATGCCCACCGTCAGCACGATGCCGGCGATGCCGGGCAGCGTCAGCGTGGCGCCGACGACCGACAGCACCGCGACGATGAGCGCCACGTTGGCGATGAGCGCCAGGTTGGCGATCCAGCCGAGCGTGCCGTAGGCGGCAAGCATGAAGACGACGACGAGGATCGAGCCGACGATGGCCGAGATCTTGCCCGCGTCGATCGAATCCTGGCCGAGGCCGGGGCCGACGGTGCGCTCCTCGACGATGGTGAGATCGGCCGGCAGCGCGCCGGCGCGCAGCAGCACGGCGAGGTCGTTGGCGCTCTGGGCGGTGAAGTTGCCCGAGATCTGGCCGCTGCCGCCGAGGATCGGCTCGTTGATGCGCGGCGCGGAGATGACCTGCTTGTCGAGCACGATGGCGAACAGGCGGCCGACATTCTGCTGCGTCGCCTGGCCGAAGCGCGCCGCGCCCTTGGCGTCGAAGCGGAACGACACCACCGGCTCGTTCGTGCGCTGGTCGAACGAAGCCTGCGCGTCCGTCAGGTTCTCGCCCGAGACGATGACGCGGTCCTCGATCAGATACGGGATCGGCGGATTGTCCATCGAGTAGAGAACCGTGGAGCCCGCCGGCGGGTGGCTCTTGATCGCTTCCTCCACCGGCATCGACGTATCGACGAACTGGAAGGTCAGCTTCGCGGTCTGGCCGAGGATTTCCTTGAGCCGCTTCGGATCCTGGAGGCCCGGCACCTGGACGAGGATGCGGTCGTTGCCCTGCCGCTGGATGATCGGCTCGGTCGTGCCGAGCTCGTTGACGCGCCGCCCGATCACCTCGATCGACTGCGTCACGGCCGAACTCAGGCGGTAGTTGATGCCGGAGTCGGTAAGCGTGTATTTCAGCAGGCCGGGCTCGGGTTCCGAAAGCTCCATCTCGGAAATCACGCCGGCGCCGAACAGACCCGAATTGATCGGCGCCACGAGCTGCTTCAGCGCATCCTTGGCCTTGTCGACGTCGGCGGCGTCGCGGATGCGCACCTGCACGCTGCGCCCCGATCCCGAAAGCCCCGTATAGCCGATCTTCGCGTCGCGCAGCAGCGTGCGCACGTCGTCGCGCGTGGCCTGGAGCCGCTCCTCCACCAGCGCCTTCTGGTCGATCGCCAGGAGGATGTGCGAGCCGCCCTGAAGATCGAGGCCGAGCGTCATCGGCCGCTTCGGCATCCAGTTCGGCAAGGTGTCCAGGGTGGACTGCGGAAAGAGGTTGGGAAGCGAGAAGAGAACGCCCAGCAGGACGACCGCCCAGATCGAGATCGTCTTCCAGCGTGAGAAGTAAAGCATCGTGTTCGTCCGTTGAGCCGGTTCGACGAGCCGGCCGGAATGCGGTTATTTCTTGGCGTTCTCGTTGGCCACCGGCTCGCCCTTCACGCGTACGTCGGCGATCGTCGCGCGCAGCGCCGTCACCTTCACGCCGCCGAGATCGACTTCCAGCTCCTGGTCGTTGATCACTTTCGTGACCTTTCCGACCAGCCCGCCGCCCGTCACCACCGAATCGCCGCGCCGGATCGCCGCCAGCATCTCGCCGCGCTTCTTCTGCTGCGTGCGCTGCGGCCGGATGATCAGCATATACATGATCACGAAGATCAGGATGAAGGGAAGAATCTGGAGCAGGATGTCTGGCCCGCCGCCACCCATCGTCTGCGCATAAGCCGGCGTCACAAACATCGCGTTCTCCCAGGAATGACGAAAAGGGCGCTCAGGGCGCCCGGAAATTTGCGCGGAATATAGAGGCTCGGGCCGTCAATGCAACCGTTGCTTCCGCGCCGCCAAATCCTTTGCGCGGAAGGTGGCGCATGGTAGAGCGGCCGCATCCGTCAACGACCCGAAAAGCCTTCGAATGCCCGATACGCCGCTGGACGTCCTGAACCTCAAGCTCGACCGCCTGATCGAGGCGATCGCCCGGATCGCGCCGCCCGCCCCGCCGGCGGCCGACATCGCCGCGGCCGACTGCTTCGTATGGTCGGCCGAAACCGGCGTGCTGGAGCCGGTCACGCGGATCAATCGGGTCGATATCGGCCTGATCAAGGGCGTCGACCGCGTCCGCGACATCCTCTTCGACAACACCAAGCGCTTCGCGGACGGCCTGCCGGCCAACAACGTGCTCCTGTGGGGCGCGCGCGGCATGGGCAAGTCGTCGCTGGTCAAGGCCGTCCATGCGGCGATCAACGCGGCCGGCAGCGACGGCAAGCCGCTGAAGCTGATCGAGATCCACCGCGAGGACGTCGACACGCTGCCGCGCCTCATGGCGATCCTGAAGGCCGCGCCCTTCCGCTTCATCCTGTTCTGCGACGACCTGTCGTTCGACCATGACGACACGTCCTACAAGTCGCTCAAGGCCGCGCTGGAGGGCGGCGTGGAGGGCCGCCCGGACAACGTCATCTTCTACGCGACCTCCAACCGCCGCCATCTCCTGCCTCGCGACATGATCGACAACGAGCGCTCGACGGCCATCAACCCGTCGGAAGCCGTGGAAGAGAAGGTCTCGCTGTCCGACCGCTTCGGCCTGTGGCTGGGATTCCACAAATGCTCGCAGGACGAGTATCTGGACATGGTCGAGGGCTATGCCCGCTATCACGATCTCGTCATGGACCCGGAGGAGCTGCGCGCGGAGGCGCTGGAATGGGCGACGACGCGCGGCGGCCGCTCGGGCCGCGTCGCCTGGCAGTTCACGCAGGACCTGGCCGGCCGCCTCGGCAAGACGCTGAGGCCCTGAGCGCAAACAGCCCGCCTCGATGGGCGGGCCGTCCTTGGGGATATGGCGCCCGGGCGCCGCTGCCCGATGCTATTCCAGGAAGGTCTTCGGATCGACGGGCGCGGAGTTCTTGCGCACCTCGAAATGCAGCTTCGGCGATTTCGCGTTGCCGCTCATGCCCGAAACCGCGATCTGCTCGCCGCGCTTCACCTTCTGGCCGCGCTGCACCTTCAGTTCGCTGGCATAGCCGTAGACGGTGACGAGGCCGTTGTCGTGGCGCACGAGCACCGTGTTGCCGAACTCCTTCAGGCCGTCGCCCGCATAGATGACGACGCCGTTCTCCGCGGCCTTGACGGCCGTGCCGTTCGGCACGGCGATGTCGATGCCGTCGTTGCGGCCGCCGCTGGAGCTGCCGTAGCCGGAGACGACGCGCCCGGTGACGGGCCAGCGCATGCGGCTTATCCCCGTCGAGCCCGGCGCGGTGGCCTTGTCTTCCTTCTCGGCCTGCTCGATCGCCTTGCCGGACTGCGTGTCGGCCGCGGCAACCTTCTGCGGCGCGGGCTTCTGCTCGGCGGCCGAGATCGAACCCGTCTTGGTGTCCTTGTCGACGCCGGGCTTCTTCGCCTCGGCCGTCTTGCCTTCCGCCGGCCTGGCGTCGGCGAGGGTCGTGGAACCGGCCTTGAGCTTCAGCACCTGGCCGATGCGGATGTTGCCGTCCTTCAGGCCGTTGGCCTGCTTGAGGTCGGTCACGCTGATGCCGGTCTTGCGGGCGATCTTCGCCAGCGAATCCCCCTCCGCGACCGTGTAGGCATCCTTCGCGGGCTGGGCCTTGGGCTGCTTGGCGTCGAGCGCCTTGGCTTCGGCCACCTCGCCTTCCTTCAGCTTCGGCGTCTTGGGCAGCACGGCCGTCTTGACGGCGTCCTGCGCGGACTTCTGCGGGGCCGGCTCCTTCTCGCCGCGCGACGATTTGGCGGCCGCCGTCTTCGGATCGTTGTCGGGCGCCGAAACGCCCGCCTTCGAGGAGTAGACATAGGTCGGGATGACGACCCTCTGACCGACCTTGAGGCCGTTCTCGGGCGAAAGCCCGTTCATCCTCATGAGCACGTCGGCCGGCACGCCGAAGCGGCGCGACAGGTTGTAGACGGTCTCGCCGTCCTTGGCGGTGATCTGCGTGCCGCCGGCCTTCGACCAGCCCTTGATGGTCTCCTCGCCGGCAGACACCGCCGCCGTGCCCGCTGCCACCGAATTGGTGACGCGGTTGTCGAGCGGCGGCTCGAGGGCGGCGACCTTCCTGGCCGCGCTCGCCGTCCCTTCCTTGGCGGTGCTGCGGATCACCGGCGCGGCGGCGGCTGCCGTCGCGGCCATCGTGGTGCCGCCGCTGGCGGCCGTCGACACGGGCGGCAGGTTCGAGCGGCTGACCGAGCCCTTCGACACGTCGACCGGCTGAATGGCCTCCCGGCTGGCACTCGCCGCGACATCGCCCGGATAGGGCTGTGACTGGTTGTTGATGATGGCGCGCTGGTTGGAAGTGGAGCCCGTGAAGAGCCCGTCCGTCCCATCCTGAAAACGCATCGTGCCGGAACTGCACCCGGCCGTGAGTCCCCCGAGCAGGAGAAGGGCCGCGCTGCGCGCGATGATCCGCTCGTTACTGGAAAAGCCTACCCGCATGACAAAACCCGCGCGTACCCAAAACTCAACTGTCATGATTAAAGCGCGTTAATGTTACCGTCGGGTTAAGCGCAAACCCCTCCAAGGCCGCGTTGCGCAGAATTTCGTCGGAATTTTCTTGCATCCGCCGCGCGCGGGCGGGCGCGGCGGGCCTACAGCTTCATCGCCACGCCCGGAATCGCCGGCTGCAGCCGGACATGCCCGAGGTCGACGCGGTCGAAGCGGCTGCCGACCTTGGTCAGCCGCGTCAGGATCTGCCGCTCCTCGGGCGCGCCGATGGCGGCGATCATCGTGCCGCCGCTCGCGAGCTGATCGGCAAAGCTGCGCGGCAGCGTCTCGAAAGCCGTCCACACCACGATGCGCTCGAACGGCCCCTCGCCCGGCAGGCCCTGGGAGCCGTCCGCATGGCGCACCGAGACATTGGCGATTGCGAGAGCCTCGAAGCGATGCCTCGCCTGCTCCGCCAGCGTCCTGTAGCGCTCCACGGTGGAGACCTTGCCGGCCAGATGCGCCATGACGGCCGCCGTGTAGCCCGATCCCGTGCCGATCTCCAGAACGCGGTTGCCGGGCTCGATGCCCAGCGCGTCGATCACCATCGCCTGCAGGTCGGCGCCCTCGATGGCTTCCCCGCATTCGATCGGGATCATCCGGCTGGACCAGGCGGCATCCCTCCAGTCGGCCGGGACGAAGTCGCGGCGCGGCGTCGCCTCGAAGGCGGCGAGCAATTCGCGGGACGCGATGCCGGCGGAGCGCAGCCGCAGGAGAAAGGCCGCGAAAGCTTCCTGCGCCGCGTCTCCAGGGCTCATGCGATGGCCTTTTCCAGCGCGGCCTTGGTCTCGTGGGCGGTGAAGTCGAGCTTCAGCGGCGTCACCGAGATGCGGTTGTCCTGGAGCGCGGCGATGTCGGTTCCTGCGGCGAGGCTGCCGGGCTTGCGCCCGAAGCGCAGCCAGTAATAGGGGAAATTGCGGCCGTCGGCGCGTTCGTCGACCCAGATCCCGTAGGCGAGCTTGCCCTGGCTGGTGACGACGGCATCCCGTACCTCGTCCGGCCGGCAGTTCGGGAAGTTGAGATTGATCAGCACGCCCGGCTCCAGGTCCATACGCGCGATGCGGTCGATGAGCCGCGGCGCATGGGCTTCCGCGGTCTCGTAGGGCACGATGCGCATGTTGTCGGAAAAATTGTAGGCCTGGCTCACCGCGATGGAGCGGATGCCGAGAAGCGTGCCTTCCATCGCACCCGCCACGGTCCCCGAATAGGTCACGTCGTCGGCGACGTTGGAGCCGGAATTGACCCCGGAGAGGATGAGATCCGGCGGCTCGGGCATGATCTTCTTCACGCCCATGATGACGCAGTCCGTCGGCGTGCCGCGAACCGCGAAATGGCGGTCCCTGACCTTGCGCAGCCGGAGCGGCTGGGAAATCGACAGCGAATGCGCGAAACCGGACTGGTCCGTCTCCGGCGCGACGATCCACACGTCGTCGGAGAGCTGGCGGGCGATCCGCTCCAGCGCGGCGATGCCGTCGTCATGCACGCCGTCGTCGTTGGTCAGAAGAATACGCATCGCCACCTACACCGTCCCGATCCGTTCCAGGCCGCCCATATAGGGCCGCAGCACGGCGGGGATCGTAATGCCGCCGTCCTGATTCTGGTAGTTCTCCATGACGGCGATCAGCGCGCGCCCGACCGCAACGCCCGAGCCGTTCAGCGTATGGACGAAGCGCGTTCCCTTGCCGACCGTGCCTTCGCCGGAAGGGCGATAGCGCGCGTCCATGCGCCGCGCCTGAAAATCGCCGCAGACCGAGCACGAGGAGATTTCGCGATAGGCGTTCTGGCCGGGCAGCCAGACCTCGATATCGTAGGTCTTGCGCGCGCCGAAACCCATGTCGCCGGTGCACAGCATGACCGTGCGGAAGGGCAGCTCCAGCTTGCGCAGCACGGTCTCGGCGCATTCGGTCATGCGCTCGTGCTCGGCGCCGGATGAATCCTGATCGGTGATCGAGACGAGCTCCACCTTGTAGAACTGGTGCTGGCGCAGCATGCCGCGCGTGTCGCGGCCGGCCGATCCCGCCTCCGAGCGGAAGCACGGCGTCAGCGCGGTCAGCCGCATCGGCAGCTTGTCGTGCGCCGTGATCTCGCCGCGCACGAGGTTGGTGAGCGGCACCTCGGCCGTCGGCACCAGCCCCAGCCGCCCCTCCCCGTGCCTGACGAAGAAGAGATCCTCCTCGAACTTCGGCAACTGGTTGGTGCCGAACAGCACCTCGTCGCGCACCAGAAGCGGCGGCTGCACCTCCGTATAGCCGTGCTCCGTCGTGTGCAGGTCGAGCATGAACTGCCCGAGCGCCCGCTCCAGACGGGCAAGCGGGCCCTTCAGCACCGTGAAACGGGAGCCCGACAGTTTCGCCGCGCGCTCGAAATCCATCATGCCGAGCTTCTCGCCGATCTCGAAATGCTCGCGCGGCTTGTTGCCCATCTGCGGCTGCCGCGCCGCGATGAGATCGTCGCCGAAGCGCCGCACCTCGACATTGTCCTTCTCGTCCGCCCCGACGGGCACGTCCGGCAGCGGCACGTTCGGAATGACGGCAAGCGCGCTTTCCAGCTCCGCGTCGAGCCGGCGCTCCTCGGCTTCCCCGCCCTGGATGAAGGTCTTGATGTCGTTGACCTCGAGCTTCAGCTTCTCGGCCAGCGCCATGTCCTTGGCACGCATGGCGTTGCCGATTTCCTTGGAGGCGGCGTTGCGGCGTTCCTGCGCCTCGTGGAGACGGCCGAGATGGGCGCGCCGCGCCTCGTCCCGGGCGACGACGTCCTCGACCGTCGCAAGCGCCGCCGCAGGCGACTGGCCGCGCTTGACCAACGCCTCGGCCAGCACCTTCGGGTTTTCGCGAATCCATTTGATATCGAGCATGACGAACCAGGCGTGATTTGAACGCAAGGGGTCTTGCCCAAGCATCCGCCCTTTTGCAAGCCCGGTCTGCTGGCCCAGCCGGCAGGCCGCCGGATCGCGCCTCGCCTAGGCCGAAACCTCGCGCGATTCGGACTGCGCTTCCTTCCGCTCGGCCTCGATCCGCTCCTGATCGCGCTTGCGCTCGATGAGCCGCGCGGTCCAGATCGAGATTTCGTAGAGCAGGATGGTCGGCATCGCCAGGCTGATCTGGCTGATCGGGTCGGGCGGCGTCAGCACGGCGGCCACGATGAAGGCGAGCACGATCGCCCATTTGCGCTTTTCGGCGAGCCCCTTGGCGGTCAAAAGCCCGACGCGGGTCATCAGGCTGGTCACGACCGGAAGCTGGAACACCAGCCCGAAGGAAAAGATCAGCGTCATGATGAGGCTGAGATATTCCGACACCTTCGGCAGCAGCGAGATCTGCACGTCGCTGCCCGGCCCGCCCTGCTGCATCGCCAGGAAGAACCACATCACCATCGGCGTGAAGAAGAAGTAGACGAGCGCCGCGCCGCACAGGAAAAGCAGGGGCGAGGCGATGAGGAACGGCAGGAAGGCGCGCCGCTCGTTGCGGTAGAGGCCGGGCGCGATGAACTTGTAGATCTGCGTCGCGATCAGCGGAAAGGCGATCACCAGGCCGCCGAACATGGCGAGCTTGATCTGGGTGAAGAAGAATTCCTGCGGCGCCGTATAGATCAGCTCGACCTTGTGGTCGGCCAGCCCGGCCCACTGCACCGCCCATTTGAAGGGGATGACCAGCAGGTTGAAAAGCTGCTTGGCGTAGAAGAAGCAGCCGAGAAAGGCCAGGAAGAAGCCTCCTATCGACCAGATGAGGCGCCGCCTCAGCTCGATCAGATGCTCGATCAGCGGCGCCGACGAGGCGTTGATCTCGTCTTCTTCGGGAGCGGACGTCACGTCGCGGACCTCGTCGGTTTGCGCGACTTCGCGGCCGCTGCGGACGGCTTGGCCGCCTTCTGAAGCGCACCCGGCTTAGGGGCTGCCGCCTTCTCCGCCTTCGCGGGCTTGGCGGCCGGCGCGGCCTTCCGGGCTGCGGGCGCGGGTTTGGTGGCAGTCTTGGTGGCAGACGCCTTGGCTGCGGCCTTCCTGGCCGGGCCGGCCGGGGCGGCCTTCCCGGCGGCGCGTCCTGCGCCGCCCTTCGACCCGGTGGTCGCTCCCTTTTTCAACGGCTCCGCCGCCATGGCGGCGGCCGCCGCTGCCGGCGGAGCGGGAGATTCCATCGGCACCGCGGCATCCGGCGCGGCCGCCGTGCCGTCCTTGGCGGGCTCGGCCGCCGGTGCGGCCGAATCGGGCTTCGGCGGCGTGGCCGGGTTCAGGCTTTGCAGGCCGGCGCGGACATCCGCCGCCGCCTTTTCGAAGGGATTGAGCGTCTGGCGGATCTGGTTGGCCGGGTTGAGGCTGCGCAGCTCGTCGACCGACTTCTTGACGTCGTCGAGCTCCGCCTCCTTCAGCGCCTCGTTGAACTGGCGCTGGAAATCGCCCGCCATGACGCGCAGCTTCGCCGTGGTCTTGCCGAAGGTGCGCAGCATCTTCGGCAAATCCTTGGGTCCGACGACCACGATCATGACGACCGCGATCACCAGCATTTCGGTCCAGCCGATATCAAACATGGCTCAGCGTCCGGCTTCGGCGCAAATCAGTCGCGTGACCGCGAATGCTCAGCTCTTGGCCTTCTCGGCCGGCTTGACGGTTTCGTCGATTCGATGCTCGACCGTCCTGGACGGCTCGGCGGCATCGTCTTCGTCGGTGTCCGACATGCCCTTCTTGAAGCTCTTGATGCCCTTGGCCATGTCGCCCATCAGCTCCGGAATCTTGCCGCGGCCGAAGAGGAGCAGCACGACCACAAGGACGATGAGCCAGTGCCAAATCGAGAACGAACCCATTGATACTCTCTTTCGAAGTGTTTCCTCGGCCCTGATCTATTCGTTTTCGCCGCCGGTTTCAAACACAACTACGTCAGAGGAACGCAGCGATGGTCGATATATCCCGCCGATGGCGACAAGGAGCCGCACCCTGTCCGCGCGCAATCAATCGTCCCGGGCGCGGGGTGTCAACAGGCCGAGCTCCTCAAGATCGATGTCGGTAAACGGATCCTCGTCCTCCGCCAGTTCGTCCGCATCGGCCGGCGGCACGGGCATGGAGAAGTTCGCCGGCATGCGCGCCGACAGGAGGCCCGCCCCCTTCAGCTCCTCGATACCAGGGAGATCGCGCAGGGCTTCGAGCTGGAAATGGTCGAGGAAGGCGTCGGTCGTGCCGTATGTGACGGGGCGGCCGGGGGTCTTGCGGCGCCCCCGCATGCGCACCCATGCCGTCTCCAGAAGCGTGTCGAGCGTTCCCTTGGAGGTCTCGACGCCCCGGATCTCCTCGATTTCCGCACGCGTCACCGGCTGGTGGTAGGCGACGATGGCCAGAACCTCGAGCGCGGCGCGCGAAAGCTTCTTCTGCTGAAGCGTGTCGCGCGTCATCAGGAAGGCGAGGTCGCCGGCGGTGCGGAACGCCCATGCGTCGCCCACCTTGACGAGATTGACGCCGCGCCGCGCATAGACGGCCTGGAGCTCGGCGAGCGCCGCCTTCAGGTTGACGCCAGCCGGCAGGCGCGCCGCCAGCGCGCTCTCCGTCACCGGCTCCGCGCTCGCGAAGATCAGCGCCTCGGCCATGCGGGCCGCTTCCGCGATCACCAGCCGCTCGGCGGGATTTTCCTCGGAAAGGCCGTCCTTTTCGCCGAAAAGCGAAACGACAGCCGCCGCGCTGCCGGGTTCGCTCATCGCGTCACCCCGGCGGGCGCGTTCCTGCCGCGCAGGTAGATGGGCGCGAAGGGCTCCGCCTGCCTCACCTCGATCCTGCCCTCACGCACCAGCTCGAGGCTGGCGGCAAACGAGCTGGCGATCGCGGTGGCGCGCTCGTCCGGTGAGGCCAGGTAGTCGATCAGGAAGCTGTCCAGCGCCGCCCAGTCCTCGAACGTTCCGATCAGGCGCACGAGGATGTCGCGCGCGTCCTTCAGCGTCCAGATGCCGCGCCGCGCGATCGTCACATTGGTGATCGCCCGCTTCTGCCGCCGCGCGGCATAGGCGCTGAGCAGGTCGTAGAGCGTGGCGGAATATTCGTTGCGCTTCTCCACGATGACGAGTTCCGGCATGCCGCGCGCGAACACGTCGCGGCCGAGCCGGTTGCGGTTGACCAGCCGGGCGGCGGCATCGCGCATGGCCTCCAGACGCTTGAGGCGGAATTGCAGGACGGCCGCCATCTCCTCGCCGCTCTCGCCCTGTTCTCCGGGCTGTTTGGGGATAAGCAGCCTGGACTTCAAGTAAGCGAGCCAGGCGGCCATCACCAGGTAATCCGCCGCCACCTCCAGCCTGAGCGCCCTCGCCTGCTCGATGAAGCCGAGATACTGCTCGGCGAGCGCCAGCACGGAAATACGCGCCAGATCCACCTTCTGGTTGCGCGCCAGGTGCAGGAGCAGGTCGAGCGGCCCCTCGAAACCCTCGACATCGACGACGAGCGAAGGCTCCCCGGTGGCGCGCTCTTCCTGCGCCTCGCTCCAGAGTTCCTCCAGCGGCCCGGGTCCGCCCGCTATGTTCGCCGTCTGCGCCAATCCGTCCTGCCGTCAGGCCACCGCCTCGAAATAGGTCGCGAACTCCGCGCGGAACGCCTGCTCCACACCCTCGTCGCGGGCCGTCACCGCGGCGAGCGCCTTTTCCGCGCGCTCCAGCGACCTGCCCGCCAGCGGCTTCACCTTCGAGACGATCCCCTTCATCTCGTCCATCACGCCGTTGCAGTGAAGGACCATGTCGCAGCCGGCCGCAAGGATCGCCTCGGCCTTCTCAGGGAAATCCCCAGAAAGCGCCTTCATCGACGTGTCGTCGCTCATCAGAAGCCCGTCGAAGCCGATCTCGCCCCGGACGATCTCCCGGATCACCTTTTCCGACGTCGTCGCCGGCGCATGCGGGTCGACGGCGCTGTAGACGACATGCGCCGTCATGGCCATGGGGAGATCCCGCAGCGCCCGGAACGGCGCGAAATCGTGCGCCCGCAATTCCTCGATCGGCGTGTCGACGGTCGGCAGTTCCAGATGCGTATCCGAAAAGGCGCGTCCGTG
>JAFKJW010000146.1 GCA_017305925.1 Hyphomicrobiales bacterium | reverse complement strand
GTCGATCGCCACCTCGGTCGGGCACTTCATGGCGATCGAGCCGTCATCGGTCGGGAAGGCGTGCACCGGCAGGTTGATGACGGCGCCGCCGTTCTCGACGCCGCGGATCTGCGTGCCCCAGCCGAAGAGCTTGTGGCTGCGGTTGATGTTGACGCCCATCGGGAAGGCGGCGTTCATCCACACATACTTGTTGTGGTCGCCCTGCACCTCCTCCTCGAAGGCGAAGGCCTTCACCGGCACCGTGTCGGCGCCATACGGCAGGCGCGCCAGCACGCGCGGCATCGCCAGGCCGATGTAGCGCGCGTCCTCGCTCTCGCGCAGCGACTGCCACGAGGCATAGGCCGGATTGTTGACGATCATCGACAGATCCTGCGGGTTGGGCAGTTCCTGCCAGCTGTCCATGCGGAACAGGCGCGGCGAGGCGGCGGCGATGAACGGCGTGTGCGCGGAGGCGCAGATGCCCGAGATGTTGCGGAGCAGGCCGACGTCGCGCGGATGGTTGGAGAACTCGTAGGCGCCGATCAGGCAGCCATAGGGCTCGCCGCCGAGCTGGGAATACTCCTCCGTGTAGACCTTCTTGAAGATGGGGCTCTGGTCCCACATCTGGCCTTCGTAGTCCTCGAGAACGTCGCCGAGCTGGTCCTTGGAGATGTTCATCACCCGGATCTTCAGCTTGGGGTCCGTCTCGGTGTTGTTGACCAGATACCACAGGCCGCGCCAGGTGCCCTCCATCTCGCGCACTTCCGGCGCATGCAGGATCTCGTTGAGCTGCGTCGTCAGGATCTTGTCGATGCCGGCGATCAGCGACTTGATCGACTTGATGGCGTTGGACGAGATCGTCGTGGTGTCGGAGCGGGACTGCGCGGCGAGCGCAAGGTTGCGGACGAGCTGCTGGAGCTTCTCGCTGTCGTCCTTCTTGACCTTGAAATCCTTCTCCAGAAGGTTGGAGAACTCGTCGAGGTCGACGGCTTCGGCTTCGGCGACCGCCGCTGTTTTCTGGGCTTCGGCCATGTTTTACTCCTCGACCTTGTCGCTGTCGGAAAGTGCCTGACCGGCGATCTTGCCGAGCAGGGGCTCGTTGTTCAGGAGCTGGGCGATGCGCTTCTCGGCGTCGACGCGGCCGTCCATGAAGCCGAGCAGCTCCTCGAGCTGGCGGCGCATCTTGAGGATCTCGGCGAGCTGGGGAACCTGCTCGGCGATCTTGTCGGGCGCGAAGTCGCCCATCTTGGAAAAGGTCAGGTCGATGGCCAGCTCCTCGTCCTGCTCCTTGCCCTCGGCCTGCGGCAGCGTGTTCTTGACGCGCGCCTTCACGCGCGGCCCGAGCGCCTCCATGAATTTGGGGAAGCGGTTGGCGTCCGTCTCCACGAAGGTGCGGTCGAGCACCGACTTCTGGGCCTCCTTCGTCTGCGAGGCGCCGGAAAGATCGGCCATCACCCCCATGACGAAGGGAAGCTCGATCGTCGTGGGGCTGCCGTAGGTCTCGACGTCGTAGGCGATCTGCACGCGTGGCGCGCGGTTGCGCTCGATGACTTTGGCTTTGCTCTCTGCCGGCATGGTCAGCTACCTCTCATTCCTTTTGTGCGCCCTTTTTCGGATCGGAAACGCCCGCGAGAAGCCGGAACTCCTTCAGTCCCGACGGCGCGAGATCCTCCATAAGCTCGATGAAATCCATGTGGACCATGCGGCGGACGCGCCGCGCCAGATGCGGGATCGGGCTCGACGGCTCGGTCCGGTCGTAGAATGCGACGACCAGGTCGAGGCACTTCACCACGTCCTCGCGCGAGGAAATGCTGACGGGGAGCCCGGCCGACGGCGCGGCGCGGGCGGGCGGCGCCTCGCCCGCATGGCCGTTGGGCAGCGGCGCGGCCGCAGTCACCGCGTCAGCGGGCTCCGCGGCGCCGTTAACCTTGCCGGCCGAGCCGCGTTCCAGCGTCGTCAGCACCCGCTCCAGAAATCGTTTCAGCATCGGGACGGCGACGCCTTCCTCGCCGAGGCGGGCATTGAGCGCCCTGTCGATCCGGTCGAGCGCCTCGGCCGCCGCGCGGGCATCGGCGATCAGCGCCAGCAGCTCGTCGCCGTTCTGGTCGAGCTGCGCCAGGCAGGCGGTGCGCACGCGCGACAGAAGCTGCTCGTGCGCGGCCGAGAGCACGGCCCGCTCCTTGTCGTTCAGCCCCGACGCCGCCTCCGCCAGCATGGCCCGGTCGTCGAGCGCACCCTGCTCCAGGTCCTGGCCGCTGATCGGACCGGTGACGCGCGGCGCAAGCAGCGTGAGGCGGCGCAAGTCGGCCAGCAGCCCGTCCTGCGCGTTCTGCAGGTCAAGCAGGGCATTGATGCGCCGCAGCGCGGCGTCGCGCACCGGGCCGCCGCCGCGCAGGGCCGGATGCAGGCTGTCCCAGTAGGTCTCGATCGTCTCCGCGACCAGCGAAAGGCCTTTCGCGAGACCGGCGAGCCCGTCCTCGTTGGCGAGCGCCCGCGTGACGATGACGAGCAGCCGGAGGTCGCGGCCGCTGGCACGCATCTCCTCGGCCTTTTCGAGGATGGCGGTCCAGTCCGGCGGCGTGCTCACCTGCGAGGAGGGTCTGTTGCGCTCGTCGTAGACGACCTTGACGGACGGTTCGGCAAGCCGCTCGAGCTCGTGGAAGCGGGGATCGTTGCGCAGGTCGGCCCCGGACGGGTTCTCACCGTCCAGCGGACTCAACCAGAGCGCGGAATCGATCAAGAGACACCCCTTGGGAAGCGGTCACGCCATTCACTTCTACGCCTGCGGGCCTGCATCCATACCACGCTTTACGCAGCGACAGAAGCGACCTGTCGTCAGGGCTAACGTAAGGTCAATAATTCAGACTGGGCCCAAGCGAGCCTCTTTGTAAAGCGTATTTTGTGTGGCAGGCTAGAAGTGCGAATACGACCTGCAACAGGAGGGGTTCCCATGGATTCCGGCAGCGGTCAGCGCAAGGGTTCGTCCCAGACATTCAAACGCAAGGAACTCGTCGGAAAGCTGAACGCGACGTGCCAGCGCGCCTTCAGGGCCGCGGCGGATTCGGCGAAGCTGCGCGGCAACCCTTACGTCGAGCTCGTGCATTTCATCCAGCAGCTGGCGCTGTCGGAGCGCTCGGACGTGCAATTCCTCCTGGCGGAGGCCGGCGTCGACGAGGGCCGGCTGTCCGCCGACATGACGCGCGCCATCGACAAGCTTCCCTACGGCGCCACCTCGATCGAGGAGTTCTCCGACCACATATTCCACGCCATCCAGGAAGGCTGGAACCTCGGCGGATTGCAATTCGGCGACGACCAGGTGCGCAGCGGCTACATCCTGCTCGCCTGCCTGAAGACACCGGTGCTGGGGGGCCTCGTCTCGAAGATCAGCCCCGAGTTCGACAAGATCGACGCCGACGTGGCGGTCGCCGGCTTCGCCGCCGCGGTGGACGGCTCGCTGGAGGGCGGACAGCCGGCCGAAAAGGCCGACGCGCCTTCGGACGCACCGCGGCGCGGGCCGGGCGGCGATTCCGCGCTCGGCAAATATGCCACGGACCTCACCAGCCGAGCCCGCGACGGCAAGATCGATCCCGTCATCGGCCGCGATCCGGAAATCCGGCAGATCGTCGACATCTTGATGCGGCGCCGGCAGAACAACCCGATCCTGACCGGCGAGGCCGGCGTAGGCAAGACGGCCGTGGTGGAAGGCTTCGCGCTCCGGATCGCCGAAGGCGACGTGCCGCCGCCGCTCCGGAACGTCAGCGTGCGCATGCTCGATGTCGGCCTCATGCAGGCCGGCGCCAGCGTGAAGGGCGAATTCGAGAAGCGGCTGAAGGCGGTCATCGACGAGGTGCAGTCCTCGGAGACGCCGATCATCCTGTTCATCGACGAGGCGCATACGCTGATCGGGGCGGGCGGCGCGGCCGGCACCGGCGACGCGGCGAACCTCTTGAAGCCGGCGCTGGCGCGCGGCGAGCTGCGCACCATCGCCGCCACCACCTGGGCCGAATAC
Organism: Hyphomicrobiales bacterium; assembly: GCA_017305925.1. GTDB lineage: Bacteria > Pseudomonadota > Alphaproteobacteria > Rhizobiales > Rhizobiaceae > Arvimicrobium. The sequence continues at coordinate 9,130 of JAFKJW010000146.1, read as the reverse complement.
AAGCAGCATATCGAGAAGGACCCGGCGCTGACCCGCCGCTTCCAGGTCGTGAAGGTGGACGAGCCGTCCGAGGCGGTCGCCGTGCAGATGCTGCGCGGCGTCGCCTCCATCCTGGAGGAGCACCATCGGGTGCAGATCCTCGACGAGGCGATCGAGGCAGCCGTCGGCCTGTCGCATCGCTACATTCCCGCCCGGCAGCTGCCGGACAAGGCGGTGAGCCTGCTCGACACGGCCTGCGCCCGCGTGGCGGTGTCGCAGCACGCCACGCCGGCCGAGGTGGAGGACATATTGCGCCGCCGCCAGGCGCTGGAGGTGGAGAGCGGCATCATCGGCCGCGAGGCCGCCATCGGCATCGACGTGACGGACCGCCAGGCGCGTGTCGAGGCAGGCCTTGCCGAGACGGAGACACAGCTCGCCGCGGCGGAGGAGAGATGGCGGAAGGAGAAGGCGCTGGTGGCCGAAATCCTCGACCTGAGGAGAAAGCTGCGCGGCGAGGGCGTGGCGCTGGACGAAGCGACGCAAGCCGCCGAGGAAGAGACCCCCGCCCCCTCCCCACAAGGGGGAGGGGAACCAGGGGCATCCGGCGCAGCCGGAAATGGGGCCAGCGACGGAGCGGACGGAGCGGCTGCCGCCGAAGAAGAACCTTTCGATCCGGTTGCCGGCCTTGCCCGCCTGCGCGAGCTGATGGGCGAGCTCGCCGAGGCGCAGGGCGAGACGCCGCTCATCCTGCCCTCTGTCGACCGCAACGCGGTGGCGGCCGTCGTGCAGGACTGGACCGGCATCCCGACCGGCCGGATGCTGTCCAGCCAGACCGAGAAGGCGCTGAAGCTGGCGACCACGCTCGCCGAGCGCGTCGTCGGCCAGGACCATGCCATGGAGATGATCGCCAGGCGCGTGCAGACCAGCCGCGCCGGGCTCGGCGCGCCGGAAAAGCCGGTCGGCGTCTTCCTGCTGTGCGGGCCGTCCGGCGTCGGCAAGACGGAAACCGCGCTGGCGCTCGCCGAGACGCTCTATGGCGGCGAGCAGAACCTCATCTCCATCAACATGTCGGAGTTCCAGGAGGCGCACACCGTCTCGACGCTGAAGGGCGCGCCTCCCGGTTATGTCGGCTATGGCAAGGGCGGCATCCTGACGGAGGCGGTGCGCAGAAAGCCCTATTCGGTGATCCTGCTGGACGAGGTCGAGAAGGCGCATCCGGACGTCCACGAGATCTTCTTCCAGGTCTTCGACAAGGGGATGATGGACGACAGCGAGGGACGCCGCATCGACTTCAAGAACACGCTGATCCTGCTCACCTCCAATGTCGGCTCCGAAGTCATCATGGACCGCACGGACGGCGGACGGGAGCGCGGGCCCATGGACGACCTCGACAAGGCGCTGCGCGGTCCCCTCCTGAAGGTGTTCCCCGCCGCTTTCCTGGGGCGCGTGGTGACGATCCCCTACTACCCGCTCTCCGACGGGATGATCGAGGCGATCACCCAGCACCAGTTCGGCAAGATCGCGCGGCGGCTGAAGGCGACCCACGATGCCGATCTGGTGATCGGCGACGGCGTGATGGATCTCGTCAAGGCGCGCTGCACGGAGATCGAATCCGGCGGCCGCATGATCGACGCCATCCTGACCAACACGCTCCTGCCGGAGCTCTCCATGGGCGTGCTCAACCGCTCGCTCTCGGGCGAGCCGATGACACGGGTGACGGTCAGCGCCTCGGAGGACGGCTTCCACTACGCCTTCGAATAGGTGCTGCGCAGAACGCAGTTACGAACCTTCCGCGAGCATTCCCGGCTGCACCGCCGGGGCGGACGGACGCGGAACAGAGTATGGCGGCACCGTGTCGGATCGCTCACGGATCATGACATAAAAACATCATTCGTGAGGTGGCGACACATTCCTGCCCGGATCGCGCCCCATTCACCGCCTCAATTGACCTTACCGGCGCCCCGTTAACCGTAACGGAGCCCACTTCTTGATGTTCTTGAAATCCATCCGGCTTGCCGGAGCGCTGTCGATCGGCGCTCTCGTTTTCCTGCAACCCAATATCGCAGCCGCCCAATGCGGCGGTGCCTCCTGGTACGCCCTCTACTCCAAGACCGCCTCCGGCGAGCGCATGAACCCATCCGCCATGACGGCGGCGCACCGCACCCTGCCGCTCGGCAGCCGCGTCGCCGTAACCAACAAGCGGAACGGCCGGACCATCGTCGTACGCATCAACGATCGCGGACCCTTCATCCGCGGACGCATCATCGATCTGTCGCGCGGCGCGGCCCAGAGGCTCGGCTTCATCGGCGCCGGGCACACGCAGGTCTGCATCAGCCAGAGTTGAACTTTCCGTCCCGCAGCCTGGCCGCCGCAGTCGCGGCCATGGCTTCGGGAAGGCCGAGGCGCCATTCGCTGCTGCAATAGGCGCGGAAGTCGAAACAGGGCAGGCCGGGGCATATCTCGAACTCGATGAAATGCACCGTATCGTCGGCCTCGACCCTGAAATCCATCGAAAACACGTCGCGCAGCCCGAGCGCCCGCATCAGGCCCGACGCAATGTCACGGATCTTCCGGTCCGCCGCGGGCTGCGTCGCGGCCACCGCGGCGAGATCCGGCTCGGCATAGGCGCCGACAGCCTTCGCCGCCGCGCCGGTGTCGCCGTAAAGCGAAAGGCTGTCCGCCATCGTCTGGAAGTCGCCGCCGGACTCGACGAAGAAGACGCCGAGCCTGTCCACGCCCGCCGCCGGATCGACGGCGAGGAAGCTCGCCCTGACGTTGCGCCCCCGGACATAGGGCTGCACCACGGCGTCGTCTCCATAGGCCGCGAAAATGCGCCGGCTGAGGTGCGCCGCCTCGTCCGGCGTCGCGCATCGCGAATCCGGCCAGATGCCGATCTTGGCGCCGAGGCGGTTCGGCTTGACGAAGAAGCCGGTATCGGAAGGCGGCGGAGCGACGATCCAGCCACCATCGCGGCACAGTCCCGCCTGCGGCACCGGCATGCCCAGCGCACGCAGCACAGCACCCGAGCGGAACTTGTCCTGACAGAGCGCGAAGAGGGAATCCTCGGCGCCCAGAACCGGATGCCCGGCAAGGCGCGCCAGCGCCGGCCCCGCACTGCCGCGAAAATAGGCGATGCCGTCGGAGAGCGTCCATATCAGCGCCTCGCCGGGCCGTCGCGCGGCAAACGCCGCAGCTGCCCGGTCCAGCTCGACCGGCACGAAGCGGAGGCCGTGCCCGGCGCAAGCCTGCGCGGTGGCGTCGAACTCCGCCACGATGTCGGTGCATTGCGCCAGATAGGACGCCACCTCGCCGGCCGCCTGCGCGCCGAGCTTTCCCGTCAGGCGCGCCTCGCAGGCGGCGACAGGCTCATGGACGAGCAGCAGTTCCGGCCGCACGGTCGGCACGGAAGCGGCTCACGCCTCCGCCGCGAAGGCGGCGTCCCAGGCCTCGACGGCGAGCTTGGCGCGGGCGGCGACTTCCACCGTATCGAGCTTCGGCGTGAACAGGCTGGAACCGAGGCCGAAGGTGCGCACGCCGACCTTGCCGTAGGCGGCGAAATCCGCGTCGGACACGCCGCCGACCGCGCCGACGATCGCCTCCTTCGGCAGCACGGCCATGACCGCCGCGATGCCTTTCGGGCCGAGGACCGATGCGGGAAAGAATTTCAGCGCCGACGCGCCGAGCTTCAGCGCCAGAAAGGCCTCCGTAGGCGTGAAAACGCCGGGCATCGTCACCATGCCCCGGCTGCCGGCGGCGGCCATCACCTCGGCGTCGATGTTGGGGCTGACCAGCAGGCGCCCGCCGGCGCCGTCGAGGCGCGCGACATTCCCGGCCGTCAGCACCGTGCCCGCGCCGACCAGCGCGCCCCCGGGCAGGGCCTTGGCGATCGCCTCGATGGAACGGAAGGGATCGGGCGAATTGAGCGGCACCTCGATCGCCTCGATGCCGGCCTCGTAGACCGCCGCGGCGGTCGCGACGGCCTTTTGGGGATCGAGGCCGCGCAGGATGGCGACGAGGTTGCGGCGCAATTTCGGAAAGGCGGCGCTTTTCATCATGAGCTTCCCGGCAAGAATCCGTTCACCCGCGCGGCCCGCACCAGTCCGGCCCGCACCGCCTCATCCGCGTCGACGGTCCCGACGCCGAGACCGGCAAGCGTCAGCGCATCACGGTAAAGATCGGCGAGCACGCCCGACGCCACAAGCGCCACGCTCCCGCCTGCGCCGAGGTAGCGCCGCTTCGCGCCGGCGATCTCGGCGCCCATCAGCAGACCGGAAAGCCTCGCGGCGGCCGCGGCCGGCCGCAGGCCGTGGAGCAGCGTGCCGGCGCGGATGCCGAAGAGGAGGGAGGTCAGCCGGTCGGCCTGCTCCAGCCCCAGCGAGAGGCCGTCCCGGAAGGCCTCCTTCTCCGCAGCGGCCTCCTTCGCCGCCTCGCCGATCGAATGGGCGAGGATGGAGTGGGTCGACAGCACGTTGAAAAGCTCGCCGGTCATCCAGGTCGCGAAGCCCAGCACGCGGCTTTCCTCGACCTCGACCCATTTCGAATGCGTGCCCGGCATGCACAGGATGTGCCGCCCCGCGCCCAGGCCGCCGACCGCGCCGGCGATCTGGGTCTCCTCGCCACGAATGACGTCAGGGCTTGCCCGGTCGCGCTGCGCCAGGCCGGGCACGATCCTCACCACACGGCCGGCATTTTCGACAGGCACGGCGCGGTCGAAAATCTCCGTCAGCGTGCAGGGCACGTCGGCATAGGGCGCCTCGACCCAGCCCTGGCGGGCGCCGGCCATGCCGCAGACGATGGCGGGCAGGCCGGCGGGCGCGCCGAGATCGGCCAGCAGGCGCTCCAGCACCGCGGAAAAGCCGGTCTCGCGTGCGGTCTGCATGCCCTCGCCGCTGCGCCGCTCGGCCAGAACCGCGCCGCCGGCGTCGAGCAGCCAGACGCGCAGGCTGGACGTACCCCAGTCGACGGCGGCAAGTGCCGGCGCGCCGGCGTCGCTCACGTCACGCCCCCGTCGACGTTCAGCGTCTGTGCGGTCAGCATGGCCGAGCAGTCCGAAGCCAGGAACAGGCAGACGCCGACCATGTCTTCCGGCTGCATCTCGCGCTTGATGCACTGCCTTCCGACGAAGGCGGCGAGCCCGTCCTCCGTGACCCACAGGCGGCGCTGCCGTTCGGTGATCACCCAGCCGGGCGACACGGCGTTGACGCGGATGTTGTCGGGACCGAGATGGCCGGCAAGGCCCTTCGTCAGCCCGATCACCGCCGCTTTCGCCGCGGTGTAGGACGGCATGTCCGGAAGGTTGAGCATGAAGGAGACGGACGTGAAGTTGACGATCGAGCCGCCTCCCGCCTCGCGCATGCCGGGCGCGACGGCCTGGATCGTGAACAGATGCGGCCGGATGTTGATGGCCTGGTTGTTCTCCCAGTAGTCGAGGGTCACGTCGGCCAGCCTGTGGCGGTCGTCCAGCGCCGCATTGTTGATCAGCACCGTGACCGGACCATGCGCCTCGGCGGCCTGCGTCACGGCGGCGCGCAGTGCCTCGATGTCGCGGAGATCGGCCTTCAGGAAGAGCGGGCTGCGGCCCGTCTCGGCCAGCAACTTAGCACAGAGCGCCTCGCTCGCCTCCTCGGCGATATCGATGAAGGCGACCTTCGCGCCCTGGCGCAGGAAGCCCTCCGTCAGGGCCGCGCCTATGCCCGAGCCGCCGCCGGTGATCAGCACCGACCGCCCGACAAGATCCGGAAACGTCGCTGACGGCTTCATTCGGTTCCTCCCTGCGCAGGGACAGGTCTATCGGCGATCGCCGTGCGAAACACAAGTCCGCCAGCACCGTTCCCCAGGCGAAGGGAGCGGCCGTCAGGGTGCCGCGGCGGCGTGGACCCTATAGATCTTCAGCACCTGCCCCTGCGACGCCGGATCGGCCTCCAGCCATGCCGGGATCCGCCCGGCCAGCAGGGCCGCCATCAGGCCCGACGGCGCGTGCGTCGAGAGATTGGCGTTCTCCGCATTGCCGTCGCAAAGAACGAGGTAGTCCGCTCCGGCGCCGCGCAGGATGCGACCGGCCTCGTCGGGAGCGGCGAGCATCGCCTTCACCATCGTCAGATTGCCGGCGATGTTGCGGTTATAGTGGCCGGCGAACGCGCGATGCGGGGTATAGGCGAGCACGGGCGAGCCGAGATCCGACACCGCCATCACCGTCCCCGCGGGCAGTTGCGCCAGATGGGGAAAGCTCGCCGCGGCCGAACAGGCGTCGTCCCCGCCTTCCGCAACATCGACGTCCTGGGGAAGGACGTTGATGCGGATCTGATGGCCGATGGTCGCCCATACGATGTTGACCGACAGCAGCCAGCCCAGGACGAGAGCGATCGAGTTCCCTGCCGTGGCGCGATCGGCGGCCTTTTCCCGGAGCATGGAGACACCGAGCGCGAGCGACGTGGTGGCGAGCGGGATGGCGAAGGATGCGCCGCGCACCTGCCAGCAACTCACGAGGAAAGCGGCAAGCAGGAATCCGCCGAGGAAGAGGATCGGGCGGCCGGTGTCGCCGCGCCATATGCGCACCGCCAGCACGGCGAGCGCCAGCATCGGCGTGGCGTGGTAGGCCAGGATGCTGGTCCAGTCCGACTTGGCGAAGGCGACGATCGATTGCGCCTCGAGCACATAGTTCAGCCAGAGCTCGCGCAACAGCGGGTCGACCCCGGCATAGGGGTCGCCGAGGCACTGCGGAAAAGCGAGGCGCATCGTCGCGGCGACGGCGACGCCGACGGCGAGCAGCCCCGCCAGCCGCCGCGGAACGCTGGTGCTCGTCGCGCGAAGGCGCGCCGCCAGGGCCAGCCCCAGCCCGCCGACCACGGCAAGCGAGAGCTGGACGTTCGACATGGCGTCGCAGGCCGGCGTCAGCCAGGCCGACGGACCGACGGTCGCGAAGAACGCCGCCGCCGACCAGGCGGCGAAGCTCAAGCCGAAATCGGTGGCGCGCAGGGCCTCTTCCTCCCCTCTCCAGAGGAAGGCGACGGAGACGGCCCCGCCGGCGATCGCCACATAGGGCGCGGTCTCCATGCCGATCGCCAGCATGACCGCGGCGCAGAGCCCGGCCGAAACGGAATAGATGCGCGCCGCGGGTGCCCGAATGAGGCAGACCAGCATGCCGACCGTCAGCGCCAGCTGCGCATTGTGATGGTCGATCGATCCGGGCCTGAAGATGCCGAGGAAGTAGAGGGCGCCGGTTCCCAGAACGACCGCCGGGAAGACGACGCTCTCCCGGCCGAGGGTTCGCGCGAGGCGAACGAGGGCGAAGAGCGTCAGGCCCATCAGGATGAACGGCCACGCGGTCAGCGCGATCTCTTCCGCCAGCGCCGGGCCGGCGCCGAAGGCGGAGGCGATCAAGACGAGCAGCGCGATCGGCGCATCGATGAAGCGCGACCAGTGCATGACGAAGCCGCCCGGCGGCCCCATGCGGTACTGGTGAAGGTCGTACCAGCCCTGCCCGGCCAGCAGGTCGCGGACCTCGACGAGGCGCAGCATGCTGTCATTGTCGCCCTCAGGATTGGCGAGCGTCGGGAAGCCGGCAGCGGCGTAGGAGGCGAAGACGCAGGCCGCGATCAGGAACGACAGGCCGAGATCCCGCGCCCAGACGGGCGCGCGCCCGAGGGGCTTTCGTTCTTCGGCGATTGCGGAGATGGCCATGGCAATCCAACGTTTGCGCGCCCGGGCACGCTAGCCGGACATGCTCAACAAAGCGTAAAACTCAGGCGCCCAGCGGCGGCTCGCCGGAGCATGCGAACACCCATCGCGACGAGAGCACGTAGCTGACGGCGCTGGCGAGCACGGTCGTCACGGCCGACATCACGATATGGGAGGCTCCGAGCCATTCCACGCAGACATGCGAGGTCGCGCCGGCGAGCAGCGCGCAGCCGAGCTGGACGGCGAAATAGCGCGGCAGGGCGACGCCATGCGTCTGGGTCGCGCCGAAGGTCCAGTTGCGCTGCGCGGTATAAGCGACGGCAAACGCCACGGCGTAGGCAATGACGCTGGCGGCGAAGGGCCGCAACCCGACGGAGACCAGCGCATAGGACAAGGCGAAGAGCAGGCCGGCCGCGCCTGCGCCCACGGCCAGGAAGCGCACGAGCCGGGACTCGAGCAGCGCCCGCACCGGAGCGCCTACGAGGCCGGATCCGAAGGCAGCGCCGAAGCCACCTTCTTGCGCCGCGCGAGCGGTATCTCCAGAATTCCGAGCAGGAAGGCGGAGAAGAAGCTCTGCAACCCGATGATGATCAGCGTCAGGCCGAGCAGCACGATGCGCGGCAGCTCCGAATCGTCGAGCGGACCGAAATCCAGCCGGGCCCATGACGTGACCGCGTAGAGAAAGAAGCCGACGCCGGCGAGGAAGCAGATGGCGGCATTGAGCGCCATGCGATCCGTGCTGACCGCGCCCATCAGCCGGCCGACCCGCGGGGTGCGCGGCAGGATGCCCATGATATCCGCGTAGTAGCGCGACAGGATGCCGAAGCTGATCAATTGCGTGCCGGTGATCACCATGCCGCAGGCAATGGCGAAGGTGTTGAGATCGAGCTCCATCGTGCTCGAAAGCTTCAACGGGCCGAAGAACAGGATTGCGAGCAGCAGGCCGCCCAGCCCGCAGAAGGCCGTCCCGGGCACGAAGAACAGCCATCTTGGATTGTACATCAGCAGGAATTTCAGGTGCCGCCAGCCGTCCCGCCAGGTGCGCAGATGCGGCGCGCGGCTGCGCCCGTCCGGCTTCAGCGTGGTCGGAACCTCCTCGATCCTCAGCCCGGCAAGGGCGGAGCGCACCACCATCTCGCTGGCGAATTCCATGCCGGTCGTCTGCAGGCCGAGCTGGCGGATGCTGTCGGCGTTGAAGCCGCGCAGCCCGCAATGGAAATCGCCGACCGGAATGCGGAAGAACAGCCGGCCGACGAAGCTCAGGACGGGATTGCCGAGATAGCGGTGCAGGAAAGGCATGGCACCGGCCTCGATGCCGCCCCTGAAGCGGTTGCCCATGACGAGGTCGGCGCCGGTCCGCAGGCGCTCCACGAAAGCCTCCAGATGCGCGAAATCGTAGGAGTCGTCGGCGTCCCCCATGATGATGTAGCGCCCCTGCGCGGCGGCGATGCCGCCGAGCAGGGCGGCGCCGTAG
>JAFKJW010000145.1 GCA_017305925.1 Hyphomicrobiales bacterium | reverse complement strand
CGCCGCCGGATCCCCTCCCCCTTGTGGGGAGAGGGGTTGGGGTGGGGGTAAACGCCATAGGGGAGAGGTGGTTTGCGAAGCAAACCGGAGTGGGGGTCAATCCGTTCGCCACGCCGATCAGAAGATCTTGGCGAACTCCTCGACGTTCGACTTGTTGAACTCGAAGGGCTCGCCCATGATGCACTCGCCGTCCTTGCCGACGGTGGTCTCGCCCTTCTTGCCCATGGACAGCTTGGCGCCTTCGGAGGTGTCCTTGCCGTTCAGGATGTCGTTCATGATCATGGTCGAGGAATAGCCGTACTCGACCGGATTCCAGATGGCGAAGGAATCGCAGGCGCCCTTGAGCACGTAGTCCTTCATCTCGGAAGGCAGGCCAAGGCCGGTGATGTAGACCTTGCCCACCAGGCCGCCGTCGACGATCGCCTTGGCGCCGGAGCGGATGCCGATGGTGGTCGGCGAGATGACGCCCTTCAGGTTCGGATGCGCCTTCACCAGGCCCTGCATCTCGCGATAGCTCTTGTCGTCCTGGTCGTCGCCATAGACGGTCGCCACCAGCGGCATATCCTTGTATTCCGGCTTCTTCCACTCCTCCTTCATGGCCTCGATCCAGGAATTCTGGTTGGTCATGGTGGAGGCGGCCGACAGGATCGCGACCTCGCCCTTGTTGCCCAGCGTCTTGGCGATCATCTGCACCTGCTTGGCGCCGATCAGCGGCGTCGAGGAGGCGGAAAGGTGGACGATGCGACCGGCCGGCGCGATGGCCGAATCGAAGCTCATCACCTTGATGCCGCGCTCCATGGCTTTCTTGCCGACGGGCACCAGCGCGTCCGCGTCATTGGCCGAGACGATGATGCCGTCGACCTTCTGGGCGATCTGCGCGTCGATGACGGCGATCTGCTCCTCCGCGGTCGGCTTGGCCGAGGCGGTGTAGATGATCTCGATGCCGCCGATCTCGGCCGCCGCTTCCTTGGCGCCGTTGGCGCAGGCGTCGAAATAGCTGTTGCCGAGGTTCTTGACGATCATGGCGATGCGCTTGTCGGCCGCGCGCGCCCTGGTCGTGATGATAGCCGGCGCGGCAAGCGCCACGGCCGCGCCGCCCGCCAGTTGCAAGATGGTACGACGGTTCGTCCTCATGGCAATTTCCTCCCTGCCAAATCCGGTTACACGCTCGGGCCGGCGCGTTCGCCGGTCGATCCTGCAAGTCATGCAGCGGCGCGCCGCCCTTGGCAACAGGGATGATGGCATCGCTACCATTTTTTCCGGAACGCGCCGGCCGGGCTTCACGCCCGCGATGCCGCCGCTTGTCCCGCCGACGCGGCGTGGCCTTTTGACCATGCGAAGCGACGCTCGATCCGCTTCTGGATCAGCATCAGGATATAGACCATCCCGAGATAGTAGATGGAGGCGACCGCGTAGAACTCGGCATAGCGGAACGTCGAGGCGACGCTCTGCTGGGTCACGGCCATCAGCTCCGTCAGCGAGATGACCGAGGCGAGCGACGTCGTCTTCAACAGCGTGATGAACTCGTTGACCGTCGGCGGCAGCGCCACCCGCAAGGCCTGCGGGATCACGATCAGCATGTAGACGAGGCCCTTGCGCAGGCCGAGCGCCGCACCCGCCTGGAACTGCCCCTCATCGACGGCGCCGAGCGCGGCCCGGTTGATCTCGACCTGGTAGGCCGCCTCGTTGAGCGCCAGCGCGAACAGCGCCGCCACGAAGGGCGAGAACCAGGCCTCGCGGAAGATCGGCGAAATCTGCGGCAGGCCGTTCCAAACGAAGAGCAGCAGCAGCAGGGCCGGCAGGCCGCGGAAGACGCCGACATAGACGGTGGCGAACCACCGCCAGGCCCTGCTCCTGCTGTTGAGCGCAAGCGCCAGCGGCAGCGACAGCAGGATCGCCAGCGCGTGCGCGAGCACAGTCAGGGCGAGCGTGACCAGCGCCGCCCTGAAGAAGGTCCCGGAGAAAAGCGTGGACCAGAAGAGCCCGCTGTCGAAGCTCACCGCCGGGCGCGCCCGTCAGCCTACTGCCCGATGCCGTCGATCGTGGCGGCCGGCAGCTTCCACTTGTCGGCGATCGTCTTCAGCGCGCCGCTGGCGGCGATCGCCTTGACGGCTTCCGTGACCGCCGCCTCGTCCTTCTCGTCCTTGCGGAAATAGGCGGCATACTGGTCCTCGGCGCCGGCCGAATAGACGATCTTCAGCGTGCCCGGCGTCTGGAGCTCGCGATAGGCGAACTCGGTGTCCTGGCTGATCGTGGCGACCGCGCGGCCGACCACCACCTGCTGGATCGCGTCGGTCTGCTTGGGATAGGTCTGAAGCGTGATCTCGGGCTTGCCGGCCTTCTTCAGCTCCTCGTTGACCTTGGTCAGCAGGTCGACATAGGAGGTGCCGGACTGCACGGCCACCACCTTGCCCGAAAAGTCCTCGTAGCTGCCGTAGGTCGTGGCGTCGTCGGCCTTGCCGATCATGACGACGCCGGTCTTGAGATAAGGCACGCCGCTCAGCGTCTTCAGCCTTTCGGGCTTCAGCAGCGCGCCGGAAATGACGATGTCGCAGCGCTTCGAGGCGAGCCCCGGCATGAGGCCGTTGAAGTCCATGGTGGTGATCTCGGGCTTGACCTTCCAGTGGTCGGCAAGCGCATTGATGACGTCGATGTCGACGCCGACCGGCGGATCGCCGGCCTTCTCGACGAACTCCATCGGCGGGAAGGTCGGGTCGACGCAGGCGGCGAGCGTGCCGCCCGCCGCGAAGCTCGGCGGATCGGCGAATGCCGGCGAGGCGGCGAGAAGGGATATGAGAGCGAGAAACGTTCTTTTCATGGTTCACCTCTGAATGTGGGGCTCTTGTCGGCCTTGCGCCTAGACTTGCCAATAGTTCATCATAGGTCAACAAAATTCGCCAACGCTGAACCGGCTTCTCACGAAATTCAGCGCTTCGGAACAGTTCCAAGGATACGGACGGAATGGACGGCCCTCAAACCAATCCGCGCGCGGCGCTCAACATCGGCGGGCTTCTGCGCAGCCGCCGGCGCGAGCTCGACATGACGCTCGACCAGACGGCGTCGGCCGCCGACCTCACCAAGAGTTTCCTCAGCGACATCGAGCGCGACAAGGCCTCTCCCTCCGTCGCCTCGCTGGTGCGGCTCTGCGAGGTTCTGTCCATCCGCATCGGCGACCTGTTCTCGCCCGCGCGCTCCGGCGTGGTGCGCGCCGACGACCGTCCGCCGATCCGCTTCGGCGGCAGCGGCATCTCGGATTTCCTGGTCTCGCCGGCGGAGGCGCAGCGCTTGCAGGTAATCCTCTCCGAGCTTGCGCCCGGCGGCTCCGGCGGCGAGAAGCTCTACACGCTGTCCTGCGAGGAGGAATTCGTCTTCGTGCTCGACGGCACGGTCCGCATCACCGTGGGCGACACCGTGCACGACCTCGCCCAGGGCGATGCCATGGCGTTCGACCCGCGCCGGCCGCACACATTCGCCAATCCGTCCGCCACGCATCCGGCCCGCGTGCTGTTCGTGCTTACTCCGCCGCCGCTCTGAGGCTCGCTTCAGGGGCAATCACTTGCAGGACAGAGGGGGGCGACGTAGAGCGACATGCCTCAGGCGATTGCCTGGGGCGCCCGTCAGCCCTTCTCCCGCATCCGGTCGGCCATCAGGGCGATCATCTCGAAGGCCACGACCATGGCATTCATGGCGGTGATCTGGTTGGGGCTGTCCTTGATCGGCATCAGGCAGACCACGTCGCCGCCGACGATGTCGAGGCCGCGCAGGCTTTGCAGGATGCGCACGGCCTCGCCGATCCGCAAGCCCGGATAGCCGGGCTCCAGATTGGAGACGCCCGGCGCGTCGCAGGGATCGAGGGAATCGAGGTCGAAGGTGATGTAGACCGGCGCGTCGCCCACCCGCTCGCGCACGGCGCCGGCCACGCCCTGCCAGCCGATCTCCTCGATCTCGTCCATGCCGATCACCCGGTAGCCGAGCTCCTCGCTGGTGTGGCGCGAGCCGGGCGTGCCGACATTCGGACGGATGCCGATCTGCGTCGAGCGCTGCGCGTCGACGCTGCCTTCCTTCACCGTATAGCTGCTCCAGTGCGCCGCCGAGCGGCGGCTGCCCAGCCAGTGCGGCAGATGGTGGTAGCTGTCGGTGTGGGAATCGAAATGCACCAGCGCGACCGGCCGGCCAGCCGTCAGCCGGGACCCCTCCCCGCCGACTGCCTTGAGCAGCGGCCCGGTGATCGCATGGTCGCCGCCGATCGAGACCAGCCGCGTGCCCGCGTCGTTGAAGCGCCGCGCATAGGCCTCGATGTGCCGGACGCTGATGTCGTTGACCATCGCCTCCGGCAGCGGCACGTCGCCGGCGTCGTGCACCGTGCAGACGTCCCACGGCACGAAGCCGAAGCGCCCATGGCCGCGCCGGTAGAGCGCCGAGACGTTGCGCACGGCACGGGGCCCGAGATGCTGGTCACGCTCGGTCGAGCCGTTGCCGGACGAATGCGGGACGCCCAGCACCGCGATGTCGCTCGTGCCCGGCGTCTCGTTCCAGGGACATTTGAAGAAGGTCGGTACGCCCCACCAGTACCAGCGCCGCATCTCCTCCTTGGCGGCGTCCCAATCCATCGTGTCCGGCGTGTCGGTCATGCTGATATTTCCTTCAGGCGTACAAAATACGCCATCAGCGTACATCGCCGGCGCGGAAGGTCAATCGTGGAATCGAAAGGGCAGTCGCCCGAGGGGCGAGGCGCCCTATGTCGCCCCCTCTGGCCTGCCGGCCATCTCCCCCCAAAGGGGGAGATCGGATGTCATTCTGGATTTCGCCAATCACCGGCGCCGCAGAACAAGCGAGAATGTCGAGGCTGCGGATCTCCCCCGGTGTGGGGGAGATGGCCGGCAGGCCAGAAGGGGGGCGAAGAGGCTCGACCCCAACAATGCTTTCAGGCGGGCACCCTCCCGAATCGAAAGGGCGGCGCACCGTCACAGCCCGCCGCCCTTCGAACAACGTATGGTCCCGGAGGCCCCTCAGCTCAGCCCGAGCTTGGCGCGCAACGTCGAAAGGTCCTCGGCCAGCGTGTTGACGGCGGTCGCGAGCACCTTGCGATCCTCCTCGCTCAGCTTGTCGTAGAGCTGGTAGCCCTCGCCGTCCTTGTACTTGGCGAGCGTCGTGTCCACGGTGGCGAAATTGTCCGCCACCTTCTTCACGAAGTCGCCTTCCTTCTGCTCGATGAGCGGCCGCACCAGCTCGAAGATCTTCTGCGAACCGTCGAAATTCGCCTTGAAGTCCCAGAGATCGGTGTGGCTGTAGCGATCCTCCTCGCCGGAGATCTTGGTGGCCGCCACCTCTTCCATCAGCGCGGCGGCACCGCCCACCACCTTCTCGGGCGGCAGGGTAAGATTGGTGATCAGCCCGTTCAGCTCGTTGACGTCGGCCATCAGCTTGTCGGCGATGGGCGCCAGCCCTTCCGTGGAGTTCTGCTCCCACAGGCCGTATTCGAGGCGGTGGAAGCCCGGGAAAGCCGGATCCTTCTCGGCCGCCTCGTAGTCGTCGGCGCGCGAATCGATGGAGGCGTCGAGGTCGCCGAACAGCTCGGCGATCGGCTCGATCGCCTCGTAGCTCATGCGCGTCGGGGCGAACAGGCTCTTCGCCTTCTCGACGTCGCCGGCCTTGACCGCGTCGGTGAAGGCCTGGGTGTCGCTCACGAGCTTCTGCAGGTTCTCCGAGACGTAGATCTTGTAGTCGGCGATCGGCCCGACGAGGTCGAGCGTGGCGTCCTCGGCGCGGGCCTGCCCGCCGAAGAGGACGGCCAGCGCGGCGGCCGCCAGAAGATGCTTTGCTTTCATTAGGGAAACTCCTCTCACGTAGGGGATGCTTTGCCTTCGCGCGCCGCTTCGATGAGCGTCCGGCCGACATAATCGCCGGGGCTCAGCGCGCCGGGTGGGACGTAGAAGTAGCCGCCGCCGATCGGCTTCAGATACTCCTCCAGCGGCTCGCCGTTGAGGCGGCGCTGAACGGTGATGAAGCCTGCTTCCAGATCGGCCTGGTAGCAGATGAACAGCAGGCCCTGTTCGAGCTGGCCGGATTTCGTGACGCCGTTCGAATAGTTGAAGGGCCGGCGCAGGATCAGGTTCTTGCGCGATTCCGCGGTGCGCGGATTGGCGAGCCGGATATGGGCGTCATGCGCGGTCACCTTGCCGTCCGGGTCTTTGGTGTAGTCCGGCTCGTCGAACTCGGTGTGCCCGTTGAAGGGAGCGCCGCTCGGCTTGCGGCGGCCCATGATCCGCTCCTGCTCGCCGAGCGGCGTGCGATCCCAGCGCTCGACGAAATTGCGGACGATGCGCACCGCCTGATAGGTGCCGCCCACCGCCCATGCCGGCTCGTCATGGGCCTCGCCGACCCAGACGATGCTGTCGCCGGAATCCGGGTTGGCCGAACCGTCGCGGAAGCCCAGGAGGTTGCGCGCGCTCTCCACCCGCCCGTCGGGGTTCGGCGGGATGACCGGGACTGTGCCCTCCTGCTTCCAGCGCAGCAGGAGCTTGTCCGGCATCGACTTCAGCACGTCGCGCAGCGCATGGATCGTGGTGTCCGGCCGGTTGGCGCAGAATTGCAGCACGAGGTCGCCATGGCAGATGCCGGCGTCGAGCGCGTCGTTGGGGAATTTCGTCATGCGCTGAAGCTTTTTCGGCTTCAGCGGCTTCAGCCAGTCGCGGTCGTCGAAGAGCGAACTGCCCAGCGAAACCGTTGCGGTCAGATTGTCCGGCGCCACGACCGGGCCGAGGATGCCGGAATCGGGCGGCGGCAGCTTCGGGTCGAGCTCGGGCGGCGTCCACCCCTGCGTCAGGAACACCAGCCGCTCCGTCAGGCCGCGGAACAGCGCCTCGAGGTCGCCGGGCGTCTGGGCAAGCACGTCGAAGGAGGCGATCATGCCGGACGCCGGGCGCGGCGTCGTCACCCCCTGCTGGTGCTCGCCATAGAAGGGCCAGCGATCCGCGAAGGAGGCGTCGCCCGTCGGCGCGTCGGTGACGTGGTGCCGTGCCGCCGCGGCCTCGGCCTGCGCCGCGCCCGGCACCAGCACGCTTCCGGCCGCAGCGCCGGCTCCGAGCAGGAGGCGGCGGCGGGTGTTGTCGACCGGCTGCTTGGGTGCGGGATGGCGGCTCATGGCTTCACTCCACCGAAAGACGCTGGGAAACCTTGTCGAGCGTGTCGGCAAGCGCGCGGAAATTGTCCGCCAGCGCCTTGCGCTGCGCTGCATCAACTTTGTCGTAAGCCGGCCAGGCACCGTCCTTCCTGAAGGCGTCGAGCGCCTGGCGAACGGCCGCGAGCCGGCCGTCGAGGTCGCCGGCGAGGTTTTCGGAGCCGGCCGGGATCAGCGGCTTCACCAGCCCCGCCATCTTGCCGATCGCCGCAAGGCTGGCGTCGAGTTCCGGCAGATCGCTTTGCGCATAGGCGCTCTCGCCGCTCTCGATCTTGCCGTCGGCAAGCAGCCGCGCCAGCTTGGCAGCGCCTTCCGGCAGGTCCTCCGGCACGGGCTTCAGGGCGCGCAGGCGGGTCTTCAGCTCTCCGACATCCGCCAGCAGCTTGTCCGCGACAGGGCCGAGCCCCTCGGTGGAGTTCTGGCCGAACAGGCCGTATTCGATGCGATGGAAGCCGGTGAAGGCGGGATCCTGCTCGCGCTTTTCCAGATAGGCCGCCACGGGGTCGACGGCGTTGGCGAGGTCGGACCAGCGGCCGACGACGGCGGCAACCTGCCGGTAGGGCAGACGCGCCGCCCCGTAGGCGGCCCGCGCGGTTTCGAGATCGCCCGCCTTGACCGCATCGACGAGCTTGCGGGTCGCGCTTTCCAGCGCGGAGCCCTGCATGACGAGGAACACCTTGTATTCCGACAGCGGACCGATGAAGGCCTTGAGGTCGGGACCGGCCTGCGCCGCCGCGTCGGAGGCGGCGGTCGCCGTCACGGTCAGCTTGCCGCGCGGGTTGGAGAGCAGCCCGCAGGTGATCTCGTAGGCGCCGGGCTTGAGGTTCGCCGTCAGCGTCTGCCTGAAGCCCGGAACGATGTTCTCGCGCTCCTCCAGGACCATGATGCCGTCGAGGATCTCCCATTCGACGGGCCGGTCGGAGGCGTTATGGATCTCGAAGGTGCGCCGGCCGGCCGGGACCGTCAGGTCGTTCGGGTTGCAGGCCTTGGCGCCGACCTCGACCTTGATGACCTCCTGCGCGGGATCGGCCTTCCGGCTGATCGTCGCATAGTAGAACAGCGCGCCACTGGCGACCGCCAGCAGAGCCGTGCCCGCCACCGCGAACGGGACGATGCGGCCGGGCGCCGCGGTTCCCTTGCCTTCCACGCTCATGGGCGCGCCTCCCGCACCGGTCGCGACACGCCCTTGGCCGCCGCCTCGCCATGCGGCCGCAGGAACAGGAACAGGCTCACCACGAGAAAGACGACATAGGCGAGCACCTCGCCCACTGCCGGGGATTCCTGATAGCTGAACAGGCCCGAAAGGATCGTTCCGAGCGGCCCGGACACCGGCAGCACGCCGCTCAGGTCGTAGGCGCGGTCCTGCAACAGGTTCCAGATGCCCGCTTCATGGAGGTTGCGCAGCGCGCTCGACAGAATGCCGGCCGCGACGATCAGGATGAAGACGCCCGTCCAGCGGAAGAAGCGGCGCAGGTTGATCCGCACGCCGCCGGCATAGATCAGGTAGCCGACCACCACGGAGGCCAGCACGCCGGCAAGCGCGCCGAGCGGCGCCATCGGCCCGCTGCTCTGCTGGAAGATCGCCAGCAGGAAGAAGATCGATTCCAGCCCCTCGCGCGCGACCGCGAAGAACACCATGCCGATCAGCGCCCAGCCGGCCGCGGAGGAGCCGTCGAACGCATGGTCGATGGAGTGGTGCAGCTCGGCCTTGACCGAGCGCGCCGCCTTGCGCATCCAGAACACCATGGAGACGAGGACGCACGCGGCGATGAGGCCGACGATCGCCTCGAAGAGCTCCTGCCCCTTCTGGGGGAACTCGGCGCTGATGAGCTGAAGCGCGGCACCCACCAGCAGCGACATGGCGACGGCGAGGAACACCCCGATCCACACGACGGGCATCCAGGCGGCCCGGCCCGTCTGCCGCAGGTAGCTGGCGATGATGCTGGTGATGAGGGCGGCCTCGATGCCCTCCCGCAGCATTATGAGAAACGGCGCAAGCGTTTGACGCCCCCTTGCCCGGCAAGGGCAATAAACCTGACTGAGGGCGTCACCTATACCGTTCCGAGGCCGGAACGCAAGTCTCGGCCTCCGAAAATCTCTTTAGAATCAATCTAATGTAGGTCGGAATGGCGGCTGTGGACCGGGCGGCCACGACCGCCCTGTCGATATGCCGCAGCTCAGCTTTCCACCATGAATTCCCGGTCGACGGGGATCTGCATGGTCGTCACCAGATGGTTGGTGTGCCCGGCGAGGCCGATGATGGCGACCAGCTCGGCATACTGCTCCTCGGTCATGCCCTTGGCCCGCGCCGCGGCGGTGTGGGAGTGGAGGCAATAGGTGCAGGCATTGGCGGCCGACACGGCGATGTAGATCATCTCCTTGGTCAGCGGATCGATCGAGGTCTTGCCGCCCATCACCGCCTTGAGCTGCTCCCAGGTGCGCTTCAGCGCCGGCGGATCATTGGCCAGCCCGCGCCAGAAATTGTTGACGAAATCGCTTTTGCGCGAGGCGCGGATGTCGTCGAAGACGGCCTTGGCGACCGGGATCTTCTCGATCTCGGCATCGGAGAGCAGCTTTACGGTGGCCATGATGTTTTCCCTGTTGGATCAATCTGAAGCGCTTCTATAGCCAGCTTTCGGGATCGCGCATCCCGTGCACGACGGCGACGACGAGCAAGCCGTCCTGGATCGGCTCATAGATGATGACATACCGGCCTTCCACGAGCGTCCGCGCCGTCCCGCTCAGTTCCGGGCGCGCCGGGCCCATCTGCGGCTGGGAGGCTGCGAGATCCAGCCTGTCGAAAACCCTCATGATCAACCGATCCGCGGCCCCCTCGCTCTCTGTCGCGATGCCGCGCCATATCTCCCGGAGATCCTGCTCCGCGCGCGGGGTCAGCCGATACCTACCCACGTTCCATGCGCTCGTCCCTGAACAGGCTCAGCAGGGCTGCGGCGTCGAACGCGCGGCCTTCTCCGCTCGCCATGCCCTCCTCATAGGCTCGCTTGAGATGTGCCAATTCTGCGGCGCGTATTTCCTGCTGCCTTTCCCAGAGACGCAATCCCTCCCGCACGATTTCGCTGCTGGAGGCATAGGCGCCCCTCTGGACGGCGTTCTGCATGGCCGCAGCCTGCTCCGGCGTCACGGAAACGGTTATGGGGCGGACGGGGTGGGCTTTCATTCCGCATCCATATCATTGCTCATAAAGTTTCACAAACCTTATGAGCCTCATTCGGTTTTTCAGTGCACCGCCGCGTACATGATCTTCTCCTCCGTCGCCTCGCTCGGCGAGAACTCCTCGACGATGCGGCCCTGCCGGCAGACCAGGATGCGGTCCGACAGGTTGAGGATCTCCGGCAGGTAGGACGAGATGACGACCACGGCCAGCCCCTCATCGGCCAGCCGGTTGATGATCTGGTGGATCTCGACGATCGCGCCGACGTCGACGCCGCGCGTCGGCTCGTCGAAGATGACGATGCGCGGCCGCTCGACCAGCCCCTTGCCGATCACCACCTTCTGCTGGTTGCCGCCGGAGAGCTCGACCACGCGGGCGTTGTCGTTGATGGCGCGGATGGCGAGCGTCCCGGTCCACTCCCTCGCGAGCGCGTGCATCTCCTTCATGCTGACGATGGCGCTCTTCTCGTGCCCGCCGGCGAGCAGGCCGGAGAAGAGGTTTTCCGCTATCCCCATGGTCTCGAAGATGCCCTCGGTCTTGCGGTCCTCGGTGACGTAGACGATGCCGTCCTTCACCGCCTCGCGCGGCACCACGTAGCGCACCGGCTTGTCGTCCAGCTCGATCGTGCCGCCGCGCAGGAAGTCGCGCTTGTGAATGCCGGCGATCACCTTGAAGGTCTCCGTGCGGCCCGAACCGATCAGCCCGAACACGCCGGTGATCTGTCCCTCGAAGACGGAGAAGGAGTTGTTGCGGACCATCTTGCCCATGGAGATGTCCTGCACGGACAGCACCCTGCGGCCGGCGGGCCTTATGTCGCCGGGATTGCGCTGGCGGTAAAGCTCGCCGGACAGCGTGCGCCCCACCATGGCCGCGATGATCTTCTCGCGGTTGTAGCCCGCCGTCTCGCCGGTGGAGACCAGTTCGCCGTCGCGCAGCACGGTGATGCGGTCGGCGATCAGCAGCGCCTCCTCCAGCGCGTGGCTGATGAAGACGATGGAGACGCCGGCCGCCTTCAGGCGGCGGATGAGCGCGAAGAAATGCCGCTTCTCCTCAGGCGTCAGCGTCGCGGTCGGCTCGTCGAAGATGATGACCTCGGCATTGTGGTGGACGGCGCGCGCGATCTCCACCATCTGCCGCTTCGCAGCGCCGAGCGTCTCGACGAGCGCGGTCGGGTCGACCGGAAAGTTGAGCGATTGCAGGAACTGCTGTGCCGAGATGGTGATGCCGCGCAGCCGGTTGAGGAATTTTTCCGAGCCGAGATAGAGGTTCTGGGCCACCGTCATGGACGGCACGAGGCTCGTCTCCTGGAAGACCATGGCGATGCCGGCGTCCAGCGCCTCGCTCGGCGAGGCATAGGCGACCGTGCGCCCGTTGTGCATCATGGTGCCGGAAGTCGCCTCCACGGCGCCGGCGATGATCTTGGTCAGCGTCGACTTGCCGGCGCCGTTCTCGCCGAGCAGCGCATGGATCTCGCCCCGGCGCAGCTCGAAATCGACGTTCTTCACGGCCGGAACGCCGCGATAGGCCTTTGTGATCTGCTCCAGCCGGATCACCGGCTGCGCTGCGGCGGCATCCCTTGCTGCGGCGTCCATCTCAGTGGGTCTCCCCGCGCGGCAGGTCGACGGCGATCACGCAGTCGCCGCCCTTCGAGGCCGCGATGAGCCGCCCCTCGTGCTCGACCGCGCTGCATATGCCGTGGCGCACCCCGTCGGCGCGGCTGTGCAGGCTGTATTGCGGGGCGAGGCCCGCATCGAGCTTGACCACCATGCCGTAGGAGCGGCTGGGGGACCAGGGCTTGTGCACGCCCATCGTCTTGATCGCTCCGCATTGCAGCGGCTCCAGGAAGCTCTTGCGCGACGACAGCGCCGGCGCGATCCAGGTTTCGGGCGGCGTCCCGGCCAGCATGTCCTCGCGGTAGCGGTCCTCCAAGAGCACGAACTCCACCAGCCGGTTGCGCGGCGCGAAGACGGAAAGCCATGCACCGCCGTCCGTCGCCCGCGAGAGGCGGGCGGGATAGCCCGGCAGATGGTCGGCGACCGTCTCCAGGCGGCGGCCGCTGGCGCGCTCGAAGCGCACGAGCCGGTGCCGCCAGCTCTCACTGACGGTGATCGTGTCGCCTTCGGCGAGCAGCCCGTTGGGAAAGGCAAGCCCCGCGGCGACCTCGCGGAATGTGCCGCCGCCCGGCTCGCGCGCCCACAGCGATCCGCTCGAGCCCTTGCGCATGAGGTCGGCGGCCCATTCGGACGGACCATGCCCGGCCGAGCCGTTGGCGATGAGCAGCACGCCGTTCGGGTTGAAGGCGAGCGCCGTGATGCAGCGGAGCGCCCGCGGCAGCGCCAGGTCCTTGCCGGCGAGCAGCAGCTTGCCCGACGCCAGCGCCACGGCGAGCTCGCCGGCCGGCGAGACCGCGAGCGCCGTCACGGGCGCCTCGAAGCGCTCGACCACCTCGGGCGTTGCGCCCGGCCGGATCGACAGCACCGTGTCGCCGCTCGTCGCGAGCAGCCGCCCGCCGTCCGAGGCGAGATTGTCTGGCGCTGAGAGCGCGGCGAGCAGCGCCGCCTCGTCCAGCCGGTTGTTCGGCCGGAACGCACCGTCCATCGGCGGGATCGTCACCGCCTTGCCGCGGAAGATGTCGAGGATCGGGTCGAGGATCATCGCGCCTTCCCCCAGTAGGAGTCGACGCTCGTCCATGCCTGGTCGGCATCCGGCAGCCGATAGCGGCCGATGCGGTTGTTCAAAATGCCGCCGACATAGAGGAAGCCCTTGTGCTCGCGCATCGACGTGACCATCGGATGCGACGCGCCGGCGAGGTCCCCCAGCGTCTCGACGATCCCGCCCGTCTCGTCGAACTTCACGATGCCGCCGGTGTTGATGTTGGGAAACAGCCATTCGTCCTGCGGCAGGCGGCGCGTCATGCGCTTGCGCATGTCGGGGTGGCGCAGCGACAGGTCGAAGCTCGGCGTGCGCATGCCGAGCCACGCCATCCAGTAATTGCCGTCCGAGGCGCGGTTGATGTTGTCGGGATAGCCCGGCATGTCCTTGATGACGCATTCGGCCGTGCCGGCCTTCGGCCCCTCCAGCCAGTAGCGGTGGACGCGGCAGGCCCAGCTCTCGGCGAAGAACAGCGATTTCCCGTCATGCGCCATGCACACGCCGTTGGCGTAGCGGTAGCCGTCGAGCAGCGTGGTGGTCGATCCGTCCTTCGGGTCGTAGACCAGCAGGCGGCCGGTTCCTCGGTTCTCGATCGAATCCAGCGCCCAGTCATGGGCGTCGTAGCGCTTGGTGGAATCGGTGAAGTAGATGCGCCCGTCCGGCGCGATGTCGCAGTCGTTGGGGTCGCGCAGCCGCGCGTCGTCCTGCACCGACGTCCAGGAGCGCCGCGTCTCAGCCGAGAGCCGGGTGACGGTGCGGTCCGGCGAAATCGCATAGAGCCCCATCGCGCCGACGCAGCTTATCAGGTTGCCGGCACGGTCGAAGGCGAGCCCCAGCGGGAAGCCGCCGACATGCGCGAAAACCTCCGAGCGCCTGTAGTCCGGCGCGAGGAAGCGGACGATCTCGCCATGCCGCGTGCCGCAATAGAGATGGTCGTCGCGGTCGAGGATGACGTCCTCCGGCCCCTCCAGTTCGCCGAGGCCGATATGGTCGGCCTCGGAGAGCCGGTTGTCGAGCTCGTAGGCGGTGCCGGAGCCGGGAACGGCCGACTGCGCGGCGCTCATCCTGAGATAGACCGGCGCGACATAGACCTCGTTCAGAACCTTGTGGCGGTTCTTCATCCAGCGGATGTCGATGATCACCGCGGCGGCGAGCATCAGGCCGAGCACCATCTGGTTGGTGCCGGTGCCGTAGCCCATGCGGATCAGGCCGTTGGTCATCACCAGCACGACGATCGCGCCCATCACGCCCTTCGCGACCGAGCCGCGCCCGCCGCCGAGGCTGTTGCCGCCGACGACGGCCGCCGTCAGCGCGAGGATTTCGAGGTTGAGCCCGGTCCCCGGCCCCGCGCCGGAGAGCCGGCAGGCGATGAGGAAGCCGGCAAGCCCCGAGCAGAGGCCCGAGAAGACGTAGGTGAAGAACACCGTCCGCCGGACTTTTATGCCGGCATTGTGGGCCGAGCGGCGCGAGCCGCCGACCGCCAGCACATGCCAGCCCGGCCGCGAGCGCGTCAGCGCGACATGCGTGACGATGGCGAGCACGACCGCCGCGAGGACCGGGATCGACACGCCGAGCACCGTGCCGTCGCCGATGAAGTCCCAGGTATCCGACGAGGCGGAAGACATCTGGATCTTCGAGCCGAAGCTGACCACGAGGATGTCGTAGAGCGAGCGGCCGATGATGAACGTCACCAGCGTGGTGATGAAGGCGCGCAGCTTCAGATAGCCGACGAGATAGCCGTTCACCGCGCCGAAGGCGAGGCCCGTCGCAAGCGCGGCGGCGAGCGCCAGCCAGACCGACTGCTCGAAGATGAAGAAGACCGAGACGGCCGCGAAGCACGACAGCGCGAAGATGGAGCCGACCGACAGGTCGATGCCGCCGCCCAGCATGACCACGACAAGGCCGGTGACGACGACCGAGAACTCGCCGAGCTGCCGGGTCGAATCCTGCAGCGACGCCACCTTGAAGAAGCCCGGAATGAGCGAGCCGAACACGGCGACCGTCGCGACGAGCGCCGCGAAGGGAATCGCATTGTCGGTCCAGCGCTTGGTCAGCACCTCGCCGATCAGGTGATCGGGCACGAGGTTGTACCGCCAGGCCCGCAGCCGTTCGCTGAAAGTCATCGGTTGTCCGTGGTCATGGAGAGGTGGGCGGCGCCGTGGACGCCGCCCGTCCCGGCCGTCCTATTCGTTGGCCATCGCCTGCAGCGCCTTGAGATCCCAGCAGCTGTCGGGCCGCATGTTCTCCTTCGTCGTGGCGTGCAGCAGCGTGTAGATGTAGGGCGAGGCGGTCCCCGGCTTCTGGCCGCTCTGCAGCAGGTACTTGATCATGGTGACCATGTTGTAGCTCTCCTGCCCGAGATTGGTCATGACGACCGCGCCGAAGGTGCCGTCGGCGATCTTGTCGCAGCTCGCCTTCTCGCCGCCGCCGGTGGTCACGAGGAACACCTTGTCCTCCAGCTTGGCGTCGCGGATCGCGGCGGCAGCACCGGTCGCGTCGCCGTCCCAGAAGTCGATGATGGCGCAGATGTCGGGATTCTGCTGGAGCATCGTCGTGGTCACGTTGCGCGAGGTGGTGGCGTCCCAGTTGGAGTCGGGCTTGGCCACGACCTTGAAGTCGGGATGCTTGTCCAGCACGTCCATGATCCCGGCATACTGGAAGAGGCTGGTGGCGTTCACCTGGTCGCCCTGCACGAGGCCGATCTTCTTCGACGAGTTGTCGCCGCAGCCCTTGATCGCCGCCTCGGCCTCCAGCCGGCCGAGCTGCGTCCAGTCGCTGC
Source organism: Hyphomicrobiales bacterium (assembly GCA_017305925.1). Classification (GTDB taxonomy): domain Bacteria; phylum Pseudomonadota; class Alphaproteobacteria; order Rhizobiales; family Rhizobiaceae; genus Arvimicrobium. The sequence continues at coordinate 3,972 of JAFKJW010000145.1, read as the reverse complement.
CGAGATAGGCGTCGGCCTTGAAGTTGGCCGGATTGTCGATCAGGAGCACGTAGATGCCGGCCTCCTGCGCCTTCTTCAGGAGCTTGGAGTAGGAGTTGAGGTCGAACGACATGACCACCAGCACGTCCGGCTTGGGATCGCTGGAGATCACCTCGGTGATCGCCTGCGCGCCGGCTTCCGTGCTCCAGTTGGGATCGCGCGTCTCCAGGACGCCGCCGAAGGCCTTGACCTCGCGCTGCAGGATGGCCGTCCAGCCCTGCGCCAGATCGAAGCCCATCGCCATCGGCACCAGCACGATGCGCTTGCCTTCGAGCGCCTTCCTGTAGATGTCGGGGCCGGCATCCTGCGCCCCGGCGGGCATGGCCATAAGGCCCGCCACGGCCATGGAGGCCGCCAATGCGATCGTCCTAAGAAGTTTCATGGGTCCGTCCTCTCTCTTTTTTCACTTTCGATGCGGTGTCGCGACTTCAGCCGGCCGGCGTCAGATGTCCCCCTGCTGGGCCGTCTGCTCGTCGCGCGGGTTGAGCACGCCGTCGGCGATCACCGCGAAGAGCAGGATCGTCGACTTGATGAGGTTCTGGTAGATCAGCGGAATGTCGATGATCGTCATGGCGTTGAGCATGATGCCGATCAGCGCCGCACCGACCAGCACGTTGCGCACGCCGCCCTTGCCGCCCGACAGGCCGATGCCGCCGATCACGGCGACCAGGATGATGTCGTAGAGCAGCGTCGAGTTCACCACGCGCGTGTTGATGGAATGGAGGCTCGCCGCCGTCAGCAGGCCGGCGACGAAGGCGATCACCGCCGACAGCACGTAGCGCAGCACCATCATGGGGCGCACCGGGATGCCGATGTTGCGCGCCGCCACGGGATTGTCGCCGGCATAGTAGACGTAGCGCCCCCATTTGGTGAAGCGCAGGAAGAATGCCGTCAGGAGCGCCAGCACGGCGAAGACGAAGACTTCCACCGGAATGTCGAGAAGGCGGAACCCGCCGAACACCTCGACCCAGTTGCCGGGGGGAACCGGCACGGCGTCCTGGCTGATCACCTGCGAGCGCACGAAGCCGAACACGAAGGAGCCGCTGGCCAGCGTCACGAAGATCGCCGGAACCTCGGCATAGGCGGCGAGGAAGCCGTTGACGGCGCCGATCGCCAGCACGAGGGCGAGGACATAGGCGAAGGCCAGCCCGTCGCTCATGCCGTCATTGAGGAGTTGCAGGTACCAGGCGACCGACATCGCCATGATCGCGACCGCCGACAGGTCGATGCCGCGCCCGATGATGACGATTCCCATGCCGAGCGCCAGGATGCCGAGCACCGACACCGAGCGCACGATCGCCACGAGGTTTTCCGGCGCGATGAAGCCGGGCAGCCCGACAGCGGCCGCCAGGAAGATGAGCGCCGTGACGGCCAGGACAATGGTTTCCTGGTTCAGCGCCTGCCGATATGAGGAATTGCCTTTGCTCACGAGAAACCGGTCGATGCGAATGTGCGCGGGAGAGATCGGCACGGAAATCAGACGCTAGCGCCCCGGCGCGGGGGTAGTCAACGGCCCGTCATACATTCTCAACCGCCTCTCGCGCGAAGAAGGTTGCGCCGCCGGGCGTGATCGCGAAACGGATTTGCCCGATCCGCGCGCAAGGGCTGTTGACTGCCGACCCGATCTGTTGTCCCCAAGGAAATGACGGCCGCACCGTTGCCGTGGAGGTTTCCCGATGAAGCTGTTCGACCTCACCGGCCGGCTGGCCCTCGTCACAGGATCGTCGAAAGGCATCGGCCTGGCGCTTGCGCGGGGCCTCGCCGAGGCGGGCGCCGCGGTGGTGATCAACGGCCGCGACGCCGCCATGGTGGAGGCCGCCTGCGCGGGGCTGCGCGCGGAAGGCCGCACGGCTCATGCAAGGCCCTTCGACGTCACCGACGCCGATGCCGTCCGGGCGGCCGTCGACGCCATCGAGACCGGCATCGGGCCGATCGACATCCTCGTCAACAACGCCGGCATCCAGCACCGCGCCCCGCTGGAGGATTTTCCGCTCGACGCCTGGGAGCGCCTGAAGGCCACCAACATCGACAGCGTGTTCTTCGTCGGGCAGGCTGTGGCCCGCCGCATGATTCCGCGCCGGCGCGGCAAGATCATCAACATCGCCTCGGTGCAGAGCGAGCTCGCCCGTACCGGCATCGCGCCCTACACGGCGACCAAGGGGGCGGTGAAGATGCTGACCAAGGGCATGGCGACGGACTGGGCCCGCCACGGACTCCAGGTGAACGCGATCGGGCCGGGCTATTTCGACACCGAGCTCAACAGGGCGCTGGTGAACGACCCCGCCTTCAGCGCATGGCTGGAGAAGCGGACGCCCGCCGGTCGCTGGGGCAAGATGCACGAACTGGTGGGCGCGGCCGTGTTCCTCGCCTCCGATGCGTCGAGCTTCGTCAACGGCCACGTCCTCTATGTGGACGGCGGCATCACGGCCTGCCTGTAGGCGGCGCGCCGGCACAGGCCGATTCTCGGCAAGGCCGCGTCGACGCCTTTATGCTGCATTGCACAAATCGCAGGGCTGCCATGCGCAATCGAGGATGGACGGGCCGTTCGGAACCGCTAGGATAAGACATTCGATTTCGTCAGAACCCACCTCCTCCCGGGAACTGACGGATACGGCCGGCATCTCCTCCTCCCGATCGCCGGCCACGCATAGGACGCCCGCCGCCCTCCTCCCGCGGCGGGCGTCTTGTTTTTCCCCTGTCAGTTTCGCTTTCCCCGATGGCCGAGAAGCACATTTTGCCCGGCATGCCGAGGCGGTGCCGACGGTCTGACAGGCAGCGCCCCGGACCGCGACGCACCAAGGCGGTAAGGAACGGACAGCCGGTCAAGCCGTGATCCGCGCGATTCCCGCCGTAGCCTGGCGCGGCGGTCAGCCCGTTCCGAGGAGCATGGAAGCCTTATGTCAGCCGGCCGCGCGCTGCGACCGGCAGGGTCTCCACCACCCGGTCGCCGGACACGAGATGCACCTCGTCATAGAGGTTGGAGACGACGCAGGCATGGTTGGGCAGGATGCGCACGCGCTCGCCGATCGACAGGTCGGCGCCGTTCTCCAAGGTCACGACCCCGTGCTCCTCGCTCATCCCCGTCACCAGCGTGCCCGGCATGCCGACGATCTCGCCGAACCCGGTCATGCCGAGCGTGTCGCTGGTCAGCGCCTTCGAGCCGGCGTCGATCACGGCGCGGCCGGGCGTCGGCCGGCTGACCACGGTGGCCAGCACCGTCAGCGCGCAGTCCTCGGTCGTGCCCACGCCCTTGGAGACCTGGAAACGGTCGAGATAGATGTAGGTGCCCGGCCTGTATTCGGTGACGGTCCCGCTCTCGCCGGCGTGCCACATGTCCGGCGTGCCGCCGCTTGAGATGCGCTCGCAGGCGATGCCGTTTGCGGCCAGCAGGTCGCGGGCGGCCTTCAGCCAGGCGTCTGCCTCCCCGGCTTTGCCTGCGGCGGGATAGGTCATCAGGCCGCCGAAACGCAGTCCCGGTGCGGCGGCGATCCGCCGGGCGAGGTCGAGCGCCTCCTCCTTGGTCTGCACGCCGCAACGGTTCATCCCGGTCTCGCACTCGACCAGCACGGCGAGCGGACGGGCCGGATCGGTGAAGGTGCGGGCAAGACCCTCGATCGTCACCGCGCTGTCGGCGGTGACGGAAAGGTTCACCCGGCGGTGGAGCGCCAGCAGCCGCTTCAGCTTCGCCTCACCGACGATGTTGTAGGGCAGGAAGATGTCGGTCAGCCCCGCATCGGCCATCACCTCGGCCTCACCGATCTTCTGGCAGGTGATGGCGACCGCGCCCGCCTCCACCTGCTTCTTCGCCCAGAAGGGCAGCTTGTGCGTCTTGATGTGGGGCACCAGCTTCTTGCCGTGGGCGCCCGCATAGGCCTGCGCGCGCAGGACGTTGGCGGACGCGCGGTCGACGTCGATCAGCACGCAGGGCGTTTC
>JAFKJW010000144.1 GCA_017305925.1 Hyphomicrobiales bacterium | reverse complement strand
CCAGCCCCGGCACGGTGTCGAGCAGGTAGGCCTGAAGCTGGCCCTCGTCGTGGATGATCTGCATGGCGCGGCCGCCCAGCACATAGGAGGGGCGCACGACCAGCGGGAAGCCGAGCTCGCCAGCCACGGTGCGCGCCTGCTCGACCGAATAGGCGATGCCGTTCTTCGGCTGCTTCAGGGCCAGCTTGTGCAGGAGCTTCTGGAAGCGGTCGCGGTCCTCGGCGAGGTCGATGGCGTCGGGCGAGGTGCCGAGGATCGGGATGCCGGCGCGCTCCAGGGCATCGGCCAGCTTCAGCGGCGTCTGGCCGCCGAACTGGACGATGACGCCGACGAGCGTGCCCTTCGCCTGCTCGGCGCGCAGGATCTCCAGCACGTCCTCCGGGGTCAGCGGCTCGAAATAGAGACGGTCGGAGGTGTCGTAGTCGGTCGAGACGGTCTCCGGGTTGCAGTTGACCATGATCGATTCGTAGCCGGCCTCGGCGAGCGCGTAAGCCGCGTGGACGCAGCAATAGTCGAACTCGATGCCCTGGCCGATGCGGTTCGGCCCGCCGCCGAGGATGACGACCTTCTTTCGATCCGAGACCTGCGCCTCGTCGGCGAGCCTGCCGGCGAAGGGCACTTCGTAGGTCGAGTACATGTAGGCGGTGGGGGAGGCGAACTCGGCGGCGCAGGTGTCGATGCGCTTATAAACAGGATGAACGTCCAGCTTTTCGCGAATCTTCTGAATCGCTTCGGCGTCCGCGTTCGTCAGAGACGCGAGGCGGGCGTCGGAAAAGCCCATGGCCTTCAGCATGCGCAGGTTCTGCGCGTCGCCGGGCAGGCCGTGCTCGCGGATGCGCGCCTCCATGGCGACGATGCCGGCGATCTGTTCGAGGAACCACGGGTCGATGCGGCACATCGAATGCACGTCTTCCAGCGAGGTGCCCATGCGGATCGCCTGCGCCACCATTCTCAGCCGGTCGGGCGTCGGCGTGCCGAGAGCGGCGCGGATGGCGTTCCTGTCGTCTCCCTGGCCGACGCTGGGAATCTCGATCTCGTCGAGGCCGGTCAGCCCCGTCTCCAGCCCGCGCAGCGCCTTCTGGAGCGATTCCTGGAAGGTGCGGCCGATGGCCATGACCTCGCCGACCGACTTCATGGCGGTGGTCAGCACCGGCTCCGCGCCGGGGAATTTCTCGAAGGCGAAGCGCGGGATCTTCGTGACCACGTAGTCGATGGAGGGCTCGAAGCTGGCCGGCGTGGCGCCGCCGGTGATGTCGTTCTCCAGCTCGTCCAGCGTGTAGCCGACGGCAAGCTTCGCCGCGACCTTGGCGATGGGGAAGCCGGTCGCCTTGGAGGCGAGCGCGGAGGAGCGCGAGACGCGCGGGTTCATCTCGATGACGACGAGGCGGCCGTCGGCGGGATTGACGGCGAACTGCACGTTGGAGCCGCCGGTCTCCACGCCGATCTCGCGCAGCACCGCGATCGAGGCGTTGCGCATGATCTGGTATTCCTTGTCGGTCAGCGTCAACGCCGGCGCGACCGTGATGGAATCGCCGGTGTGGACGCCCATCGGATCGACGTTCTCGATGGAACAGACGATGATGCAGTTGTCCGCATGATCGCGGACGACCTCCATCTCGTATTCCTTCCAGCCCAGCACCGATTCCTCGATCAGCACCTCGGTGGTGGGGGAGGCGTCGAGACCCGACTGGACGATCGAGAAGAACTCCTCGCGGTTGAAGGCGATGCCACCGCCGGTGCCGCCCAGCGTGAAGGAAGGGCGGATGATGGCCGGCAGGCCGACCACGTCGAGCGCGGTGGCGGCGACGCCCATGGCGTGGCTCATGTAGCGCTGCTTGCGGTCGCCCTCGCCGAGGTTCCACTGGTTCTCCAGCTCGTCCAGCGCGCGGTCGAGCGCCTCGCCGGCAAGCGTCTCGCGCAGCTTCGCGCGCTCGCCCTCGTGCGTCCTGCGGTCGGCGGTCTTCACGTCGGTGGCGTTGGCGAGCATGGAGCGCGGCGTCTCCAGGCCGATCTTCTTCATCGCCTCGCGGAAGAGCGCGCGGTCCTCGGCCTTGTCGATCGCCTCGGCGTTGGCGCCGATCATCTCGACATTGTAGCGCTCCAGCACGCCCATGCGCCTCAACGACAAAGCGGTGTTGAGCGCCGTCTGGCCGCCCATGGTGGGCAGGATGGCGTCCGGCCGCTCGCGGGCGATGATCTTCGCCACCACTTCCGGCGTGATCGGCTCGATATAGGTGGCGTCGGCCAGCTCCGGGTCGGTCATGATGGTGGCCGGGTTGGAGTTGACCAGGATGACGCGAAAACCTTCCTCGCGCAGCGCCTTGCAGGCCTGGGTCCCGGAGTAGTCGAACTCGCAGGCCTGGCCGATGACGATGGGGCCGGCCCCGATGATCAGGATCGACTTCAGGTCGGTACGTTTGGGCATGCGCTGGTCCGTCGGTGGCGCCTTCGCGCGAAAGCCCGGCACGGGCTTGCCCGGCCGATTCTGCGTGACGAAGGGGTCTGCTATCAAAGGCTAGGCGCGCCTTATAGGGGAGCGCGGCGGGCAGGGGAACCCCGGAAATGCGGCAGGCCACGCCACCCTGCGGTCCGCCCCGGCGGTGGCCAAACGGCAGGCGCGCCGGGCTTTGCCATCCGTCAGGCGAATTGATATGAGGTGGAAGACCGCAGCCCGCAAAATCCCCTCCGCCCGCGTCTCATGAAAAAGCTCGTTCATCTGGAGGCCGCGCGCGGAATTGGGGCGATCATCGTCGCCAGTTGGCACATCTTGCCTTTCTTTTTCTACCTGGTCTCGGACCCGCTGATAAAGGCGCTGATGATCCCGGTCATCGGTCCGCTGCTCTATGGCGCCGTCTTCTTCTTCTTCGACGGCGCGCTCGCCGTGCATTTCTTCTTCGTGCTGAGCGGTTACGTTCTGTCGGTGCGCTATTTTAGCGGCGACGGCTCCTACGACCTGCAGAAGGCGGCGTTCCGCCGCTATATACGGCTCGCCTTGCCGGTCTTCGGCTCGAGCCTGTTCGCCTTCCTGCTCATCAAGTCGGGCTTCTTCTATCTGCACGAGGTCGCGCAGCACCTCTATGCCGGGCAGGCGGTGATGGCCGGTGAGGCAAGCTTCTACCAGACGGACCACAGCGTGCTCACCATGCTGCGCGCCGCCTTCCTCGAGTCGATGTTCGACTTCCGTTTCGCCTCCTCGCTCAATCCGGTGCTATGGACCATCAATGTCGAGTTCTACGGCTCGCTGCTCCTGTTCGCCGTGCTGGCGGTGACGAGCCGTTTCAGATGGCCGCTTCTGGCGCTCGGCGCCGTGCTGGTCTTCCTGGGGCTGTTCGCCCGGATGCGCGAGCCGCTTATTTTTTACTACTACTACGCCGACATCCTGCTCGGCATGATCTATGCCTTCGGCTCGACCCGCTTCGCCGTCGTTACCGACAATCGCTTCCGGCTCGCCAAGTCCGTCATCGGCAATGCGCTGATTCTCGCCGGCTGCGTCGCCGGCGGCATGGATTTCATTCCCTTCTTCGCCTCCGTCGCGGGCAACTCGCTCGCCGGCAACGTCATCTTCCTCGGCGTGCTGGTCAGCCCGCAATACAGGGAGCTCATGTCCGGCCGCGTCTCGCGGCTGCTCGGCAGGCTCTCCTTCGCGATCTACCTCCTGCACTATCCGATCATCATTTCGCTCTATGCGGGGACGCTGCACGGCCTGGTCGAGTTGCGCGGCTGGAGCCTGGAGGCGGCGCTCGCGGTCGCCACCTGCCTCTATTTCCCCGTGCTTGCCATCGTATCGCTGCTCTTCGCGCGCTATGTCGATGCGCCTTCGATCGCGCTCTCGAAGCGTCTCGCCGACAGCCTCTATCTGCGTGGGACGGCGATCCCCGCCGCTGTGCAGGGTCCGACCGCTCGCGAATGATTAACTTTGCCGCGACTTACGCCCGAGCTCAGCCGCGCTGGGCGGCCTCGATCGCGGCGACGTCGATCTTCCTCATGTCCATCATCGCCGCGAAGGCGCGCTTGGCCTCGGCGCCGCCTGCCGCCATCGCCTCGGTCAGAACGCGCGGCGTGATCTGCCACGAGATGCCCCAGCGGTCCTTGCACCAGCCGCAGGCGCTTTCCTGACCGCCATTGCCGACGATGGCGTTCCAGTAGCGGTCCGTCTCCTCCTGGTCGTCAGTGGCGATCTGGAAGGAGAAGGCCTCGTTATGGCTGAACATCGGCCCGCCATTGAGGCCGATGCAGGGAATGCCGGCGACGGTGAAATGGACAATCAGGACGTCGCCGGCCTTGCCGGACGGGTAGTCGCCGGGAGCGCGATGGATCGCGCCTACGGCGCTATCGGGAAAGGTCTCGGCGTAGAAGCGGGCGGCCGCCTCCGCATCCCTGTCATACCACAGGCAGACTGTGTTCTTGGCGATCGTCACGGGTTCCTCCTTTTTCGGGAAGGCGAGGCGGTGCGAGCAAAATGTCTGCCACCGCAAGGTGCTCACCGGCGGGCAGTGCCCCACGCCGCATTGATGACCCGATATGAGCGACGAATCAACGAGGCGCCAATCGCGGGCCGGTGGCCGCGGCGCACGGCGATCGCTTGGGAAGCTGGGCAGGGCGAAGAGGCTCGACCTGTCCTATTCAAGCGGTCGCCCTGCACGGCGGCGGCCTGGCCGCGGCGCGCGTCAGTCGCAGACGCGGATCCGCCGGATCACCCGCTCGCCGTTACGCCATTTCTTCACTGTGCGTATCCGGCATTCCTCGACGTGCCGCTTGTGGCGCCATCTGTCCTCCATCCGCTCGCGACGGTGATGATGGCGGCGCCAGTCGCGCTCGCGGTCGCGTATGACGTAATCGCTGTCGCCCGTGGTGATGGTGACGCTGGCGGCATGGACCGGTGCCGCAAAGGGTACCACGGCGGTTGCGGCGATCAGTGCGGCAAGCAGAGCTGCTTTCATCGGTTGGTTCCTTCTCGAAATGTCCGGCAGGAACGTCGGACGCCCCCGTACGGTTCCGGCAGTTCCGCGCGCCGGGGCGATAACGGAAGGAACGAGAGGCCGGGGCGGCGCGTTGCGAGTGGCCGCCGCCCGGGGGATTGCGAATTTTCCTGTGACTTGGGCCGAGGCATCGGATAATCGTCTTGTCGGCGCCGCATCCCGTCGCGGCATCGCAGCATCGCTTGAGGACCAGCACATGCTTTGGAAGGGCCGTCGGCAGAGCACCAATATCGAGGACGTCCGCGGTGAGGGAAGCGGCAGCGGCATCGGCACGATCATCATTTTGGTGGTGCTATTCTTCGGCGCGCGGGCGCTCGGCATCGATCCGACGGAGATCCTGTCCGGCAGCGGCGTGCCGGGCGGCGGCGGCGCGCTCACCCAGTCCGACGACAGCGGCGCGCCGCAGGCCTCCGACGAGCGCAAGCAGTTCGTCGCCACCGTGCTCGCCGAGACCGAGGACACCTGGAGCGGCATCTTCAAGGCGGAGGGGCTGACCTATACCGATCCGACGCTGGTGCTGTTCAGCGGGCACGTGCGCTCGGCCTGCGGCCTTGCCTCGGCGGCGTCCGGTCCGTTCTACTGCCCGAACGACAAGAAGCTCTATCTCGACATGGATTTCTTCGACCAGCTTGCGCAGCAGTTCGGCGCGGCGGGCGACTTCGCGCAGGCCTATGTGGTGGCGCACGAGGTCGGCCATCATGTGCAGAACCTGACCGGCATCCTGCCGAAATTCAACCAGATGCGCCAGCAGATGAGCGCGGAGGAGGCCAACCAGATGTCGGTGCGCGTGGAGCTCCAGGCGGACTGCTTCGCCGGCATCTGGGGCCACTTCACCGACCAGAAGGGCCTGCTCGAAAAGGGCGATCTGGAGGAGGCGCTGAACGCCGCCCACAAGATCGGCGACGACACGCTGCAGCGGCAGACGCAGGGTTACGTCGTGCCGGACAGCTTTACGCACGGCACCTCGCAGCAGCGGGCGACGTGGTTTTCGCGCGGCTTCAAGAGCGGCAAGCTCTCCGACTGCGACACGTTCAACAATCCAATCTGAGGGGCGAGGGCAGGAAGCCGCTTGAAAGCCGTGTCCTGCGGTCCCCCTCTGTCCGGCGGGACAAGGGGGCGTGGGGGATCGATCTTGCCGGCGCCTGTCAGTTGATTGCCTGGGACGGCGAACGCTGCGTTGTCCAGCCGGCGCCGTTCCCCTATAAGGCGCCTCCCAAGGCGAATGCCGGTGCATCATGATAGACCAGAAGACGGCCCGGCGGGGTCTTGCCCTCGTTTTCACCACGCTGCTGCTCGACATCGTCGGCATCGGCATCATCATGCCCGTGCTGCCGGCCTATCTGCGCGAATTGTCGGGCGTGAGCATCAGTGCTGCGGCCATCGAAGGCGGCTGGCTGTTCTTCGTCTACGCGGCCATGCAGTTCTTCTTCGCGCCGGTGATCGGGGGCCTGAGCGACCGCTACGGCCGGCGGCCGGTCCTGCTCGCCTCGGTATTTACCTTCGCCATCGACAATCTGATCTGCGCGGTGGCATGGTCCTATCCGATGCTGTTCATCGGGCGCGTGCTGGCCGGCATTTCAGGCGCCAGCTATTCGACCACCTCGGCCTTCATCGCCGATATCTCCAACGACGAGAACCGGGCGAAGAACTTCGGCCTGCTCGGCATCGCCTTCGGCGTCGGCTTCGTCATCGGCCCGGTGCTGGGCGGACTGCTCGGCCAGTTCGGGCCGCGCGTGCCGTTCTATTTCGCGGCAGCGCTGGCCTTCGTCAATTTTCTGGTTGCCCTCTTTCTGCTGCCCGAGACGCTGCAGGCCCAGTACCGCAGGCCGTTCGAGTGGAAGCGGGCCAATCCCGTCGGCACGCTTCTCCAGATGCGGCATTACGAAGGCATCGGCTGGATCGGACTCACCTTCTTCCTGATGACGCTCGGCCACATGATGTATCCGGCCGTGTGGTCTTTCGTCAGCAACTACCGCTACGGCTGGGGCGAGCAGCAGATCGGCTTCTCGCTCGGCGCCTTCGGCCTGTGCGGCGCGATCGTCATGGCAACGGTGCTGCCGCGCGTTATCTCGAGGCTCGGGGAATGGAAGACGGCGGCGATCGGGCTTGCCTTCACCGCGGCCGGCGCGCTCGGCTACGCCGTCGCCTGGCAGGGCTGGATGGTCTATGCGGTGATCGTCGTCGGGTGTCTCGAAGCGCTGGCCGACCCGCCGCTCAGGAGCCTTGCCGCCGCCAAGGTGCCGCCCTCGGCGCAGGGCGAATTGCAGGGCGCCATGACCTCGATCTTCTCGATCACCTCGATCGTCACGCCGCTGCTCTATACCGGCATCTTCGCCTGGTTTACCGGGCCGAACGCGCCGGTCGTGTTCGGCGGCGCGCCCTATGTGCTGGGTACGGTGTTCCTCGTGCTCGCCTTCGTGGTGTTCGTCGCCAAGGTCAGGAAGCCGGGCCCGAAGGAGGTCGGGCGGATGCACGAGGCGGAAGCCGCGGCACCCGGCGGGCATTGAGGGAAGCTAGGCGCGCTCCGCCAGCGCCGGCTCGCCCTGCTTCTCGCGGATCAGGTTGACGAAGCGGCGGAAGAGGTAGTGCGAATCCTGCGGGCCGGGCGAGGCTTCAGGATGGTGCTGCACAGAGAAGACCGGCTTGCCGGTCAGCGCGATGCCGCAGTTCGAGCCGTCGAACAGCGAAACGTGAGTCTCCTCAACCCCTTCGGGTAGGGACCTAGAATCCACCGCGAAGCCGTGATTCATCGAGACGATCTCGACCTTGCCCGTCGTATGGTCCTTCACCGGATGGTTGGCGCCGTGGTGGCCCTGGTGCATCTTCTCGGTCCGGCCGCCGACGGCCAGCGCCAGCATCTGGTGGCCGAGGCAGATTCCGAAGATCGGGATGCCGGTCTTCAGAAGGTCCTGGATGACGGGCACGGCGTATTCGCCGGTGGCCGCGGGGTCGCCCGGGCCGTTCGACAGGAAGATGCCGTCGGGCCGCATGGAGAGGATCTCGTCGGCGCCGGTCTTTGCCGGGACCACCGTCACCTTCGCGCCGAGGCCGGCGAGCAGGCGCAGGATGTTGCGCTTGATGCCGTAGTCGACGGCGACGACATGCATGGACGGCTTTCCCTGCGCGCCAAAACCCTCGTTCCAGACCCACGGGGTCTCGGTCCAGACGGAGGATTGGCCCGACGTCACGTCCTTGGCGAGATCGAGGCCGACGAGGCCGGACCAGGCGCGCGCCCGGCGCTTCAGATCCTCGACGTCGAAGACGCCGTCCGGCGCATGCGCGATGACGGCGTTGGGCGAGCCCTTCTCGCGGATCAGCGCGGTCAGCGCGCGCGTGTCGATGCCCGACAGGGCGACGATGCCGCGCCGCTTCAGCCACTGGTCGAGATGCTGTGCGGCCCGATAGTTGGACGGATCGGTGACGTCCGCCTTGAAGACGGCGCCGACCGCGCCGTGGCGGGAGGCCGGCGTCAGATCCTCGACGTCCTCGTCATTGGTGCCGACATTGCCGATATGCGGGAAGGTGAAGGTGACGATCTGGCCGGCATAGGAGGGATCGGTGAGGATCTCCTCGTAACCGGTGAGCGCGGTGTTGAAGACCACCTCGGCGACCGCCGTACCGGTCGCGCCCAGGCCGCGGCCCTCGACCACCGTGCCGTCTGCCAGCACCAGCAGGGCGCTGGGTTTTTCAACGATCCAGGGGGCGGTCGCGGCCATGATGGCTCTCCGTTTCGGCGCGATCATGCGCGCAGCAGACGACGCAGAGCGGCGGCGCTCCGCGTCGTCGATGTAACCGGTATGGTTGCAAGGCCTGCACATAGGGGATGGCAGGCGCGGGGTCAATCGCGCCGGGGTCGATTGAAGGGCGACCGGGCGAGGGCGCCGTTCCTGTCGAGACGCGCGCTACTGCGTGATCTCCGGCTCGACCAGCCTTGCCAGGTTGCGCAGCGATTCCTGCCAGCCGAGATAGCAGGCCTCGGGCGGGATCAGGTCCGGTATGCCGGCCTGCTCGATGTTCAACTCGGTGCCGACCGAGACCTTTTTCAACATCACCGTTACCCGCATCTCGCCGGGCAGGTTGGGGTCGTCGAAGACGTCCGTGTAGCGCACGCGCTCGCCCGGCACGAGTTCGACATATTCGCCGCCGAAGGCGTGGCTGTCGCCGGTCGTGAAGTTGCGGAAGGACATCCGGAAGGTGCCGCCGACCTTTGGCTCGAAATGGTGGACGGTGCAGGTGAAGCCGTTGGGCGGCAGCCATTTGGCGAGCGCGTCGGCTTCGACGAAGGCGCGATAGAGTTTTTCCGGGCTGGTTGTCAGGACGCGGTGCAGGTGGACGGTGCCGGGCATGTCTTTTATCCTTATGGCTCACTGTGTGGACGTTCCGAGGACGAACGAGGCTTGGTCCTCCCGACATTCGCTGCTTGAGATTTCGGCAGGAATGCCATTTATCGGACGCACCATACTCAAGGAAACCGACTATGCGCGATCATGTCATGGATGAAGTGAAGGCCGCGATGAAGGGCGGCGACAAGGCGCGGCTGTCGACGCTGAGGCTCATCCAGGCGGCTGTCAAGGACCGCGACATCGCCAATCGCGGCGTGGGCAAGGAGGCCGCGAGCGACGACGAGATCCTGCAGATCCTCTCCAAGATGGTGAAGCAGCGCGAGGAGTCGGCAAAGGCCTTCGAGGACGGCGGGCGGCCGGAACTCGCCGCGAACGAGCGCGCCGAGATCGCCGTTATCCGCGACTTCCTGCCGAAGCAGCTTTCCGATGCCGAGACGGCTGACGCCGTCCGCGAGGCCATCGCCGAGACGGGCGCGGCCGGCGTCAAGGACATGGGCAAGGTGATGGCCGCGCTGCGCGAGCGCTATGCCGGGCAGATGGATTTCGGCAGGGCGAGCGGCGTGGTGAAGGGGCTGCTCGGGTAGGATTTTTAAATGCGCGAGGCGGCCGGCCGGGCTTTCGTCGGACCGCGCTCGACCGCCCACGATGCCGCTGCCGCCGCGATGGCGACAACCATCGCCGCGGCGCCGACGAGCGGCAGCGTCGCGTAGGCATAGCCGGCGTTCAGCAGCGCGGCCGCCAGTGACGAAGCGAGCGCGATGCCGACATTGAAGCCCGAGGGGATCAGTGCCGAGGCAAGGTTCGCGGCGTCGGCCGTGGCGCCGAGGATGCGGGTTTGCACAAGCGTGCCGATGGTGAAGTTGAGCGCGCCCCAGACGAAGATGCCGGAGGCCATGGGCAGGGCGTAGGGGCTGGCGAGGTAGAGCAGCACCAGCATGACGGCCTGAAGCGCCAGCGTGGCGACGAGCCAGGGCATCAGCTTCCAGTCGGCGAGGCGGCCACCAAGGAAGACGCCCGCGGTGGCGCCCAGCCCATGCAGCAGCAGGACCCACGGCACCCAGGAAGGGTCAAGGCCGGTGACCTCCGTCAGATAGGGCGCGATATAGGTGAGCAGGCCGAACTGGCCGATCATCAGCATTAGCATGACGATCAGCGAGGTCCAGACCTGATGGCGGCCGAGCACGCGGATTTCGGCGGCGAGGCCGGCATGCGGCCTGTCGCGGCCCGTGTGGGCGGGAATCAGGGCGAGAATCGCCACGAGTGCCACCACGCCGATGCCCGCCATGCACCAGAAGGTGGCGCGCCAGTCCCAAAGATTGCCGATCGCCGTGCCGAGCGGCACGCCGACCACGTTGGAGACGGTGAGGCCGGCGAGCACGATCGCCACGGCGCGGCCGCGCTGGGCCTCGGGCACGATGCCGGTCGCGACGACCATGGCGACGCCGAAATAGACGCCGTGGGCGAAGGCGACGGCGACGCGCAGCGCGAGCATCGTGGCGAAGTCCGGTGCCAGCGCGCACGCCACCTGTCCGGCGGTGAAGGCCAGGGCGAGCCAGACCAGCAGCGTGCGGCGCGGCACCCGCGCGGTGAGCACCGTGAGAAGCGGTCCGCCGACCGCGATGCCCATCGCATAGGCGGAAATGAGATAGCCGGCATTGACGACCGTCACGCCGAGGCCTTCCGCGACCTCCGGCAGCACGCCGGCGATCACGAACTCCGTCGTGCCGAAGGCGAAGGCGGCGATGAACAGGGCAAGGAGGGCGGGCATCGGCGATTGCTTTGTCGAGGCGTCCGGGAAGGCGGCTATTCAGCCGTCGGCCGGACGGGCACGCGCCGTCCGTACGGAACTTTCAGCCAGGCGCGCTCGTGCAGATAATAAAGGATGGATTTGGTGACGACCTCGGTGAAGCCGATCGTCGCGGCGAGCTTCACGCTGCCGGTGACGACCCAGGAGATGATCATCGTGTCGATCGTGCCGGCGACACGCCAACTGATCGCCTTGGCGAGGCTGCGTGTATGGGTGTCCATGAAAATTCCGCTTTTCTCGA
Organism: Hyphomicrobiales bacterium; assembly: GCA_017305925.1. Classification (GTDB taxonomy): domain Bacteria; phylum Pseudomonadota; class Alphaproteobacteria; order Rhizobiales; family Rhizobiaceae; genus Arvimicrobium. The sequence continues at coordinate 7,498 of JAFKJW010000144.1, read as the reverse complement.
TGGGCGATTCATAGCGGAGCCGGGGATGCCGAGGAAGGGAGCGGCGCCGTCATGCGCTTTGCAGGCGCGAGCCGCGCAGCAGCCCGTGCTCCTCAAGGACGGGATAGGCCATCTCCGCCAGCAGGGAATTGATCTGCTTCAGGTCGCGGATGGTGTCGAGATGGATGGAGCTCGTCTCGACGCTCCTTGCCGTGCCTTCACCCAGCCGCGAGAAATGGCTGGCGCTCGACTGTCTCTCCACGTCGCGCAGCCGGTCCTTCTCCTGCACGAGCTGGCGGGCCGTCGCCGCGTCGCGCGAGACCAGCACGTTGAAGGCGAGCCGCGCATTGGCGAGGACCGATTGGTGGAAGGCACAGAGCTCGGCCCAGCCGGCGTCGGTGAAGGACAGGTTGCGTTCCATCTTCTTGCGCACATGCACGAGCATGTTGCGCACGATGATATCGCCGACCTGCTCCAGCTTCACGCAGGCGCCGATCAGCTCCTGGCAGCGCAGCGCCTCGCTTTCGGAGAGCGCGTGCTGGTTGACCCGGGCGAGATAGAGCTTGATCGCCGCATGGCGGCGGTCGACGCGGTCGTCCAGCGCCGCCAGCGCCTTGATCCTCGCCTCGTCCGGCGTCTCGTAGAGCTCCATGACGGTCTTCAGCATGATCTCGATGGTCTCGCAGATGCGCACCACCTCGCGCGTGGCGTTGGCGAGCGCCAGCGAAGGCTTGTCGAGGGCCTTTTCGTCGAGCGCGCTGAGCTCCGCGCTTTCCAGCGCCTGCGGCTCGGCAGGGGCGGTGGTCATGGCGACGATCGCCTCCGATGCCCGGTAGAGCGGGCGCGAGATCGGAACGCCGGCCAGCAGCACCACCACGTTGAAAAGGATGTGGGTATGGACGATCTGGTCGACCACGCTCGCGCCCAGCCAGCCAAGCGGCGGGTGGAAGCCCAGATAGAGCGCCAGCATGATGAGCGAGCCGGCGCCGCGCATCATCAGATTGCCGATCGGCACGGCGCGGACGGCCGGCGCGGCGGCGCGCGTCAGCAGCGGCGCGATCAGCGAGCTGCCGAGATTGACGCCGAGCACCAGCACGACGGCGAGCTCGGAGGGAACGACTCCGCGCCCGGCAAGCGTCATCAGAAGGAGGATGGCGGCGATCGAGGACTGGAAGAGCCAGGTCACGAAGGCGGCCAGCAGATAGGCGGTGAAGGGGTCGCCGGCGAAGTAGCCGACGACGGCGGGCAGCGCCGCGCTCCCCTTCAGGGGCTCGGTCGCCTGGCCGACCATTTCCAGCGACAGCAGCAGCAGCGCCACGCCGATCAGGATGCGGCCGATCTGCCGCCAGTCGCGGCGTTCCGTCGCCATGAACATCGTCGTGCCGGCGACGAGGCAGACCGGCACGAGGAGCGACAGGTCGAAGGAGAGCAGTTTTACCACCAGCGCGGAGCCGACCTCGGCGCCGCGTACGGCGAGCTGGCCGGCGATGCCCGACACGATGCCGGCACCGGCGAAGGAGGCGACCAGGAGCGTGACCGCGGTCGAGCTCTGGAGGGCGATGGCCAGCGCGCCACCGGCCAGCACGGCGGGCAGCGGCCTGTCCATCGTACCGCGCAGGCGGCGGCGCAGCACGTCGCCATAGGCGCGCTCGACGCCGGTCTTGACCAGGCGCGTTGCGAACAGCAGCAACGCCACGGCGCCGGCAAGGTTGAGCAGGACGACGGAGCCGCTCACCGCTGGCCGTTTCCTTCTTCGCTGGTTTTCCGCGACACGACGATCATCTTCCGGTGCTGTCTCCCGACAAGGCTAGCGCAAGGCGAATCGATTAGCCAGTTAACAAAATACGCTTCGGCGGGAACCGGCCGCAGGCGACGCGCCCTGTCGCTCCGAGGCATCCGCAACGTTCGCGAAATACAACATTACAATTCCGTAACAATATGAATCCATTACGAAATTGTAATCTCTCATTCAGTTTTCATTCACCTTCCCGCCGCTAGGTCTGTGGCTATCAACACCGAAGGAGAAGCCCACATGAAACGCATTGTCCTCTCGACGCTCGCGGCGGCCCTGCTGGCCGTTCCCGCAATGCAGGCCGAGGCCGCGCCGTTTTCGTCGGCCACCGTGGAATACGTGGCGCAGAAACACTATGGCGACCAGACGTACAGGAAGAAGAAAGTCGTCAAGAGGGACACGCATCGCTGGAAGCGCGGCGATCGCTACCGGGACTGGCGCAGCCACCGCGCCGTCGACTGGCGGCGCCACCACCTGCGGCGCCCCGCACACGGGCAGCAATGGATCCGCGTCGGCAACGACTACCTGCTGGTCAGCATCATGTCGGGCGTCATCGCGGGCATGATCGCCGCGCACTGACCTCCGCGGCAGAGTGAAGGGAAGGGCGGTCCTCGGGCCGCCCTTTTCCGTTGCGGGGTGCGCCTGGAAATGCGGCACTGCCGGCGGATCAGCCGGTTTTGCGGTTCTTCAGCGTTTCCTGCATATAATGGCGCAGGACGGCGTTGATGCGGGTCTGGTAGCCCTTGCCGCCAGCCTTGAAGAAATCGAGGACATCGGGATCGAGCCGGATGGACACGGCGCTCTTGGGCACCGGGATGACGACGGTCGCCTTCGACCAATCGATGTCCATGAGATCGGCCCAGTCAGGATCGTCGCGCATCTGCGCTTCGATCTCCTCGTCGGTGATGGCCTCAAGGCGCTTCAGATTGGTTCGGCCTTCGCCGGCTGCGATCCTCCGACGAATTTCATCCGCCGTATATGTCACGATATTCTTTTCGCTCATAATCTCTCGCGGCCCTTGCTGTAATAATGCGGCAGACATCTCCCCGAATGGTGAAAATCGCTGCGACGAGCTTTGTTTTCAGCAGGCATATGGCGAGTGTTCTTGGCTCTCCATATTTGTCCGACGGCTCCTCAAGGTGTGGAAATTGAAGTGCGCCTGCCACTTCCAAAAAATCAATTTCTCTTTCCGTCAGAACCTTTTGTCGTTTTTCCTCGTCCCATTCAAACTTGGCGAACTCGATCGAATGGACGGTCTGCATTCCCATCCCTCCCGAGAAGCTGCCGAAACACTCTCATGACTATACTCCGAGCCCATTCATATTGCAGATAGCAGCCTTGCCCGAGGCAGTTTTGTATATACAGTCGTAAATCTTGTTCTACAAGCTGTGAAACACGGTGACGCGCCGCGAAAGGTCTCGCGTCCGGCCGTTGCCGCGACTAAACAGGCTGCATGCGCTTTTCGCCCGCCTTTCTCGACGAGATACGCGACCGCGTGCCGATCTCCTCGGTGATCGGGACGCGCGTGTCGTGGGACCGCCGCAAGACCAATGCGGCCAAGGGCGACTGGTGGGCCTGCTGTCCGTTCCACGGCGAGAAGAGCCCGTCCTTCCACTGCGAGGACAGGAAGGGCCGCTACCATTGCTTCGGCTGCGGCGTGTCGGGTGACCATTTCCGCTTCCTCACCGAGCTCGACGGCCTGAGCTTTCCCGAAGCGGTGGAGCGCGTGGCCGACCTTGCCGGCGTGGCGATGCCGGCGCGCGACGTCGAGGAGGAGAAGCGGGAGAAGGAACGGGCGAGCCTGCATGAGGTGATGGAGCTGGCGACCGGCTTCTTCGAGCAGCGGCTGCAATCGGCCGACGGGGCGAAGGCGCGCGCCTATCTGCGCGAGCGCAGGCTCGCGCCGGCCACGCAGCAGGCCTTCCGCCTCGGCTATGCGCCGGACAGCCGCAACGCGCTGAAGGAGTTTCTGGCCGCCAAGGGCGTCGAGAAGGGGCAGATGGAAGCCTGCGGGCTCACCGTCTTCGAGGACGTGCCGGTCTCCTACGACCGCTTCCGCGACCGCATCATGTTCCCCATTCCCGATTCGCGCGGTCGCATCATCGCCTTTGGCGGGCGGGCGATGGCCAGCGATGCGCTCGCGAAATATCTGAACTCGCCGGAGACCGCGCTCTTCCACAAGGGCAACGTCCTTTACAATTTCGCCCGCGCCAGGAAGGCGGTGCAGAAGGCGGAGACGGTGATAGCCGTCGAGGGTTACATGGACGTGATCGCGCTGGCGCAGGCCGGCTTCGAGAACGTCGTGGCCCCGCTCGGCACGGCGCTGACCGAAAACCAGCTCGAACTGCTCTGGCGCATGGCCGGCGAACCGATCCTCTGCTTCGACGGCGACCAGGCGGGCCTCAAGGCGGCGTGGCGCGCCGCCGATCTCGCCCTGCCGGCGATCCAGCCGGGCCGCACGGTGCGCTTCGCGCTCCTGCCCGACGGCAAGGATCCGGACGACCTGGTGCGCGACGGCGGGGCCGAGGCCTTCCGGGGCGTGCTTTCGGGGGCGCGGCCGCTGGCCGACCTCTTGTGGTCGCGCGAGACCTCGGGGCGGACCTTCGACACGCCGGAGCGGCGCGCGGATCTGGAAAAGAGCCTGCGCGAGCTGACCGGCCGCATCCGCGACGAAAGCGTGCGCTACCACTACGCGCAGGAGATGCGCGAGCGCGCGCAGCATTTCTTCGGGCCGGCGCGGCGCGGCGCGGAACGCGGCGGTCAGGACGGCAGGAGAGGGCGGACGGGCGGAGCGGGCGGCGGGCGCTGGCAGTCGGGGCCCGGCCACCAGAGCGCCATCACCGAGAGCCTCGGCCGTTCCGCGATGGTCAAGCGGGGCGCCGATCCCATGCCGCTCAGGGAGACCGCGCTGATCGTCGCGATCGTCAACCATCCGGCGCTGATCGAAGAGTTCTTCGAACACGTCGAGTTCCTCGATTTCACCAGCGCCGACCTGCGGAAGCTGCACGCCGTGCTGCTCGACGTGCTGGCGCATGATGCGGGCGCAGGGCGCGAGGCGGTCGTCGCCGGCATCGAAGCCGCGGGGCTCGGGCCCGTGTGGGAACGGGCGGTGGGGCTCGCCAGGCGGACCCGCCAGTGGCCGGCTTTCGCCGACGCGGCGATCGACGACGCCCGCGACGCGTTTGCGCAGGCACTTCACTTGCACGTCTCGGCCCGCACCTTACATAAGGAGTTGAAAGCAGCCGAGACGGCGCTGGCGGCAGACCCCTCCGACGAAAATTACCGGCATCTGGTCGAGATCCAGACGCAGATGCGCGAGGCTCAGGCGGCCGAGGCCCTCATCGAGGGGTTCGGCGTGTCGTCGGGCCGGGCAAGGGCGGGTTGACAGCCGGCGCTGCGATGCGGGGCATTTGATTCGCTTTTTTAACGCGAATCATGCGACAGCCGCTTGACGTCCAGAGGGAATGTCGGAATCAGGACGATTCGGTGCGACACCGCGCGGCATGCGCCGCCCGACATCCGCAGGAATGGGTGCGCGATACTGGACGGGGAGGCCTCTCCGCACCAGATATCCGTGTGAGCGTAGTGCAGGCCCCGGCACGGGGGCCGGGGTTTGCGCGGCGTAAAGATGCGCCGCGGCCTTGCGCAGGAATGCGCGACGGTATGGAGAAAGATAAAGCATGGCCACGAAGGAAAAGGAAGAGGTCGAGACCGAACGCGAGGCCGCCACGGATGGCCCGCTGCTCGACCTTTCCGACGACGCCGTCAAGAAGATGATCAAGGCCGCCAAGAAGCGCGGCTATGTGACGATGGACGAGCTGAACTCGGTGCTGCCCTCGGAGGAGGTGACCTCCGAGCAGATCGAGGACACGATGGCGATGCTCTCCGACATGGGCATCAACGTCGTCGAGGACGACGAGCGCGGCGATGAAGCGGAAGCCGAGGGCGACGCGGAGGAAGACGCCAACGAGCTTGCCGAGCAGACCGGCACCGCCGTCGCCGCCACGACCACCAAGAAGGAGCCGACGGACCGCACCGACGATCCGGTCCGCATGTATCTGCGCGAGATGGGCTCGGTGGAGCTCCTGTCGCGCGAAGGCGAGATCGCCATCGCCAAGCGCATCGAGGCCGGCCGCGAGACGATGATCGCCGGGCTCTGCGAGAGCCCGCTGACCTTCCAGGCCATCATCATCTGGCGCGACGAGCTCAACGAGGCGAAAATCCTGCTGCGCGAGATCATCGACCTCGAAGCCACCTATGCCGGCCCGGAGGCGAAGCAGGCCCCCGTGGTCGTGCACTCCGACGAGGCGGAAAAGGCGAAGGAAGAGGCAGCGCCCGTCCGCCGCTCGCGCGATGAAGACGACGACATCACCAATGTCGGCGGCGAGTCGCGGATGGAGGAGGACGAGGAGGACGAGGACGAGCAGAACCTGTCGCTGGCGGCCATGGAAGCGGAACTCCGCCCGCAGGTGATGGAGACGCTCGACACGATCGCCGACACCTACAAGAAGCTCCGGAAGCTTCAGGACCAGCAGGTGGAGAACCGGCTGGCCGCCGCCGGCACGCTGTCGCCCAGCCAGGACCGCCGGCTGAAGGAGCTGAAGGACCAGCTCATCAAGGCGGTGAAGTCGCTGTCGCTCAACCAGGCGCGCATCGAGGCCCTCGTCGAGCAGCTCTACGACATCAACAAGCGGCTGGTGCAGAACGAGGGCAAGCTGCTTCGCCTCGCGGAGAGCTATGGCGTCAGGCGCGACGAGTTCCTGAAGGAATATTCCGGCACCGAGCTCGATCCGAACTGGATGAAGTCGATCTCGAATCTTTCCGGCCGTGGCTGGAAGGAGTTCACCAAGAACGAGAAGGACACGATCAAGGAGTTGCGCTCCGAGATCCAGAACCTCGCCACCGAGACCGCGATCTCCATCGCGGAGTTCCGCAAGATCGTCAACCAGGTGCAGAAGGGCGAGCGCGAGGCGGCGATCGCCAAGACCGAGATGGTGGAGGCCAATCTGCGCCTCGTCATCTCGATCGCCAAGAAATACACGAACCGCGGGTTGCAGTTCCTCGACCTGATCCAGGAAGGCAATATCGGGCTGATGAAGGCGGTCGACAAGTTCGAGTACCGGCGCGGCTACAAGTTCTCGACCTATGCGACCTGGTGGATCCGGCAGGCCATCACCCGCTCGATCGCCGACCAGGCGCGCACCATCCGCATCCCGGTCCACATGATCGAGACGATCAACAAGATCGTCCGCACCTCGCGCCAGATGCTGCACGAGATCGGCCGCGAGCCGACGCCGGAGGAGCTGGCCGAAAAGCTCGCCATGCCGCTGGAAAAGGTGCGCAAGGTGCTGAAGATCGCCAAGGAGCCGATCAGCCTCGAGACGCCCGTCGGCGACGAGGAGGATTCGCACCTCGGCGATTTCATCGAGGACAAGAACGCCATCCTGCCGATCGACGCGGCGATCCAGGCCAACCTGCGCGAGACGACGACGCGCGTGCTCGCCTCGCTCACGCCTCGCGAGGAGCGCGTGCTGCGCATGCGCTTCGGCATCGGCATGAACACCGACCATACGCTCGAAGAGGTCGGCCAGCAGTTCTCGGTGACGCGCGAGCGCATCCGCCAGATCGAGGCGAAAGCGCTGCGCAAGCTGAAGCATCCGAGCCGCTCGCGCAAGCTGCGCTCCTTCCTCGACAGCTAAGGTTTCCTTGTTCGATGCAAAGGCCCGG
>JAFKJW010000143.1 GCA_017305925.1 Hyphomicrobiales bacterium | reverse complement strand
ACCCGACTCAAGCCGGGCCATCGCCAGTTCCCGCAAATCAATCGAATACGGCTTCGACATGCTGTCCGACCTCCAACGGTCAGTGCATCGAATCTGATTTGCTTGCCCTTGGGAATCCCGATTCAGTCAAATTGCAAACCGGTCTAGACTTGCCTCATGATGGAAGCCTCAACGATCGAGCTGACGACGTTCGAAACGAGCCTTCGCAGCATGTGGCAAGGCGAGCGCAGACATTGGTGCGCCTATTGCGGCATCCCGACCAGACGGAGACCGACAAAGGCTGGTCCGATCCCCGACAGCGCCGCCACGCGCGACCATATTATCGCGCGGGCGCATGGTGGCGGCTTCCTCACGATCCCGAGCTGTCGAGGCTGCAACCGCAGGAAGGGCGCGATGTCCCTTCCCGAGTTCATGCTGACCGGGCACTACAAGGAATTGCGGCGCCACAAGCGCAAGACCCAGTGGAGCGAGCGGGATCTCTGGCTGGCCGTCGCGCTGGCCGCCTGCCGGCGAGCGCAGCGAGCGCCAACAGGCACGCAATTGCCGCTCATGCCGGCTCGAAGTTCAGCGCCACGCCGTTGATGCAGTAGCGCAGGTAGGTCGGCGGCGGTCCGTCCTCGAAGACATGGCCGAGATGGCTGGCGCAGCGCGCGCAATGCACCTCGGTGCGGACCATGCCGTGGCTGCGGTCGGTGGTCGTCTCGACGGAACCGGGAACCGGATCGTTGAAGGACGGCCAGCCGGTGCCGCTCTCGAATTTCAGCGTGGATTCGAACAGCGGCTGGTCGCAGCCGGCACATCGGAAGGTGCCGGCACGCTTCTCGTGCAGCAGTGCGCAGCTTCCGGGGCGCTCGGTGCCATGATGGCGCATCACGGCATATTGCTCCGGCGTCAGTCTGGCGCGCCATTCGGCATCGGTGCGGGTGACGGGATAGGTGTGGGTGTCCATGGCAGGCTCCTGATCTGCGCTCCTCGCGCATATCCAGGGAACATAGGCGTTCGCGGCGGCAAAAGCACCCTTTCCCGGCGGACCGCCCGGCGCTTAGAGCCAGGGGTTCGTCGACAGTCCGGAACGGGCGCGGTGGAATCCCGCCGGCGTGCAATCAGCTTTCCTTCGGCTCCAGCACCTGCCGGCCGCGATACATGCCGGTCTTCAGGTCGATGTGGTGCGGGCGGCGCATCTCGCCGGAATTCTTGTCTTCGACATAGGTCGGGGCCTTCAGCGCGTCAGCCGAGCGGCGCATGCCGCGCTTCGACGGTGAGGTCTTTCGTTTCGGAACGGCCATTTCACAATCCAATCGGTCAAAAGCCTGGACAAGCCCTGGGAGGGCCTGATCCGGGCCGAGGTCTTCAGAAAGTCGCGTGCCTATACACGCTGGCGGCGCGGTTGACCAGCATCCACCCGCACTTTTTTACGCCGGCCTAATCGACGCATTGCACATAGGCGCCCGAGCGGGCCGCCAGCCTTTCGACGCGCGCCGCCAGCCGGCGCATGTTCGGCGTCGGCTTGGCCGGATTGCGCACATAGGGATTGGGCAGCGTGACGGCGAGCAGCGCCGCCTGCCGGCGCGTCAGGTCCTTGGCCGACTTCTTGAAATGATACTGCGCGCCGGCCTCGATCCCGTAGATGCCGGGACCCCATTCGGCGATATTGAGATAGGTCTCGATGATGCGGCGCTTCGGCGTGACGAGGTCGTAATAGATGGCGCCGGGGATCTCGATCATCTTGCGCGCCGTGCCGAACGGACGCTGCCACAGGAAGAGGTTCTTCACCGTCTGCATGGAGATGGTGGACGCGCCCCGCGCCGGCCTGCCCTTCGTGAAGTCCCGCACCTCGCCCCTGAGCTCGCCCCAGTCGACGCCCATATGGTTACAGAACTGCCCGTCCTCGGACATGATGACGGAGTTGACCATCACGGGCGCCACGTCGTCGATCGACACCCAGCGCCGGTCGTAGCCCTGGAAGGTCGCGAGGTCCGCCAGCATCAGCGTGGAGACAGGGTGGACGAAGGAGGGCAGATAGAGAAGGGTGAGCACCATCGGGATGGCCGCAAGCACGAGCAGCGCCTTGGCCGCCTTGCGCAGCCAGCCTTTCGCCTTCGTCCGGTTCCGGCTGCCGCGTCCGCTCATCGCCTCCGGTTCCGGTACGCCCGTCTCAACAATCTGCTCGGTCAAACGCCCGCTCCCGCAGAATGGCATAGAGGCAGAGGCTCGCTTGCGCAACGCCTCGCCCTCGGCTACCGCTCCACCCATGGATGCACAGGCCGCCAGCGATTTCGAGCGGATTTTGGAAGCCGACGCGGCATTTGTCGAACATTTCCTCGACGAGGCCCTCGACGGACGGACGCGCGGCGGCGAAATCGCCCGTCCGACGCGGCTCGTCGCTGCCATGCGGCACGGCGTGCTCAACGGCGGCAAGCGCCTGCGCCCCTTCCTGGTGCTGGAAACGGCGGCGCTGTTCGGCGGGAACCGTGACGCGGCCCTGCGCGTGGCCGGAGCACTGGAATGCGTCCACTGCTATTCCCTCATTCATGACGACCTCCCGGCCATGGACGACGACGACATGCGCCGCGGCCAGCCGACCGTGCACAAGGCCTTCAACGAGGCCGCCGCCATCCTGGCAGGCGACAGCCTCTTGACCTACGCCTTCGACCTCATCGCCGGCGAGGGGACCGACCTTCCCGCAGCCCACAAGCTTGCGCTCGTCGCCGGGCTGGCGCGCGCGGCGGGCATGGGCGGCATGGCCGGCGGCCAGGCACTCGACCTGGAGGCGGAGGCGTCGCGGCCCGACGAGGCCGGCATCATCCGGTTGCAGGCGATGAAGACGGGCGCGCTGATCCGCTATGCCTGCGAGGCCGGCGCGATCGTCGCCGGCGCGCCCGACCGCGATCGCGAGACGCTGGCCGAATTCGGCGCGGCGATCGGGCTGGCCTTCCAGCTCGCCGACGACCTGCTGGACGAGACCTCCAGCGCGGAAGTGATGGGCAAGGCGACGGGCAAGGACGCCGGTGCCGGAAAGGCGACGCTGGTCGCCCTGCACGGCCAGGACTGGGCGCGCCGCCAGCTCGACGGACTCGCCGCGCAGGCGGAGGACCTGCTGGAGCCCTTCGGCGAGCAGGCCGCGATCCTGCGCGCGGCGAGCCGCTTCATCGTGTCGCGCCGGAGATAATGTACCGGCGATTCAGCGGTTGCGCAGGACGATGCAACTGCCGCCGGCGCCGCGCAGCTTCCGGCAGATGGTGTCGGCTTCGCCGCGGCTGTCGACGCCGATCCTCACCGCATAGATGCCACGCCGGCCGATCGGCGAGCGCACTCGGCTCACCACGGGCTCGTGGGACGAAAGCAGCGCCGGGAAGCGGGCCCGCACGCGGCTCCACTGGCGGATCGCCGCGGCGCGCCGGAAATTGCCGGCCACCTGTATGCCCCAGGGCTTCACATTGACCTGCGACATCGGAACGGTCGCGGCCATGATGATGGGCAGCTTGCGGCACGCCTCGCCGAAGGAAAGCGCCTTGTCGAGCGGCCGGATCGTGCCTTCATAGGTGGCGGTGGTAAAATTGTCGGCCGGCTCGCCCATCACGTCGAGCACGTATTCCTCGGTCTCCAGCGGCAGGAAGCCGCCGCTCCTCAGCCAGCGCGACACGCGCGTCTCGCCGGCATTGTAGGCTGCCGCCGCCAGGCCGAGATTGCCGAACCCGGCCTTCAGCTCCGCCAGATAGCGCGCGGAGGCTGGAATGGCCTGCTCGACGTCGAACGCGTCGGCCAGCCCCCTGATCTTCGCCGTGCCCGGCATGAACTGCGCGATGCCCTGCGCGCCCACCGGGCTGACGGCCTTGGCGTCGAAGCGGCTTTCCTTCCAGATCAGCCGCGCGAAAAAGTCGCGCGGCAGCGCGTTGGCATCCGCCTCAGCCTCGATCAGGCGGCAGATGCGGGAGACCGTGACGGGCTTTTCGCCCTTGCCCGGCGGGTCTGCGAACGAGGGAAAACTGGGAAGTATCGCAATCCCGGCGGATACAATGGAGATCAGCCACCCCCACCCCTTACCCCTCCCCACAAGGGGGGGAGGATTTGCCCGACATTGACGATCCCCTCCCCCTTGTGGGGAGGGGTAAGGGGTGGGGGTAATCGGAAAGCGGACCCTCAGGGGAATTGCGATTACTCCGCGGCCGCCCGACCGCGCCCGAAGCGCTGCTCGATATAGTCGGCGACCATCTTCTGGAAGTCCTCGGCGATCGAGGGGCCGCGCAGCGTCGCCGCCTTCCTGCCGTCGATAAAGACGGGCGCCGTCGGCAGTTCGCCCGTGCCGGGCAGCGAGATGCCGATGTCGGCGTGCTTGGACTCGCCCGGCCCGTTGACGATGCAGCCCATCACCGCGACCTTCAGCTCCTCGACGCCGGGATAGCGGTCGCGCCAGACCGGCATGTTGACGCGGATGTCCTCCTGGATCTTCTGGGCGAGCTCCTGGAAGACGGTCGACGTCGTGCGGCCGCAGCCGGGACAGGCTGCGACGATCGGCACGAACTGGCGGAAGCCCATGGTCTGGAGCAATTCCTGCGCCACCTGCACCTCGCGGGTGCGGTCGCCGCCCGGTTCCGGCGTCAGCGAGACGCGGATCGTGTCGCCGATGCCCTGCTGGAGCAGGATGCCCATCGCCGCCGAGGACGCGACAATGCCCTTCGTGCCCATGCCGGCCTCCGTCAGGCCGAGATGCAGGGCATGGTCGGAGCGCGTGGCGAGTTCGGTGTAGACGGCGACGAGGTCCTGCACGCCGCTGACCTTGGCCGACAGGATGATTTTTTCGCGCGGCAGGCCGATCTGCTCGGCCATCTCGGCCGACAGCAGCGCCGACTGGACGATCGCCTCGTACATGACCTGGGTCGCGGTGAGCGGTGACCCTTTCGCCTGGTTCTCGTCCATCAGCCTGGTCAGCAGAGCCTGGTCGAGGGAGCCCCAGTTGACGCCGATGCGCACCGGCTTGCCGTAGCGGATCGCCATCTCGACGATGGCCGCGAACTGCTTGTCCTTCTTCTCCTTGAAGCCGACATTGCCCGGATTGATGCGGTATTTCGCCAGCGCCTCCGCGCAGGCCGGATGGTCGGCCAGCAGCCGGTGGCCGATATAGTGGAAGTCGCCGACCAGCGGCACGTTTATGCCCAACCTCTCCAGCCGCTCGCGAATAGCCGGCACGGCGGCCGCGCTCTCGTCGCGGTCGACGGTGATGCGGACGATCTCCGAGCCGGCGCGATTGAGCGCCGCGACCTGCGCGACCGTGGAATCCACGTCCGCGGTGTCGGTGTTGGTCATCGACTGCACCACCACCGGCGCATCGCCGCCGACCAGCACGCCGCCGACATCGACGGCGACCGAGCGCCTGCGCGGGAAGGGAGAAGCGAGATAGCCGGTCATGCCGGAGACCCATTTCAGCGGAGAGATCGAAGCGTCTTCCAATCGACGTGACCGAGCGGCGTTTCCTTGTCAAGCGCGGCGTTTCCGCGCTCCGGCGGCCATGTCTCCCTCAGATTGCCGCTTTTTCGTGAAGGCCGGATGAAGTTGGGCTAAACTTTTCCGGCGGGAGGAGAAACGGCGCGATGCGGGGCGTGTTGCTCAAATCCTTTCTGGCGCTTCTGCTGGTTGCCGAAGCGACGCCGCTGCCCTCCCACGCTCAGGCCATAGAGCCAGGCCGCGAGGGCCAGCTCGCCGTGCTGGTCAGGCCGAAAGCCGGCGAGCGCGCCTGCTATGCGCGCACCTACGACAGGAAGCACCTCGACGCCCATCCGCACCAGAAGGTGACGGAGATGCACTTCCGCCTCGCCTATCACGTCTTTCCGTCGGACAAGTTTTTTCCGAAGGGACAGCGCAACTATTATTTCCAGCTCCTCGCCAGATTGCACGGCCGCAGCAAGCCGCTGAAAGCCATCGGCGAATGCGGACCGACGCAGGACGGCAAGGGCATCTTTTGCGGTGTCGAATGCGACGGCGGCGGCGTGATGATCACCCCGCGCGACGGCGGCAGGCTTCTGGTCGACCTCCAGTCGACGGGTCGCATCCGGATGACGGAAGGCTGCGACGACGACGAGGAAAACGGCGTCGAACTGGAGCCCGGCCGCGACGACAGGACCTTTCTTCTGTCTCCGGCAAAGCCGGACGAATGCCCCGCCTACGAGGACTGGTGATACCAATGGTCCCGATATTTGGTCCGGGTCTTTTGGTGCGTCCTTCGAGGGCTCGCCCTCGCAAGGTATCGCCTTGCTCATCGATGCCGCACGGGCTCGCGCCTCAGGATGAGGACGGTCGGCGCATCGCGCCCGCTGTGTCGTGGGTTCGGCAAACCACTTTCCTCATCCTGAGGCGCGAGCGAAGCGAGCCTCGAAGGACGCACCCGGACAGTCAAGCGTCGTAACCTTTGGGACGGGCCCTCAGGGCTGCATGGCGAGCTCGATCACGCGCACGAGCTGGCGCGCGGCAAGGCGTTGCGCCTCGGCGCTCGGCGTGCGCATCTTCATGCCCTCGAGACCGTCGAGCAGCAGCTCCGCCAGGATCTCCGGGCAAAGTCCGCGCTCCCTCAGGTCGACCTTCAGGCGCGCCGCTTCCGCCGCGATGGCCCCTCCGAAAATATTCCTCAGGGTGCCCTGCCATTGCTGCACGATATCCTTGGCGAGCTGGTTGCGCAGGTCGAGCAGCTCGGCTCCGTGCGGAGACTTGTGGATCTCGCACACCATTTCGATCATGTGCTCGTCGATCGCGCGATACAGGCGCTCGCCGAGCGGGGCGTCGCCGCTCATCACGTCCGCGACGCGGCACGAGGTCTGGTTGAACATGCGGGAGGCGACGGCGCGGTAGATGTCTGCCTTGTTCCTGAACAGCAGGTAGAGAGCCGGCCGCGACATCTCCGCCGCCCGCGCCACGTCGTCCATCGTCGTATGCTGATAGCCGTGGGCGAGCACGACCTTCATGGCACTGTCGAGAACGCGGATGCGCTTCGGATCGTCTTCCTGGGTGAAATGCGAAAGATCGGCCAAGATTGCCAGCTTCGGTTGCCTTGGAGACTCCTCTATTGACAAAATGACGAAAAATGTCAAGTTGTCGCCCCACTCGGGCGTGATGGGTTGCCGGCCGGAGTTTTCGGGAACTGCCGCCTGTGCAATCGGCCCGGTATGGCAAAGCCGGACGGACGGAGCGGATGTCAGGAGCGTTTCGCCGGGCTCCGGCGACCGATTGAACAATATCCGGCGCATCCCCAGATGACGGGGCTCACGCGGGCGTGACCGGAAGCCGGATGCGGCGCCCGCGACGGAAAAGAAGATGGCGAAGCTGAGATTTCACAAGATTGCAGCCGTGGTCGTCCTGGTCGGCTTCGCCGCATGGATGGGAACGGGAAAGTTCTCGTCCGTCGGAAGCGCGGCGACGGACGACGGCGCCAAGCCCGCCGAACAGGCCGGCGCGGCGGAACAGCCGAAGGCAGCCCCCCGCACCGTCGCGGTCTTCGCGCCCCCGCACGTGCAGCACGCGCGCTCGATCCGCATCTCCGGCCAGACGCAGGCCGACAAGCGCGCCGTCCTCGCCACGCGCGCGGGCGGCATCATCGAGGAACTGCCCGTCAAACAGGGTGACCGCATCGAGAGCGGCGCACTGGTGATGCGGCTCTCCTCGGAGGACAAGCCCGCCGTCGTGGAAACGGCCAAGCAGGTCGTGAAGCAGCGGCAGGCCGAGTTGCAGGCGGCGCAGCGTCTGGCCAAGAGCGGCAACCTCGCCAAGCTTCAGCTCGACACGGCGGTCTCCGCGCTTGCCCTGGCGACCAGCCAGCTCGAGCAGGCCGAGGCCGACCTCGAGCGCAACCGCATCGTCGCGCCGTTCAGCGGCATCGTCGACAAGGTTTCCGTCGAGCAGGGCAGCTCGATCATGCAGGGCGGGGAGGTGGCGACGCTGCTCAGCCTCGATCCCGTGCTGGTGCGCGGCGAAATCAGCGAGCGCGACCTCGGCCACGTCAAGCCGGGCGACAGCGCCGAAGCGGTGCTGGTCAACGGGGAGAAGGTGAAGGGCACGATCCGCTACATCAGCCGTGAAGCATCGACGGCGACGCGCACCTTCCGCATCGAGGTCGCGATCCCCAATCCGGACCTCGGCATCCCGGCCGGCATGACCGCCGAGATCACGCTGCGTTCCGCGCCGGCGGATGCGGTCACGCTGCCGCGCTCGATCGTCACGCTGAGCGACAATGGCGATCTCGGCATCCGCGCCGTCGACGCCGCCAACAAGGTCGTGTTCCATCCGATCGACCTGATCGACGACACGCCGGACGGGCTGGTGCTGGGCGGCATTCCGGCCGAGGCGCGGGTGATCGTCGCGGGCCAGGATCTCGTCAAGGACGGCGACGTGGTAAACCCCGTGCCGGCGGACGCGAAGCTCGCCGAGAGACTTGCCGGCGATCCCGCCGCGACGAACTGAAGGCACCGACGGACCCCGCCATGGATATCGTCAAGCTTGCGATCCGCAATGCGCGCCTGACGCTGTCGGTGCTGCTGTTCCTGATCATCGCCGGGGCGCTCGCCTATCAGGCGGTGCCGAAGGAGGCGGAGCCGGACGTCGCCATTCCGGTGATGTATGTCAGCCTCGTCTATCAGGGCATCTCGCCGGAGGATTCGGAGCGCCTGCTGCTGCGTCCCGTCGAGACCAAGCTTAAGAGCCTCAAGGGACTCAAGGAGATGAAGTCGGCCGCCTATCAGGGCGGCGGCTACGTGCTGGTCGAGTTCGATCCGTCGACCGACCTGAGCGATGCCCTCATCGACACGCGCAACAAGGTCCAGGACGCCAAGCGCGACCTGCCGGCCGGCGTCGAGGAGCCGACCGTCAACGAGGTCAACGTGTCGGAGTTTCCCGTGCTTGTGGTCACCCTTTCCGGCAACGTGCCGGAACGCGTGCTGACGACCGCGGCGAAGACGCTGCGCGACCGCATCGAAGAGGTGCCGGGCGTGCTCGAGGGCACCATCCAGGGCGCGCGCGACGAACAGGTGGAAGCGATCATCGATCCGATGAAGCTTTCCTCCTACGGATTACGTCTCGACCAGCTGATCCAGGGCGCCGGCGCTTCGAACAACCTCGTGGCGGCCGGCAACATCGAAGGCTCCGAGGGCAAGTACGCCATCAAGGTCCCGGCCCTCATCGAGACGCCGGAGGACGTCGCCAACCTGCCCGTCGTGGCGGGACGCGACGCCGTCGTGCGCGTCAGGGACATCGCCACGGTGCGTTCCACCTTCGAGGACGCGACCACGATCACGCGCCTCGACGGCAAGCCGGCCATCGCCATCGAGGTGAAGAAGCGCATCGGCGCCAACATCGTGCAGACGATCGACGGCGCCAAGCAGGTCGCCGAGGAGTTCATGAAGAGCATGCCGGAGGGCATGGAGGTGACGTTCACCCAGGACAAGTCGGTCTTCGTCAACCAGTTGCTGACCGACCTGCAGAACCATGTGCTCATCGCCGTCATCCTGGTCTTCATCGTCATCCTCTACGCGCTGTCGGGCCGCGCCTCCCTGCTGATCGGCCTGGCGATCCCGTCCTCCTTCCTCATGGGCATCCTGCTGCTCGCCCTCATGGGCTACACCATCAACATGATCGTGCTGTTCAGCCTCATCCTGGCGGTCGGCATGCTGGTGGACGACGCGATCATCGTCACCGAATATGCGGAGCGGCGCATGTCGGAAGGCATGCCGAAGGAGCAGGCCTTCGAGGAAGCCGCCAAGCGCATGGCCGGCCCGGTCATCGCGGCGACGATGACGCGCATCGCAGCCTTCTCGCCGCTGCTGTTCTGGCCGGGCATCATCGGCGACTTCATGAAATACCTGCCGATCACGCTGATCGTCACGCTGGCGGCCTCGATGGCCTATGCGCTGGTCTTCGCGCCGACGCTCGGCGCCATCTTCGCCAAGCCCCCGGCGCATGCCGAGGAGCATCACCGCGACGGCCTCTACATGGCGGCCGTCAAGAAGGCGGTGCATTATCCCAAGACGGTGCTGCTGCTCACCGTCGCGCTGCTGGTGGCCGTGCCGTTCGCCTATTCGAAGTTCGGCGCAGGCGTCGAGTTCTTTCCCAATGTCGAACCGGACTACGGCCTGCTCTACGTGCACGCGCGCGGCAACCTTTCGCTCGGCGAAATGGATGCCGCGACGCAGGAAGCGGAACATCGCATTCTCGGCTGGCCCGGCATCAAGTCGGTCTATACCCGCGTCGGCAAGACGCGCGGCGGCGGCGCCGACGTGCCGGAAGACGTCGTCGGCGTCATCCAGTACGAGTTCGTCGACTGGCGCGCGCGCAAGCCCGCGCATGCCATCCTCGACGAACTGCGCACCGCCATGGCCGGCATTCCGGGCGTCGACATCGAGGTCCGCGTGCCGGAGGCGGGTCCGCCGACCGGCAAGCCGATCCAGGTCGAATTGTCCGCCGTCAATCCGGAGGGCCTCAACGACGTCGCCAAGCAGGTCGCCGCGGTGGTGGCGAAGGTGCCGGGCGTCATCGACATCGCCGACGGCCTTCCGCCTCCCGGCGTCGACTGGGCGCTGGAAGTCGACCGCTCCAAGGCGGCCCAGTACGGCATCAGCCCCATGTCGGTCGGGACGGTCGTCCAACTCGTCACCACAGGCCTCAAGCTGACCGACTATCGTCCCGCCGGCGCCGACGATGCCGTCGACATAAGGCTCAGGCTGCCCGAGAACAGCCGCACGCTGGCGACGCTCGACCAACTGCGCGTCGAGACGGCCGAAGGTTCTGTGCCGATTTCCAACTTCGTGTCGCGCAGGCCCGAACACACGGTCGGCATCCTTAACCGCATCGACGCCAAGCGCACGATCACCGTGCAGGGCAACGTCGCCTCGGGCTATCAGGTCGCCGCCGTGCAGGCGGACGTCACCAATGCCGTGCGCGCCATGAACCTGACCGACAAGGGCATCGGCTGGAAGCTCGGCGGATCGAACGAGGACAGCCAGGAGGCGAGCGCCTTCCTCGGCAACGCCTTCGGCGCGGCGATCTTCCTGATCTTCATCGTGCTGCTCGCCCAGTTCAACAAGTTCACCAGCGTCATCCTGGTGCTCTCCTGCGTGGTGATGGCGACGATCGGCGCGCTGCTCGGCATGATGCTGACCGGCCAGGCCTTCGTCATCGTCATGTCGGGCATCGGCATCATCGCGCTGGCCGGCGTGGTGGTGAACAACAACATCGTGCTTATCGACACCTACGACCGGCTGCGCGACGAAGGCTGGAACAAATACGATGCGGTGCTCCAGACCTGCCGCGAGCGGGCGCGGCCGGTGGTGCTGACGGCGCTTTCCGCGATCCTCGGCGTGCTGCCGATCGCCTTCGGGCTCGGCCTCGAGATATTCCACCAGGAGACGACGATCAACGCGCCGTCGACGCAGTGGTGGATCGCGCTGTCGTCGGCGATCGTGTTCGGCCTTTCCTTCGCGACCGTGCTGACGCTGATCGTCACGCCGTCGATGCTGATGGTGTTCACCCGCGACAAGCGCAAGGCCGGCGAGCGCGGCTGGCTGGCCCGCCTCTTCCGGCGGCGTACGGACGGAGCCGGAACGGGGCCCGCCGCAAAGAATGCCGACCCTTCCGCCGCGCCCGGTCTTCCATATCCGAAGGCCGCCGAGTAGCCGGCGTCGCCCGGCGCCCGGAACTTTGCGCCCGATCACGCATTTCTGTCGTCGTTGCAGCATCTTGAGACGGCATGCCCGACACCGGGATCGGTCAAGTTGCTTCAGCTTGTTCCGGTGTGATGTTCTCAGGGAGGCGAAACGCGATGACGCTCAGCACCATTCTCATCATCATCCTTATCCTGATCCTTCTCGGCGCCATCCCCGCCTGGCCATATTCGCGCGGGTGGGGCTACGGGCCATCGGGCATCGTCGGCGTGATCATCGTCGTCCTGCTGATCCTGTTGCTGATGGGGCGGATCTGATTCCTTCCGTTCGCTCGCCGCGCTTCAGGCGCGCTTGAAATCCGCGCGAGAGAGAACCGAGGAAAAGACCCCGACCAGCAGAACGAGTCCGGCCGTGGCGACGAATACCGGCGTCAGGCCGTACGCCTCGGCAATCAGGCCCGAAGCGCAGGGTGCAAGGAGCACGCCGACATAGGTCAGCGTGCCCACCACCGCCATTCCGGTGGACGAGGCCATGCCTTCGTGATTGCCGCCGGCCGAAAACGCGATGGGCGTAAGATTGGCCGTCCCTATGCCGGCCACGGCAAAGGACAGCAGGGTGATCGCGATATGGGGAGAAACCGCGGCGACGATCAGTCCCGCTCCTGCAAGCAGGCACGAGCCGCGCATCGTCGCCACCGCGCCGTAGCGGCGGCGCACCCCGTCTCCCCCGAAACGCGTCACCGCCATGGCGCCGGCGAAAAGGGCGAAGGCCAGGCCGGCGACGCCGAGATCGGCATGCAGCTGCTGTTGCATGAAAAGCGCGCCCCAGAGGCGCATCATCGCCTCCGGGAGGATGCAGATCATGCCGATCAGGCCGATGAGATAGATCGTCGGGGCTGCCGGCAGGACGAAGCGCCGCGGTCCTTGGGCGGGCGCCGGCCGGTCGTCCCCCGCAACGCGGGGCCATGCGGCGGCCAAGACCGCAGCCATCACGGCTCCGACCAGCAGCGCATGCGCCATCGGCCCGAGCATCTCGATGGCGAACCCGCCCGCAGCACCTCCGGAGGCGCCGCCGAGGCTCCAGAATCCGTGGGTCGACGACATGACGGGACGCCGCAGGCGGCGCTCCACTGTCACGGCATTGGCGTTCATCGCCACGTCCATCCCGCCCAGCATGGCGCCCATGACCACCAGCGCGACGGCACCGGCCGCCGGGTTCGTCATCGACACAGCCAGGGGCAAGGTGAACACCGCCGCCGCCCCGAAGGACAGGGCCACCGGGCGAGAGCCGAGACGCGACATCAGGAAGCCGGCGCAGGACATCGCCACGATTCCACCCGCGCCGAGGCAAAGGACGATCAGCCCGAAAGTCGCTTCCGTGACCCCGAGCTGCCGGATGTAGCTCGGCACCTGCGCCGCCCAACTTCCAATGGCGAAACCGTTGACGAAAAACAGGGCCGCGACCGCCCAGCGGCCGCGCCGCGCCGCGTTCAGGGCATCGCCGTCCGTCATGGCCGGCTCATGCCGGCGAACCGGCAGCGATAACACCCCGCCGCAGGCTGGATATTCGGGCATTTGCCACAAAAAGGTTCAGCGTTGGCCACATTCTTGTCGGATTCTGACATTGAAAGAAACAATAGACCAGCAGTCCGGTACCGTTGAGGGTTTCGTTGCGGCGGAACCGGGTGGAGGACCTCTATGCGCAGATCCGCTGGACAGCCGCAACGTCCGCGGACTGTAATTCAGTGGCACGACGACGCGAGCACGACACGCGTCAGGAATCTGTTGTCGGACGACGCGCCGCCTTACAGGGCCCTCCTGCTCGCCGCCGCGCTCGGCGTCCTCTCCATCACCGCCGTCGTTTCCGTCATCCAGTACCAGCGCCACGAGGGTGCGTCGCACGTCCCGCCGGTCGTGGAGGAAGCGCGGGCGGATGCGGGCGGGCCACAGCCCGACTCGGGCACGGTCGTCGAAACGAAGACCCCCGAGACGGTGCAGGTCACGGAGACACAGCTTCCGGCCCTCACGAAGGCCCCCGAACAAGATCCAGCGGCCGAGCCGCAAGCCTCGGCGGCGGTGCCCGCCAAGGACGAAGGCGGCCGGCAGGTGGCCGCGATCCAGGAGGACGAAAAGGACAGCCGGGTCGTCATCCGGGAGAAGCCCCGGCAAGAAGAGACGGCAGCCGCGCCGCAGGCGCCGGCACCAGCCTCTTCCGAAGAGGGGACGGGCGATGTCGCGCTCGGCTATGCGGAGGAGACGACGACCCCCAGGCAGGCACCGATTCCCGAAGCCGCCAGCCGGGCAGAGCAGGAAACGACGGCTGCCATCAGCCAGCCGGACAACCCGGCCGCCACATCGGAAGGCAGGAAGGAAGACAAGAAGCGGGTCAGAGGGCTGACCAGCCGTGTGCGCAGCGCGGTGTTCCTTCGGGCGCGTCCCGCGGACGGATCGGCGATCCTGACGACGATTCCGGGCGGCGCGCAGGTCGCCGTCGCGCCGAACTGCCGCTCATGGTGCGCCGTCAGCTATGCCGGCAAGAGCGGCTTCATCTACAAGGGCTTTCTGGCGCGCTGAGGCGCAGGCGGCCCGCGCTCAACCGGGGCTGTCGTAGACGACCAGCAGGTCCTTGGCGTCGATCTGGTCGCCCGCCCTGACCAGCACTTCGGCGATGGTGCCGTCACGCTCCGCATGCAGCGCCGTCTCCATTTTCATCGCCTCGATGGAAAGCAGGATGTCCCCCGCCTTCACCGCCTGCCCGGCGCCGACGGCCAGCGTCGAGACCACGCCCGGCATCGGCGCGCCGACATGCGCGTCATTGCCCGGCTCGGCCTTGCGCCGGAGCTTGCCATTCGCGGCGCCGCGCGCCCGGTCGGGAACCTTGACCCGCCGCGGCTGGCCGTTCAGCTCGAAGAAGACCGTCACCATGCCCTTGTCGTTGGCGTCGCCGATCGCAAGGCAGCGTATGACCAGCGTCTTGCCCTTCTCGATATCGACAAAAACCTCGTCGCCGACCTTCATGCCGTAGAAATAGGCCAGTGTCGGCAACACGCTGACCGGACCGTAGATCTCCTGCGCCGCAGCAAAATCGGAGAACACCTTGGGATACATCAGCCAGGACGCGAACTCCTGCTCGGACAGGCCGCGTCCCGGGGCGGGCCGTGTAAGGCTTCTCGCCCTTCAGCGCCTTCTTCTGCAAGGCCGACGGCCAGCCGCCCGGCGACTGGCCGAGGTCGCCCTTGAGCATGGAGACGACCGAATCCGGAAACGCGATGTCCTTGCCGGGATTCTCGACATCGGCGACGGAAAGATCCTGGCTGACCATCATCAGCGCCATGTCGCCGACCACCTTGGAGGACGGCGTGACCTTCACGATGTCGCCGAACATCAGATTCACGTCATGGTAGGCCTGCGCCACCTCGTGCCAGCGCGTCTCCAGCCCGAGCGAGCGGGCCTGCTCCTTCAGGTTGGTGAACTGGCCGCCGGGCATCTCGTGGAGATAGACCTCCGAGGCGGGACCCTTCAGGTCGCTTTCGAAGGCAGCATACTGGTTGCGCACCGCCTCCCAGTAGAAGGATATCTTCCTGATCCACGCGGGATCGAGACCGGGGTCGCGCTCGGTTCCTTTAAGAGCCTCCACGATCGAGCCCAGGCAAGGCTGCGAGGTGTTGCCGGAGAAGGCGTCCATAGCCGCGTCGATCGCATCGACGCCGGCCTCGACGGCAGCCAGCACCGTCGCCGCCGACAGGCCGGACGTGTCGTGCGTATGGAAATGGATCGGCAGGTCGGTCGCCTCGCGCAGCGCCTTGAAGAGGATGCGCGCCGCGGCCGGCTTGAGCAGGCCGGCCATGTCCTTGACGGCGATGACATGCGCGCCGGCCCGCTCCAGTTCCCCGGCCAGCCCGACATAATATTTCAGGTCGTATTTGGCGCGGTCCGGATCGAGGATATCGCCGGTGTAGCACATCGCCGCCTCGACCAGCTTGCCTTCCGCGCCCACGGCGTCCATCGCCACGCGCATGTTCTCGACCCAGTTCAGGCAGTCGAACACGCGGAAGAGGTCGACCCCGCCGGCAGCCGCCTCGCGCACGAAGTGCTGCACGACGTTGTCGGGATAGTTGGTGTAGCCGACGCCGTTGGCGCCGCGCAGCAGCATCTGGAGAAGGATGTTGGGCGCCTTCTCGCGGATCATCGCCAGCCGTTCCCAGGGATCCTCCGTCAGGAACCGCATGGCGACGTCGAAGGTGGCGCCGCCCCAGCATTCGAGCGACAGAAGTTGCGGCAGGGCGCGTGCGTAGGTGCCGGCGATCCGGGCGATGTCGTAGGTGCGCACGCGGGTGGCGAGCAGCGACTGGTGGCCGTCGCGCATCGTCGTGTCGGTGACGAGCACGCGGCTTTCGTTCCGCATCCACGCGGCGAACTTCTCCGGACCGAGCGCCTGAAGCCTGTCGCGGGTGCCCTGCGGCACCGGTGCCGTGTACCACGGAATGACCGGTGCGGCGGCCTCCGGGTTCGGCAGGGCGCGGCCACGCGCATCGGGATGGCCGTTCACCGTAACGTCGGCGAGGTAGTTGAGCAGCTTGGTCGCGCGATCCTGCCGCTTCACCTCGGTGAAGAGCTCGGGCGTCGTGTCGATGAACTTCGTCGTGTAGGAATTGTCGACGAAGCGCGGATGGTTGATGATGGCTTCGAGGAAGGTCAGGTTGGTCGCCACGCCGCGGATGCGGAACTCGCGCAGCGCGCGGTTCATGCGGGCGATCGCCTCGCCGGGCGTCGGCGCCCAGGCCGTCACCTTCTCCAGCAGCGGGTCGTAGAAGCGAGTGATGACGGCGCCGGAATAGGCGGTGCCGCCGTCGAGACGGATGCCGAAGCCGGTCGCGCCGCGATAGGCGGTGATGCGGCCGTAGTCCGGAATGAAGTTCTGCTCAGGGTCCTCGGTGGTGATGCGGCATTGCAGGGCATGGCCGTTGAGGCGGATGTTCTCCTGCGCCGGGACGCCCGATTCCGGCGTGCCGATGGCGAGGCCGTCGAGGATGCGGATCTGCGCCTTGACGATGTCGATGCCAGTGACCTCCTCCGTCACCGTGTGCTCGACCTGGATGCGCGGGTTGACTTCGATGAAATAGAATTTTCCGGTGTCGGCATCCTGCAGGAACTCGACCGTGCCGGCGCCGATGTAGTCCGTTTCATGGGCGATCTTCAGGGCATGGCCGCACAGTTCCCGCCGCAGCGCCTCGCTCAGATACGGCGCCGGCGCCCGCTCGACGACCTTCTGGTTGCGGCGCTGGATGGAGCAGTCGCGCTCGAAGAGGTGCACGGCGTTGCCGTGGGTGTCGCCGAGGATCTGGACCTCGACATGACGCGCGCGCTCCACCAGCTTTTCCAGATAGACCTCGTCCTTGCCGAACGCGGCCATGGCCTCGCGGCGTCCCTCCGTGACCTCGCGCAGGAGATCGGCTTCCGCGCGGATGGCGCGCATGCCGCGCCCGCCGCCGCCCCACGAGGCCTTGAGCATGACCGGATAGCCGATGTCCGCCGCGAGCTTGCGGATCGCATCCGGATCGTCCGACAAGGGGCCCGTGGCCGGCACGACCGGCACGCCGACCTCGACGGCGAGGTTGCGCGCCGCGACCTTGTTGCCCAGCCGGCGCATGGTCTCCGGCTTCGGCCCGATGAAGGTGACGCCGTTCGCCGCGCAGGCCTCCGCGAATTCGGGGCTTTCGGAGAGCAGGCCGTAGCCGGGATGGATGGCGTCGGCCCCGGAGAGCTTCGCCACGCGCATGATCTCGTCGATCGACAGGTAGCTCTCGATCGGACCCATGTCCTTCGACAGCCATGGGCCGCGCCCGACCTGGTAGCTCTCGTCCGCCTTGAAGCGGTGGAGGGAGTATTTGTCCTCCTCCGCCCAGATGGCGACGGTCTTCAACCCCAGCTCGTTGGCGGCGCGGAAGACGCGGATGGCGATCTCGGAGCGGTTGGCGACGAGGATTTTCGTGATGGCCAAGGACGGTCTCCGGCGAGGCGACAGGGTGCGCTATGAATAACCGGAAAATGCTGCGGTGCAACTAAATAAGAATCGGATTTGAACCGATTGAAACGGCACGAAGCGGCCGATGAACGACAGAAAGAAAATGCCCGGCCTTTCAGCCGGGCATCCACGAAGGCCCGCTGTCGCCGGTCCTATTTCTTCTCGAAGTAGCCGATCTTGCCGTCGTCACCCTTCTTCCATTCGTAGATGACGTAGTTGGTGCCGGTGGTGTCGCCCTTCTCGTCGAAGCTGATGTCGCCGATGACGGTCTTCCAGGGGCCATCCTTCCTGATCGTCTCGGCAACCTTCACAGGATCGTTCGAGCCGGCCTTGTTGGCGGCTTCCACCATCACCTGGATGGCGGCATAGGAGTAGAGCGTGTAGGCTTCCGGCTCGAAACCGGCGGCGCGGAACTTCTCCACCACTTCCTTGGCGTTCGGATTGTTGCGCGGATCGGGCGCGAAGGTGTTCAGCGTGCCGAGGACGGCGTCGCCGGCGATCGAGGCCAGTTCGTTGGAGACGATGCCGTCGCCCGAGAACAGCACCGCCTTCAGGCCCTGGTCGGCCGCCTGACGGATGATCAGGCCGGCTTCGGTGTGCAGGCCACCCCAGTAGATCAGCGTGACGCCGGCTTCCTTCATCTTGGCGATGAGGGCCGAGAAGTCCTTGTCGCCGATGTTGACGCCTTCATACATGACTTCCGGATGGCCGGCGGCTTCCAGCGCCTTCTTCGTCTCGTCGGCGAGGCCCTGGCCGTAAGGCGTCTTGTCGTGAATGACGGCGACCTTGGCGTCCTTGAAGTTGTCGGCGATGTACTTGCCGGCGATGCTGCCCTGCTGGTCGTCGCGGCCGCAGATGCGGAACACGTTCGTCATGCCGCGCTCGGTGACTTGCGGGTTGGTGGCCGCCGGCGTGACCATCAGGATGCCGTTCTCGGCATAGACCTCGGAAGCCGGAATGGTGACGCCCGAGTTGAAGTGGCCGTCAACGAACTTGACGCCGTCGGCGACGAACTTGTTGGCGACCGAAATGCCCTGCTTCGGATCGGACACGTCGTCGCCGATCGAAAGCACGATCTTCTCGCCATTCATGCCGCCTGCCGCGTTGATGTCGGCGGCGGCCTGCTCGGCGCCCTTCTGCAACTGCGCACCGAAGGCCGCGTTCGGGCCCGTCATCGGGCCGCCGACGCCGATCGTCACGTCGGCCCACGCGCTGCCGCCGAACGCGACCAGCGCGGCCACGGCGACGGCGGACAACAGAGTTTTTCTCATTCTAACGACTCCCATTATACGAGCGGGCCGGAAAGTGTGCCTTCATGCGATGCCCGCCCTATCGCAGAAAACGGTAGAATGCCGATTTCCCGGCACTTGTCACGCCGATTCGAAGCCAAACCGGCGCATTGGTGAACGCAAGCCGCCGTCAACCCGCCTTCGCTCTCCAGCCGAGCGGGGACGTGCGCTCGTAGAGCCAATGGTATTGCGTGACCATCTGGCTGGTGCGCTTGTGGCGGTAGCCCAACGACCCGAGGATGAGGAGAATGATGGTGTCCACGACGTAATACTGCACCGACAGCATCGTGCCGTCGAAGAGCGCGTGATGGATGAAGCGCACCGCCCATCCCAGAAGCAAAAGATACACGATCAGCAT
>JAFKJW010000142.1 GCA_017305925.1 Hyphomicrobiales bacterium | reverse complement strand
GGCGGGCGGCGCTTCTGGCCGGTGGACAGGTAGCCGAAAGGCAGGTGTCCGAGTCCGGCAAGGCCGACCGCTGCAAGCGCCTGCGGCACGGCCTGCGTCGCCTCGCCGCAGAAGCGCTGCCAGAAGAGGAGGTTCTCGCCGACGGTCAGGGCGGGCTTCATCGCGTTCTGATGGCCGAGATAATGCAGCGCAGCGGCCACGTCCGGCCAGCGCTCGCCGCCGCCCTCCAGCGCCAGACGGCCGGCGGCCGCCGGCAGCAACCTCGCGACGACCCGCAGCAGCGTCGACTTGCCCGACCCGTTCGGCCCGGTGACGACGAGCGCTTCGCCCTCCTCCAGCACGAAATCCACGCCGGAGAATACTCTTTCCCCGCCGCGTTCGCCGGCCAGTTCCTCGGCGATCAGCCGCATGCCGTCCCCAATCCGCCCCGCTTCCGCCGACTGTGCGGCGCAACAAATTTAACTCCCGTCTCTCTAGAACTGTTCGAGGAAATTCTCTATACGCTGGGGCACCATGCCAGCGGTCGGCATGGCCACCGAAAGGCAGCAGGTTGAGGGCGTCCGCCCGCCGGCTCGCTGCTCGGGAGCGGACAGCGGAAATGGCCGTACCCGCACCTAGCGCGTGATTGCATGCCCCAGGAGTCCGTTCCCGTCTAGGCAACAGACTTTGAATGGGATCGCACCGTGTCCAAATCCATCGACAGCTTCAATTGCCGCTCCACCCTGACGGTGGCGGGAACCGACTATGTCTATTACAGCCTCGTCGAGGCCGAGAAGAACGGCCTGACCGGCATCTCGCAGCTTCCCTATTCGATGAAGGTGCTGCTCGAGAACCTGCTGCGCAACGAGGACGGCCGCTCCGTCACGAAGGAAGCCATCAAGGCGGTGGCCGGCTGGCTGGCCGACAGGGGAACCGCCGGCGTCGAGATCGCCTATCGGCCGGCCCGCGTCCTGATGCAGGATTTCACCGGCGTTCCCGCCGTGGTCGACCTCGCGGCCATGCGTGACGGCATCAGGTCGCTCGGCGGCGATCCCGAGAAGATCAACCCGCTGGTCCCGGTCGACCTCGTCATCGACCACTCCGTCATCGTCGACGAGTTCGGCACGCCGATGGCCTTCGCGCGCAATGTCGAGCTCGAATACCAGCGCAACGAGGAGCGCTACAAGTTCCTGAAGTGGGGCCAGCAGGCGTTCCGGAACTTCCGGGTCGTGCCGCCCGGCACCGGCATCTGCCACCAGGTCAATCTCGAATATCTCGGCCAGGTGGTGTGGACGAAGGAGGAGGACGGCGAGACGGTCGCCTATCCCGACACCTGCGTCGGCACCGATTCGCACACCACGATGATCAACGGGCTCGGCGTGCTCGGCTGGGGCGTCGGCGGCATCGAGGCGGAGGCCGCCATGCTCGGCCAGCCGGTGTCGATGCTGCTGCCCGAGGTGATCGGCTTCAAGCTGACCGGCCGCCTCAAGGAAGGCGTGACCGCGACCGACCTCGTACTCACCGTCACCCAGATGCTGCGCAAGAAGGGCGTGGTCGGCAAGTTCGTCGAGTTCTTCGGCCCCGGCCTCTCCAACATGACGCTGGCGGACCGCGCCACCATCGGCAACATGGCGCCCGAATACGGCGCGACCTGCGGCTTCTTCCCGGTCGATTCCGAGACCATCCGCTATCTCAACATGTCGGGCCGCGCCGAGGACCGCATCGCGCTGGTCGAAGCCTACCAGACGGCGCAGGGCATGTGGCGCGCCGCCGATTCGGCCGATCCCGTATTCACCGATACGCTGGAGCTCGACCTCGGCGACGTGGTGCCGTCCATGGCCGGGCCGAAGCGCCCCGAGGGCCGCGTGGCGCTCGAAGGCATCGCCGCCGGCTTCGCCAAGGCGATGGAGACGGAATACAAGAAGACGCTGGACGTCGACAAGCGCTACGCTGTCGAGGGCGAGGATTTCGACCTCGGCCATGGCGACGTGGTCATCGCCGCCATCACGTCGTGCACCAACACCTCCAACCCCTCGGTGCTGATCGCCGCCGGCCTGCTCGCCCGCAACGCCAACCGGCTCGGCCTGAAGCAAAAGCCGTGGGTGAAGACCTCGCTGGCGCCCGGATCCCAGGTCGTCGCCGAATATCTGGACAAGTCCGGCCTCCAGAAGGAACTGGACCAGATCGGCTTCAACCTCGTCGGCTTCGGCTGCACCACCTGCATCGGCAATTCCGGCCCGCTGCCGGCGCCGATCTCGAAAACGATCAACGACAAGGGCCTGATCGCTGCCGCCGTCCTGTCGGGCAACCGCAATTTCGAAGGTCGCGTGTCGCCCGACGTGCAGGCGAACTACCTTGCCTCGCCGCCGCTGGTCGTGGCGCATGCGCTGGCCGGCACCGTGACGAAGGACCTCACCACCGAGCCGCTCGGCGAGGGTAGCGACGGCAAGCCGGTCTATCTCAAGGACATCTGGCCGACCTCGGGCGAGATCCAGGAGTTCATCGAGAAGAACGTCACGCGCGATCTCTTCGCGCGCAAATATGCCGACGTCTTCAAGGGCGACGAATACTGGCAGAAGGTGCGGGCGCCGGCCGGCCAGACCTATGCCTGGGACAACACTTCCACCTATGTGCAGAACCCGCCCTATTTCGCGGAGATGAAGAAGACCTACGGACGGGTCAGCGACATCAAGGGCGCGCGCATCCTGGGCCTCTTCGGCGACAAGATCACCACCGACCACATCTCGCCGGCCGGCTCGATCAAGGCCGCCTCGCCCGCCGGCAAGTACCTTACCGACAACGGCGTCGGCGTCGCCGATTTCAACCAGTACGGCACGCGGCGCGGCAACCACGAGGTGATGATGCGCGGCACCTTCGCCAACATCCGCATCCGCAACCACATGCTGGGCGAGAACGGCAGGGAAGGCGGCTACACCATCCACTATCCGTCGAAGGAAGAGATGTCGATCTACGACGCGGCGATGGAATACAAGGACCAGGGCGTGCCGCTGGTGATCTTCGCCGGCGTCGAATACGGCAACGGCTCCTCGCGCGACTGGGCGGCGAAGGGCACGAACCTGCTCGGCGTGCGTGCCGTCATCGCGCAGAGCTTCGAGCGCATCCACCGCTCGAACCTGGTCGGCATGGGCGTCATTCCCTTCGTCCTCGAAGAGGGCACGACATGGCGCTCGCTCGGCCTGAAGGGCGACGAGCTGGTCGAGATCGACGGGCTGGAGACCATCCGCCCGCGCCAGAAGATGGTGGCGAAGATAACGATGGGCGACGGCACGGTGCAGAACGTGCCGATCCTCTGCCGCATCGATACCCTGGACGAGCTCGACTACTTCAAGAACGGCGGCATCCTGCAATACGTGCTGCGCGACCTCGCGGCCTGACGTCGACGGGCGGGACCGGCCTGCCGGTCCCGCCCGCGTCTCACCCGAACGTGACTTTCCATTGAGCGGGCGGTCTGACAATCGTGGGCTTCGCCAAGGCCGGAGACGGCCCCGAAGAGCTGACGCTGCCATGACGATTCCGTCGCCGGCCGATTGCGGCCGACAGCCACCCCGCAGGACGACCCTCAAGCGCATCGCGAGCGCAAGCCTCGTCCTTTTCGGCCTCGGCTGCGCCGCCGCGTTCGCCGAGCCCGGCACGGATCCGGTCGGCGTCGTGGAGCTGTTCACCAGCCAGGGATGCAGTTCCTGCCCGCCGGCCGACAGCGTCTTTTCCGAACTGGCCGAGAAGGAGAACGTCGTCGCGCTCGCCTACCATGTCGACTACTGGGACTATCTCGGCTGGCGCGACACACTGGGCAATCCCGACAACACGGCGCGCCAGTACGACTACATGAAAGCGTTCAAGGCCCGCGCCGTCTATACGCCGCAGGCGGTCATCAACGGGCGCAAACACGTCAACGGCGCCAGCAGGCAAGAGATCGACAAGGCGATCGGCGACCTGTCGCGCCAGAATGGCGGCTTGAGCGTCGACGTGAAGGCGACGCGGCAAGGCTCCAACCTGATGATCGTGGCCGACGCCGCCTCCGGCGGCCCCAGGGAAGCCGAAGTCGTGCTGGTCTATTTCGAGCCGCCGACGCCGATCCAGATCGAGCATGGCGAGAACACCGGCAAGACGGTGACCTACTGGAACGCGGTGAGCGGGCTGCAGGTGGCCGGCATGTGGCATGGCAGGCCGGCGAGCTTCGAACTGCCGATGCGCGAGGTCGAAAA
The DNA here is from genome assembly GCA_017305925.1 of Hyphomicrobiales bacterium. Taxonomy (GTDB): domain Bacteria; phylum Pseudomonadota; class Alphaproteobacteria; order Rhizobiales; family Rhizobiaceae; genus Arvimicrobium. The sequence goes on along the minus strand of JAFKJW010000142.1, from coordinate 9,694 downwards.
GAAGGGCGCCGGCGGCTGCGCCGTGCTGCTCCAGTCCGTCAATGCGGACGGATCGCCCGGTGCCATACTCGGCGCCACGGTGCTGCACGAGCCGCGAATCTGAACGGCCTGGAAATCCTTGCGCCGGCCATGAAAAAACCGGCGTCAGGGGGAACTGACACCGGCGACAGGACTTGGGGTCGTCGCATCTCCGTCTCGGCTTGGACGAGACCGGAGTTGGTTCGATCCGACGCTGACCCGTGGGCGGGGGGCTTGGGGTTTACGAGCCGGTGCCGGACCGAACCGTCTCAGGCAACGCCCATAAGTTCGTCGGACAATGGGGCGTCAGATAGGATAAAACGCGGCGAGAATGTGGCGGGAGTTCACCAATTCCTACGAAATGTTTCCAAATGTTACTGGACGTGATCGAGGCGTGACCTACCCGGCCGATTCGCCTGGCACACTTGCATTTGCGGGGATATCGCGCCACCTTGGCTGCGGTTGCGACATGGAGGCGGCTTGCTGATGACCGATCTGGGCGGCGGTGCGGAGGACGGGGAAACATCCATAGTCGTCCCCTTTCAGGACGCCCGCCGGGACAGAGCGGAGGTCCCCGTCTCCTTCGACCGGCGTGAGCTCGACCAGATTCTCAGGCTTTACGGCCAGATGGTTGCCGCGAACGAATGGCGTGACTACGCCATCGACAGCCTGCGGGACCGTGCCGTCTTTTCGGTTTTCCGGCGCACCAGCGAGACGCCCCTCTTCCAGATCGTCAAGACGCCCGCGCTGGCCCGCAAGCAGGGGGCCTATTCGGTGGTGTCGGCGGGCGGGCTCGTCCTGAAGCGCGGCCACGAGCTGACCCGCGTGCTGACCGTCTTCGACAAGGCGCTGCGGCTCGTCCAGGCGTAAGGCCATCTGGCCATGCCAGGGTTCGGAAGCGACGATCCAGGCAACCGGTGGAGAGATCGATCCCGGGAACCTACAAAGTAGGTGGGCGCCATATGCTCCAGCCCACGGGCCGGAACAGGGACAGCTCCCTTAGAGATCGATAAGGCCCCGGGGATATGTTACGCCTGCCGAGAGGCCCAGACCGTCGAGACCAATATAGTCCGCGAAGGAGCGTTCCGCCAGCGCCGTTTTGCCAAGAGCCCGAGGTTTGACCGTCCCGCCGTTGCGGTGCGTCCTTCGAGGCTCGCTTCGCTCGCACCGAGGATGAGGGAGGCTGGCGCAAACCGTCCTCATCCTGAGGCGCGAGACCGCAAGGCATCGGTGGGGAAAGCGACAATATCCGCGGGCGAGCCTCGAAGGACGCACCCGAGGTATTGCGCCGCCGATCTCAGATATGGATCGGCTTGGCGAAGGCGGCCAGCGCGGCCTCCTTGACCGCTTCCGACATGGTCGGATGCGCATGGCAGGTGCGCGCCAGATCTTCCGCGGACCCGCCGAACTCCATCAGCACCGCCGCCTCGTGGATCATCTCGCCGGCCCCGAAGCCCATGATGTGGACGCCGAGCACCCTGTCCGTCTTCTTGTCGGCGAGAACCTTCACGAAGCCGTCCGTGTGCAGCATGGCGCGCGCCCGGCCGTTCGCGGAGAAGGGAAACTTGCCGACCGCATAGGCGATGCCGGCCGCCTTGAGCTGCTCCTCCGTCCGGCCGACCGAGGCGACCTCGGGGCTCGTGTAGACCACGCCCGGAATGACGTCATAGTTCACATGGCCTGCCTGCCCGGCGATGATCTCGGCCACCGCCACGCCCTCGTCTTCCGCCTTGTGGGCGAGCATCGGACCGGCGATCACGTCGCCGATGGCATAGATGCCGGGAATGTTTGTGCGCAGGTGATGGTCGGTCTTGACGCGGCCGCGCTCGTCGAGCGCGATGCCGGCCTCCTTCAGCCCGAGATCCTCGGTATACGGCTTGCGGCCGGTGGCGACGAGAACGGCATCGGCCTGCAAGGTTTCCGCCGGCCCGCCTTTCACCGGCTCGAAGGTGACGCTGGCGCCTGCGCCGCTTTTCGCGACCGCCGTGACCCGCGCTCCCAGCCGGAACGTAAAGCCCTGCTTGCCGAGCAGGCGCTGGAACTGGCTGGCGACCTCGCCGTCCATGCCGCCCAGTATGGCGTCGAGATACTCCACGACCGTCACCTTGGCGCCGAGCCTTGCCCAGACCGAACCCAGCTCCAGCCCGATGACGCCGCCGCCGACCACAATGAGCGTCCCCGGCACCTTTTCGAGGTCGAGCGCGCCGGTCGAGGTGAGGATGACTTTTTCGTCGAACTCCACCTTGACGCCCGGAATGCCGGCTACCTCGGAGCCGGTGGCGATGACGATGTTCTTCGTCTCGACCTCCTGCGTATTGCCGTCGGCGCCTGCGACCGACACCTTGCCCGGCGCGAGAATGCGGCCGACGCCGCGCAGCACGTCGATCTTGTTCTTCTTCATCAGGAAGTCGAGACCCTTGGTGTTCTGGTCGACCGTCTGCTTCTTGTGGGCCAGCATCTGCCTCAGGTTGAGTTTCGGCGCGACCTCGACGCCAAGTGAGGCAAAGGAATGCTGCGCCTCGGAGAACATCTCGGTGGCATAAAGCAGCGCCTTGGAAGGGATGCAGCCGACATTCACGCAGGTGCCGCCATGGGTCGGCAGCTTCTCGACCACGGCTGTCCTCAGGCCGAGTTGCGCGGCCTTGATCGCGCAGACATAGCCCCCGGGGCCGGTTCCGATGACGACGACGTCATAAGCCATCTCGCTTTTCCTTCCTGTGTATCTTCAGCGGCCGCCGCCCACGTCGAGCAGCGCGCCAGTCGTATAGGATGCCTCGTCCGAAAGCAGCCATAGCACGGCCGTGGCGACTTCGTCGGCCTCGCCCGCGCGCTGCATCGGCACGCTGCCACGCAGCCGCTCCAGCCTGTCGGTCTGGCCGCTGGAAGCATGGATCTCGGTGTCGATCAGCCCCGGCCGCACGGCGTTGACGCGAATGCCCTCGCCGCCGACCTCGCGGGCGAGGCCGATGGTGAAGGTGTCGATGGCGCCCTTGGAGGCGGCATAGTCGGCATACTCGCCCGGACCGCCGAGCACGGCGGCTCTCGAAGACAGGTTGACGATGACGCCGCCCCGGCCGCCATGGACGGTCGACATGCGGCGGATCGCCTCGCGCGCGCAGAGAATCGAGCCGATGACGTTGACGCGCATCATCCGCTCCAGCCGCTCCACGCCCATCTCGTCGACACGGGCCTTCGCCGCGACGATGCCGGCATTGTTGACCAGCCCGTCCAGCCGGCCGAAGCGTCGATCCACCGTCTCGAACAGGCGCATGATGTCGGCTTCGCTGCCGACATCGGCCTGTACGGCAAGTGCCTCGCTCCCGGCCCGCTCCGCTTCGCGAACGACCGTTTCGGCAGCGCTCCGGTTCGAGACATAGCTGAGGGCGACGCGCCAGCCGCGTTCGGCCGCCAGCCGCACGACCGCCGCGCCGATGCCACGGCTGCCGCCGGTCACGAGGAGCACCTTCGAGCCGTTCATTCCTGGCATCCGTTCTGGACGAACACGTCGGAGGGAACGCTGGACAGCTTCTCCGCGGCATAGACGGCCGAGTTGCGCAGCGAAGGCCCGAGATCGGACAGCACCAGCGCTCTCGGCGCCGGATCGCCCTTCCCCGGCAGCAGGCCGACATGGCCGGCATCGTCCGCCGCATAGACGACGCCCTCCCAGACGATGCAGCCGGCAAGCTCGCTGCCGGTGACGTCGCCCTCGGGGCACTTGTACATCAGCATGCCGCGCGGGCGCGGGACATCCTCGGTCCACATGACGACGCCGTCCAGCACGAGGCTGTCGCCCATCAAGAGCCGGAACGCGTTGGTGACGGCCGCCCCCTCGGCCGGAACGAACTCCAGGCGCGCTCCGGACTGCGCCTCGCCATAGGTGGCGAGCTCGACGGGACAGGCGGCGAGCGCCGGCGCTGCCGCCAGCACGGCCGATCCGACTGCCGCCGAGACGAGGCGCATCGCCAGGGTCACGACACGCCTACGACAACAGCCTCGCCAGCATCAGCAGAAGGCCGACGAGCGAGACGACCCAGGCGAGCGTGCGCAACGCCGGCACGCCGAAGGCATAGAGCGGCAGATAGACGACGCGCGCAGCGAGCCACAGCCAGGCCCCGGTGGCAGCGATGCCGCCGGTCTTGCCGGCCACGGCAAGCCCGAGCGCCAGCGCCACGAAGGCCGGATAGGTTTCGAGCAGGTTCTTCAGCGCGCGCTCCAGCCGGCCGGCCATGACGTTGCCGGACTTGCGGTCCTCGTCGCGCGGGCCGAGCAGATATGGGCCGAGATCGTAGATCGACACCGCCTGCAGGATGATCTGGACCAGCAGGAGCACCACGCTCCATCCGAGAACGGTGATTTCGGTCGATGCCGCCGCAGCTTCCATCCGCGCCTCCTCCTGCGTGCCTCAATGCCTGTTCCGCGCAGCCGCAGCGTGCACGGAATACCGCCTGTATCGTCTTTCACATCGCCGCTGCCGAAAACCGGCATCCACGCCGACGCGAACCTTCAGAGATCGAGCACCAGTCGCTCCGGATCCTCCAGCGTCTCCTTGACCCGCACGAGGAAGGTCACCGCCTCCTTGCCGTCGACGATGCGGTGATCGTAGGAGAGCGCCAGGTACATCATCGGGCGGATGACGATCTGGCCGCCGACCACCACCGGGCGGTCCTGGATCTTGTGCATGCCGAGGATGCCGGACTGCGGCGCGTTGAGAATCGGCGTGGACATCAGCGAGCCGTAGACGCCGCCGTTGGAGATGGTGAAGGTGCCGCCCTGCATGTCGGCCACGCCGAGCTTGCCGTCGCGGGCCGCAAGCCCCAGCCGGCCGATCTCCTTCTCGATCTCGGCGATCGACATGCCATCGGCATCGCGCACCACCGGGACGACCAGCCCCTTGTCGGTGCCGACCGCCACGCCGATATGGGCGTAGTCCTTATAGATGATGTCGGTGCCGTCGATCTCGGCATTGACGGCGGGGATCTCCTTCAGCGCATGCGTCACCGCCTTGGTGAAGAAACCCATGAAGCCGAGCTTCACGCCGTGCTTCTTCTCGAAGAGGTCCTTGTAGCGGGCACGCAGGTCCATCACCGGCTTCATGTCCACCTCGTTGAAGGTGGTGAGCATGGCGGCGGTCGCCTGCGCGTCCTTCAGCCGGCGCGCGATCGTCTGGCGCAGCTTGGTCATGCGCACCCGCTCCTCGCGGGTCTCGTCGGCGGGCGCGGAGGCGGGCCTCGGCGCGGCGGGAGCGGCCGCCTTCGCCGGCTCGGCCGGCTGGCTTGCGCCCTTCTCGATCGCGCCCAGCACATCGCCCTTCAGCACCTGGCCGCGCCTGCCCGTTCCTTCGATCTGGTCGGCGGAAAGGTTGCTTTCGGCGAGCAGCTTGGCGGCGGCCGGCGCCGGCGGCGCCTTGCGCTCCTCGATCGGACCTTCGCCAGCCGTCTCTGCGGTCTGGGCGGCCGCTTCCTTGACCGTCGAGGCGGCGGTCGGGGCGGAGGCCTGGGCGACGGCGGTCTCCTGCTTCGGCGGCGGCGTGCCCTTGGCTGCTCCGGCTCCGGCAGCGATCGTGCCGAGGATCGCGCCGACCCCGACCGTCTCGCCTTCCTTCACCGTGATCTCGGCAAGCGTGCCCGCCGCCGGCGCGGGCACCTCGACCGTCACCTTGTCGGTTTCCAGCTCGACCAGCGGCTCGTCGGCGACGATCGCGTCGCCGGCCTTCTTGAACCATTTGCCGACGGTCGCTTCGGTCACGGATTCCCCGAGCGTGGGGACCTTGATTTCGGTGGCCATGTGCGGGATTTCCTGTCCTTGGTTCGGTTATTCGCCGAGTGCGTCCTCGAGGAACGCGGCGAGTTGGGCGAGGTGCTTGGACATCAGGCCGGTCGCCGGCGACGCGGCCGCCGGCCGGCCGGTGTAGCGCACCCGCTGATGCTTGGCGTCGATATGGGCGAGCACCCATTCCAGATAGGGATCGATGAAGGACCAGGCGCCCATGTTCTTGGGCTCCTCCTGGCACCACACCATCTCCGCACCGCGGAAGCGCGACAGCTCGGTGATCAGCGCCTTGGCCGGGAAGGGATAGAGCTGCTCGACGCGCAGCAGGTAGATGTCGTTGATGCCGCGCTTCTCGCGCTCCTCGTAAAGGTCGTAATAGACCTTGCCGGTGCAGAGCACGACGCGGCGGATCTTCGAATCCTTCACCAGCCGGATCTTCTCGTCCTTCAGATACTGCGCGTCGTCCCACAGCAGCCTGTGGAAGGTCGATTCGCCGGACATCTCGGCAAGCGTCGAGACGGCGCGCTTGTGCCTGAGCAGCGACTTCGGCGTCATCAGGATCAGCGGCTTGCGGAAATCGCGCTTCAACTGCCGGCGCAGGATGTGGAAGTAGTTGGCCGGCGTCGTGCAATAGGCGACCTGCATGTTGTCTTCGGCGCAAAGCTGAAGAAAGCGCTCCAGCCGCGCCGAGGAATGCTCCGGCCCCTGGCCCTCGTAGCCGTGCGGCAGCAGGCAGACGAGGCCGGACATCCGAAGCCACTTGCGCTCGCCCGACGAGATGAACTGGTCGAAGACCACCTGCGCGCCGTTGGCGAAGTCGCCGAATTGGGCTTCCCATAGGGTCAGCGCCTTCGGCTCGGCCAGGCTGTAGCCATATTCGAAGCCGAGCACGGCTTCTTCCGACAGCATCGAGTTGATCACCTCGTAGCCGGCCTGGGCAGGCGACAGGTGGTTCAGCGGAATGTAGCGTTCCTCGTTACGCTGGTCGTAGAGGACCGAATGGCGCTGCGAGAAGGTGCCGCGCTCGGAATCCTGCCCCGACAGGCGGATCGGGTTGCCGTCGAGCAGGATGGAACCGAAGGCCAGCGCCTCGCCGGTCGCCCAGTCTATGCCCTCGCCGGTCTCGATCGCGTTGCGGCGGTTCTCCAGGAAGCGGCCGATGGTCTTGTGGACCTCGAAATCCTTCGGCACGTCGGTCAGCTTGCGGCCGATCTCCTTCAGGGTCTTGACGGGAACGGCGGTCTTGCCCCGCCGCTGCTCGTCCTGGTTGTCGGCGGTGCGCAGGCCGGACCAGGCGCCGTCCAGCCAGTCGGCCTTGTTCGGCTTGTAGGCCTGGCCGACCTCGAACTCGCTCTCCAGATGGGCGCGCCAGTCCGCCTTCAGCCTGTCGAACTCCTCGGCCGTCAGCAGGCCCTCGGCGATCAGCTTCTCGCCATAGAGCTGCACGGTCGTCTTGTGGGCGCGGATGTTCTTGTACATCAGCGGCTGCGTGAAGGCCGGCTCGTCGCCCTCATTGTGGCCGAAGCGCCGGTAGCAGAACATGTCGATGACCACCGGCTTGTGGAACTTCATGCGGAACTCGGTCGCCACCTTGGCGGCGTAGACGACCGCCTCCGGATCGTCGCCGTTGACGTGGAAGATCGGCGCCTCGATCATCTTGGCCACGTCGGACGGATAGGGCGAGGAACGCGAGAAGCGCGGATTGGTGGTGAAGCCGATCTGGTTGTTGATGATGAAATGCAGCGTGCCGGCGACGCGGTAGCCGCGCAGCCCGGACAGGCCGAGGATTTCCGCGATCACGCCCTGGCCGGCGAAGGCTGCGTCTCCATGCAGCAGGAGCGGCATGACGGTCGCTCGCTCGGAGAGCGGCACCATCTCGCCGCGCTCGCGGCCGGCATGCTGGTCCTGCTTGGCGCGCGCCTTGCCCATCACGACGGGATCGACGATCTCCAGATGCGAGGGGTTGGCGGTCAGCGACAGGTGCACCTTGTTGGAATCGAACTCGCGGTCCGAAGAGGCGCCAAGATGGTATTTCACGTCGCCGGAACCCTCCACATCGTCCGGCGCATAGGAACCGCCCTTGAACTCGTGGAAGACGGCGCGGTGCGGCTTGGCCATGACGTTGGTCAGCACGTTGAGGCGGCCGCGATGCGCCATGCCGAGCACGACCTCCTTCAGGCCGAGCGAGCCGCCGCGCTTGATGATCTGCTCCAGCGCCGGGATGAGCGACTCGCCGCCGTCCAGGCCGAAGCGCTTGGTGCCCTTGTACTTGACGTCGATGAACTGCTCGAAGCCCTCCGCCTCGATCAGCTTCTGGAGGATCGCCTTCTTGCCGTTCTCGGTGAACTCTATCGCCTTGTCCGGACCCTCGATGCGCTCCTGGATCCAGGCCTTCTCCTCGGGATCGGATATGTGCATGAACTCGACGCCGAGCGTCGAGCAGTAGGTGCGCTTGACGATCTCCAGCATCTGCCGGACGGTGGCGTACTCGCCGAGGCCGAGCACGCCGTCGATGAAGATCGGGCGGTCGAGGTCGGCCTCCTCGAAGCCGTAGCTCTGCGGAGACAGCTCGTTGTAGTCCTCGAGCGGCTTGGCCATGCCAAGCGGATCGAGATTGGCATGGAGATGGCCGCGCATGCGATAGGCGCGGATCATCATGATGGCGCGCACGGAATCGCGCGCGGCCCGCTGCACGTCCGCATCCGACATGGCGACGCCGTTGCCGGCCGCCTTGTCGCGAACCTTCTTCTCCACAACCTTCTCGATCAGGCCCCAATTGCCGTCGAGCGCCGAGACCAGTTCGCCATTGGCCTGCAACGGCCAGGACGGCTTCGCCCAGGAAGCGCCCCGCGCGTTCTTGCGGACGTCGGCCGCGTCGTCCTTCAGCGCGGCGAAGAACTCCCGCCATTCCGGCGCGACGGAGGCGGGATCGTCCTCGTAGGCCGCATAGAGCGCCTCGATATAGTCGGCATTGCCGCCATAGAGGAACGAGGTGACGGAAAACTGGTCGTTGGCCTGATCGTTGCGTGCCATCTGTGGCTCCGTCTCCTCTGGCGGTCAGTCGTGGTTCGTCGGTCGTCGGTCGACGGGATGGAATGCGACACAGACGCCGCGAGCCCCCACCTGTTCGACCGACGACCGACGACCCACGATCGACTCTCCCTACCCCTTGATCGCTTCCACCAGCGTCGTGCCCAGCCGCGCCGGCGAGGGCGAGACGCGGATGCCGGCCGATTCCATCGCCGCGATCTTGTCTTCCGCGCCGCCCTTGCCGCCGGAGATCACCGCGCCGGCATGACCCATGGTGCGGCCGGGAGGGGCGGTGCGGCCGGCGATGAAGCCCGCCATCGGCTTCCTGCGGCCCTTCTTCGCCTCGTCCTTGAGGAACTGCGCGGCGTCCTCCTCGGCCGAGCCGCCGATCTCGCCGATCATGATGATCGACTTCGTCTCGTCGTCGGCCAGGAACATCTCCAGCATGTCGATGAACTCCGTGCCCTTCACCGGGTCGCCGCCGATGCCGACCGCCGTCGACTGGCCGAGCCCGGCATTCGTCGTCTGGAACACCGCCTCATAGGTAAGCGTTCCCGAGCGCGACACAACACCCACCGAGCCCTTGCGGAATATGGAGCCCGGCATGATGCCGATCTTGCATTCGTCCGGCGTGACGATGCCCGGGCAGTTCGGCCCGATCAGCCGCGACGTCGACCTGTCGAGCCTCGCCTTGACCTTCACCATGTCCATCACCGGGATGCCCTCGGTGATGCAGACGATCAGCGGGATCTCCGCCTCGATCGCCTCGATGATGGCGGCACCCGCGCCCGCCGGCGGCACATAGACCACAGAGGCGTTGGCGCCCGTCCTGGCCTTGCCCTCGGCCACCGACGCGAAGATCGGCAGCGTCTCGCCC